>JABWBI010000114.1 GCA_013360565.1 Candidatus Sumerlaeia bacterium | reverse complement strand
GAGGGCGGCCTGCGCCTCGCGCCAGCCCGACTCGATGCGGGCGCCCTGCCACAGACCAAGAGGCAGCACGGCGAGAAGCACCCAGCGAGAGCCAGGATCGAGCTCGCGCCGGCGAATGGCCCCCGCGGCCGTGGCCAGGCAGACCGTGGCCGCCGCGAGGGCTGTCCATCCCCCGAGGACGGGGACCGCGACACCGGCGACGAGGCCGGCGATGAAGAGGAGGGCGATGAGGACGATGGGGCGGGGCACGGGCGGGATGGTGCGAAACCCGAAGCGCCGAGGCAAGCGGCGACGGTTCTTGACAGGGCCCCCGTCTGTGCCTATTTTCACAGACTCGCGCCGCTCGGGGCGCGGGTGGAGGCCACATGCACTACCCCTGGTGGTACGTTCCGCACCTGACCTCGCCGATGCTGATCGCCTTCATCGCGGTCGTCCATGTCCTCGTCTCGCACTACGCCGTCGGCGGCGGGCTCTTCCTCTTCGTCGAGACGCGGCACGCCCACCGGACAAGCAACCGTGAGTACCTCGACTACCTCCACCGGCACGCCCGCTTCTTCGTCCTGCTGACGGTCGTCTTCGGCGCGATCACGGGCGTCGGCATCTGGTGGACGATCGGCCTCGCCTCGCCCCTGGCGACGGAGGTGCTCATCCACACGTTCGTCTTCGGCTGGGCCATGGAGTACGTGTTCTTCGTCATCGAGCTCGCGGCGGCCTTTCTCTTTCTGTACTTCTGGGGCCGCGTGACGCCGCGGACGCATGTCCTCTTCGCCGGCGTCTACGCCTTCGCCGCGTGGGTGAGCCTCGTCCTCATCACGGGGATCACGGGGTTCATGCTCAACTCAGGCAACTGGCCCGAGCGGGGCGGCTTCTGGAACGGGTTCTTCAATCCGCAGTTCGCGCCCCAGGTGCTGGCGCGGACGGGCGGGTCGCTGCTCCTGGCGTCGATGTACGTCTACTTCCACGCCTCGATCTGCTCGCCGAGCAGTGCGCTGCGCGAGATCATCGGCAGACGGTCGGCGCGGCCCGCGCTGCTCGGCGCGGTGCTGATCGTTGCCGGCGGCGCGGGGTGGTTCGCGAATCTGCCCGAGTCGTCGGTGGCGGCGCTGATGAAGGCGCCTGCGCTCAACATCTTCATGGCGATCCTCTTCGCCGTGACGGTGGCCGTCTTCGCAATGCTCTACTTCGGCCCGTACCGCAACCCCGCCTGGCTGACGCCGGGCTTCGGAGTCCTCTTCCTCATGTTCGGCATCGTCGCGGTGACCGTCGGCGAGTTCGTGCGCGAGGCGGTGCGCAAGCCCTACATCGTGCACAACGTGGTGATGAGCTCGAACATCCTGGCCAGCGAGATTCCGGGCCACCGCGCGGCGGGGTTTCTCGAGAGCGGCCCGTGGACGCGGGCGCTGATCGCGGCGAAGTTCCCGCAGGTGATGGACGGCACCCGGATCGACGAGCGGCGCCTGCTCGACCTGCCTCCGCCGCAGCGCATCGAGGCCGGCGAGATTCTGTTCATGCACCACTGCAACGACTGCCACGCGACGGACACGGGCCTGTCGGCGATCCCGCACGTGACCATCGGCTGGGCCCCCGAGATGATCCACGACGTCGTGACCTCGCCCGAGCTGTTCCACCACTACATGCCGCCGTTCGCCGGGACGCCCGAGGAGTCTCAGGTGCTGGCGGAGTGGATCGAGTCGGTCCGGCCGCCCTTCCCGGCGGGGATGCGCTTCGGCCCGGCCAGCGCCGAGGGAGGCGAGTGACCGATGGAGACGGTGAACCCCCAGGATCTCGTCGCCACGCTGGGCTCGGGCGGCTACCCGGCCGCGCCGTGGTTCCTGATGCTCTTCAAGGTCCTCGGTTTCACGCTGCACGCGGTGCCGATGAATCTGTGGTACGCGGGAGTCCTGCTCGCGATGCTCCTCCAGGCGTTCGGCGGCGAGCAGGCGCGCCGCTGGTCGGCACGGCTTCTGCGCCAGATGCCGGTGATCATCGCGTTCGGCGTGAACCTCGGCATCGTGCCGCTGCTCTTCACGCAGGTGACACACTACCGGGTGTTCTACCCGGCGACCATTCTGATCGCGTGGCCGTGGCTGAGCATCATCGCGCTGCTCATCCTCGCCTACTACGGCGCGTACTGGGTCGCCCACGGGCTCAGGGGCGGTGAGACGCAGCTCCGGGGAGCCCGGGTGCTCGCCGGCTGGCTGGTGGCGGCGCTCTTCATCGCCATCGGTTTCGTCTTCGCCAACGGCTTCAGTCTGATGACCAATCTGCAGGACTGGCCGGCCATCTGGCAGCGCACGCAGGTGGCCGGGGCCGTGACAGGGGTGGCGATGAACTCCGGCGACCCCACTCTGCTGCCGCGATTCCTCATGTTCTTCAGCCTCGCCTTCACCACGGTCGCGGTGCACATGGTCTTCGACGCGGGCGCCCTGGCGCGGAGAGAGAGCGAGGTGTATCGCCAGTCGGCGGCGCGGCTGGCGCTGCCGGTGCACGTGGCAGGGCTGGCCGGCTTTGCCGTCTTCGGCTCGTGGTACATCTTCGGCGTCATGCCCGAGACGTCCCGGAGCGCCCTGCTGGCGTTTCCCGGTGTGATCTTCGCGGTGTCGACGGCCCTCGCTCCCGGAGCCGTCGCCGTCGCACTGTTCACGCTGCGTGGCCGGCCGGTGAGCTTTGGAGCGGGCGTGGCGGTCGCGGCAATGCAGGTCTTGGTGCTCGGGCTCAATGCGATCAGCCGCCAGATCGCCCAGTCGGCCGAGCTGGCACCGCACCTGGACATCACGGCGGAGCCGGTGCGCTGGCAGTGGAGCCCAATGGTCCTGTTCCTGGTGCTGTTCGTCGCCGGGCTCGGGGTCATCGCGTGGCTCGTGCGGCGAGCCGTGCTCGAGTCGCGCGCGATGGAGTCTCAGTCGAACGGAAGCCCGGGAAGGGGCTGAACCGTCAGGAGAATCAGGTCACGGATCTCGCGGACGGTTTCGCGCGAGGGATGATCAGCCGCCGCCCGGGGCAATGGCGGCAGGGTCACGGGAGGAGCGGGCTCCTCGGCAGAGGCGACCCCGGGTGTCTGGACCGTGGCGAGACTGAGCCCCGAGAGAGGATTGCTCTGCTGGCGGCGCAGGGCCTCCAGGCGCGCATGGCGGCCGTCGATGGCGGCCTGGACCTGGCCGGGTGTCGCGGTGAGAGGCAGGCCGACGTCCGCGGCGGTCAGCTCCCCGGGCCGTCCGGTGCGCGGAGCGTTGGGCCTGGCGCCGACGTTCGCGAGGCCCTCCCGGCCGTGGATGATCCCGCTGGAGTCACAGAGCCGGCAGAACTGCTCGAAGGTGTAGAGCTCGATGAACGAGGGGTGCATCGAGTCATCACGGTACGCGACCCAGTCGAGCTGGCGCTCGAGCTCCACGAGGAGGTCGGCCAGCGTCGCGTCACGGATGGAGAAGTGTGCGATCTCCTGGCTCGCGGCGTCGCCCCGCAGATCGATGTGGACGCCCAGATCGCGCTGGATCACGCCGAGCGCGAGGGCGAAGGAGCGGTTCTCGATCGTGACAGAGGTGGCCGGATCGAGAGAGATGGGCTGGGCGGCGGCGAGCGTGCCGAGTGTCACCAGGCTGGCGGTGATCGCTCTCATGGCTCCTGGTCTGCCGTCCTCTGATAGATCCGTGCCACCTGCTCGCCGCCGAGACGCGGAATCTGATGCACCTCGGTGTAGCTCGACTGAAACGCTTCGCTCTGGGCGAGCAGGGCCGTCGCCGGCTGGCCCGGCGCGGGGTCATCCGGGAGAGTCAGCAGGATGATCCAGTCGGGCCGCCACCGGTCGACGACGTATGAGACATCCATCTTCGAGTGGAAGTCTCCGTCGAGCGAGGCCAGGTGGCGGTCGTTGAGCGCGAGGAGGTCGAGGAAGCGCCGTCCGGTGACAAACGGGACGAAGCCGGCCTCCTCGCCCGCGAGCGTGTCCTCGGGCTCGGCGTGGCGCTCGATCCACTCGGCGGCCTCGAAGAGAGGGCGGTGCAGCTCGCCCGTGCGCAGAAGGGTGACGACGAGACGGGTCTCGATCCGCTCGGCGATGAGCGACGCGCCGACCCAGACGAGCAGCGCGAGGATCAGGAGATCGCGCAGGGCGCGCTTCTTGGTGACGGAGGTCAGTCCATCCCAGGAGCGGCGCATGCCGGCGGTGGCCAAGAGGAGGAGACACGGGACGACGGGGACGAGAAAGCGGCCGCCGGGCATCCAGTCGCCACCGACGTAGGTGATGAAGGCAAATTGCACGGCGGCGAAGAGCGCGGCCGCGCGGACCGCCGCGCCGCGGGGCCAGGCCCACAGGCCGAGAAGGGCCCAGACGGGGAGACCGGCCGTCACCGTGACAAGGTGCAGATCGTGCTCGAAGCCGCGCAGGAGGCGCGTGAGCGGCGAGCCGCCGACCTTCGCATGAAAGGTGTTGGGCAGAAGCGAGCCGAACATGTGCCAGCGCCAGAGGGTGTAGAGCGCGACGCCGCTGGCGAACAGAGCGCCGGTGAAGATCCACGCGCGGCGCTGCGGGGCGTCCATGCGCCCCCACCGCGTGAGGCCCGCGGCGAAGAGCGCGACGCCGTACATGGCCCCCTCCGGGCGCGTCATCGCGAGCGCGAGGAGGACCAGCGCCATGAGGGGCGCCGTCCGGAGCCGGTGATCCCAGTGCGCGCCGATGCCGAAGAGAAGGACGGTCATGAGGAAGGCCGCGAGCGGGGCCTCGAGCTCACCCACCGCCCAGAACATCGCGGGCCCCGAGAGTGCCCAGGTGTGAAGAGGAAGCCAGCGCCAGAGGGGAGCGGCGTCCTTGGCCGGCGGGCCCGTGCGCTGCCAGGTGAGGGCGAGCAGCGGCCCCGTGGCGAGTGCGAGCGCGAAGCCCCAGAGGCGTGCCCCGGTGCTGACCCAGTCCATCCCGAGGGCCAACCGCCAGGGGACGAGGAGAACCATCCAGAGGAAGTTCGAGAAGCCCTCCACGGGCGGATCGCCGACGTTGTAGACGAGGCCCTGGCCCGTGACCCAGTGCTCAAGGTAACGGTAGGTGATATACGGATCATCCATGCTCCAGCCCAGGTAATAGAGCATGTGGAGAACCGCGACCGAGGTCCCCAGGATGAGGTGATGCCAGGGGCGGACGGGGATGGCAGGGGGATCGGGCATGGAGCTCGCGGTGAGGGGCGAGAAATACCGCTGACCATCGGAGAGCGGCCACGGAGTTGCAACGCCAAATCCTGAGATGGCGCGGGTTGAGGCCCGAGGGAGAGAAAGTCTCGAAAACAGGCAGTGGCACCCGCGCGCGGACGGGTTTCCCGTCAAGTGGCGCTCGCGAACGGTCGATAGAGTGACCGACGAAGTGGGCGCCTCTGTGACGGAGGCGGCCCGCGCCTGCCTGACAGATTGGACGACCCTTGGCCTTGAGCTTGGCGAGCCCCAGCGAGCCCGTGGAGGACAGCGGCGTGGACGCGTGGCCGACCTCCCTTGTGATCGTCGACGATGACCGGTACATCGTCTCCCTGCTGGACGAGGTGTTCCAGCAGGAGGGCCTCGCCGTGCGCTCATTCACCTCGAGCGTGGAGGCGCAGGCGCACCTGGCCGGGCACACGCCGGACATCGTGATCACCGACATCAAGATGCCGGACGTGACGGGACTCGATCTGCTGCGCGAGATCCACGCACGTGCGCCCGAGACGATGGTGATCATCATCACCGGCTACTCGAGCCTCCAGACGACGCTCGAGGCGGTCCAGCTCGGCGCGTTCGACTACATCACCAAGCCCTTCCTGCTCGGAGAGGTGAAGCTCGTGGTGCAGCGGGCGGCCGAGCAGCTGCAGCTGCGGCGCGAGAACCGGCGTCTGATCGACCGCGTCTCCGAGCTCGAGGACGAGGTCGGCGAGCTCCGTCGCCAGTTCGAGGCGATCACGCGCGACTTCACCGCCCTCGACGCCGAGATGCGCGCGCGGCGCGGGGAGGCGCGCCAGGTCTTTCTGCCGCAGCCCCCTTTGGCCCTGAAGCCCTACGCGGCGCAGGCCGAGACACCGCGCTCGCGCTACAGCGCGAAGCTCGACCTCCTGGAGGACCTGCACCGGCGCGGCGTCCTGAGCGACCCGGAGTTCGAGAGCGCACGGCGCCGCCTCGCCGAGGCGACGGGTCAGAGCGGCGCGGAGGGTCCCCGGTGAGCCTCAACGGCGTCTCGCAGATCCTGATCGCCGACGACCACGCGGGGATCCGCGAGATGGTGGCAGCGATGATCGAGTCGATGGGCCACCGTCCGCTGACCGCGGAGAGCGGCGAGGCGGCCGTGGAGATCCTGGGCCTGGGGACAATCGATCTGCTCATCACCGACCTGGTGCTGCCCGACATGGACGGGCTCGAGGTGCTTCGGCGGAGCAAGGAGCTGAGCCCGCTGACGCCGGTGATCCTCGTCACGGGGTATCCGTCGGTCGACAAGGCGATCCAGGCCATCAAGGCGGGCGCGATCGAGTTTCTCACCAAACCCTTCAAGCGCGAGGTCCTCGAGCGGTCGGTCTCCCGGGCCCTCGAGGAGCGGCGTCTCATCGAGGAGAACCAGCGGCTGATGACCGAGGCGAACAAGCTGGCGGTCATCCAGCGGCTCAACCAGCGCCTCAACGACAAGCTGCGCGAGCTGATGAATCACAATCGCATCAGCGAGGTCATCGGCTCGACGGAGGACAACGAGTCCTTGTTCCGCCATGTGGTCGACCTCGCCGCCGAGCTCACCGGCGGCCAGCGCGTCTCACTGATGCTCCTGACACCCGACGGCGCGGCCCTCACCATCCGGGCCTCCCTCGGCCTCAGCGAGCATGTCGCGCGGGAGACGCGCGTCCCCCTCGGCTCGGGCATCGCGGGGGCCGTCGCCGAGACACGCACCCCTCTGCTCGTCACGCGGACGAACACCGTCCCCGCCTTCCCTGACCGCCCCGCCGTCTACAGCAGCCCCTCGTTCATCTGCGTCCCCCTCGTCATATCCGGCGAGGTGCTGGGTGTGCTCAACGTCGCCGAGCGGGCGGGGGGCGGCGACTTCACGGCGGAGGAGTTCACGCTGATGCAGTCGCTGGCGCAGAAGGCGGCCATCCGGGTGGAGAACAACGCGCTCTACGAGTCGATCTACTGCAATCTGGTCGACACGCTCACGACGCTCGTGTCGACCATCGAGGCCAAGGACCCCTACACGAAGGAGCACTCAAAGCGGGTGACCCAGGTGGCCGTCGCCATCGCGCGGACGATGGGCCTGCCCGACGCCGACATCGAGTCGATCCAGTTTGCCTCGCTGCTCCACGACATCGGGAAGATCGCCGTCCGCGACTCGATTCTCCTGAAACCCGACCGCCTGACCGCCGCCGAGTTCGACGTCATCAAGACTCACCCGGTGGTCGGCGAGTCGATCGTCGAGCCACTCAACCTGATCCCAGCCGAACGCAGGATCATCCGTCATCACCACGAGCGGCTCGACGGCTCAGGCTACCCCGACGGCCTCCGCGGCGATCAGATTCATCTGCTCGCGCGGATCGTGGCGGTCGCCGATGCCTACGACGCGATGACGACGACGCGGGTCTACCGCAGAGCGATGGGCCAGGCCTACGCACTGAACGAATTTGAGCGGACGCGGGGCGTGCACTATGATCCGGACATCCTCGACGCGCTGCAGGCCGTCCTCGCCGCGGAATCTCCGGCGCTGTGCGCCGCCTCCTGAGGTCCTCTCATGATCCCGCTCATGCCTCCCCCGCAGACACGTGTGACGCTCCAGCCGATGGATGTCCACGCGGCGGACAGCTGCACCGTCGCCGCCACCGTGGCCGAGGCGCAGGGGCGCAGGCTCGTGCTGAGCGCGCTGCCCTCGTCGGCCGAGGCCCTCTCGGGCATCGGGGCGGTCTCGGCGCTGGAGATGTCGTGGCCATCGGCGGACGGCGCGATCGCGCTGCCGGTGACGTTGACGGAGGTGCAGCCCTCGCAGCGGCGGCTGGTGGCGGAGGTGCTCGAGCGCCGGAGCCACACGCGGGTGGACACCTCAATGACCTTCCGCTGCACCCCCCTGACCGGCGAGGAGGCCACCGCCCTCGCCACGCGCATCCACAGCCAGCCGATGGAAACGCTGTCGGACCCGGCTGAGCCTGAGCCCGCCTGGAGCGGAGACGAGACCTCCGATCGGCTCGACGCGGTCCTGTCGAGCTTCCATCAGATGCTGGCCGACCTCCGCGAGAAGGTCGACCATCTCATCGCTCTCCAGGAGGGGCGTGCGGTGCCCACCAGGCCCGAGCACCGGTGCCACGTGCTGAACATCTCCGGCTCGGGTGTGGCGTTCGAGAGCGAGGAGCGCTTCGCTCAGGGAACGAAGCTGCGCCTCACATTCGACCTGCAGCGCTACCCCTACCGCTCGATCGTGTGCCTGGGGGACGTGGTGCGCGTGCAGCACCTGCCGCGGGCACATCAGCCGGCCGGCCACCTGATTCAGGCCCAGTTCACCGAGATCGCCGAGGAAGACCGTGACCGGATCATCCACCACGTCTTCCGCCTGCAGCGGCGCGCGCTGCGCCACCGGCGAAGCGAGGCCGCGCCTCGCTGATGGCCGGCACCCCCCGGAATGGCCGAAGCCGCCCAGTCTCCTGGGCGGCTTCGCGGTTTTCGGAGGGAGGCGGACCGGGGTCAGTGACGGCA
>JABWBI010000113.1 GCA_013360565.1 Candidatus Sumerlaeia bacterium | reverse complement strand
CTCCAGCGTGCCGGATCGCCCGCGGGCTCCTTCAGCGTCACGGCCGACCTCGACCTCGAGTCGCGCCGCGGCCAGGGCGAGGTCACCCTTCAGCAAGCCGCCATCGGCCAGTTCCTCGCCGCCCTCGGCGCGGTCAACGCCGACGTCGCCGGGCGCATGATCGCCGACGGCCGCCAGACCATCACCTTCGACCCCCAGTCCGAGGCACTCACCGCGCAGGGTCAGTTGACGCTCTCAAACCTCAGCGTCAACGGCGAGGGAGCCGCCGTGGAGATCTCCAACAGCATCGCCATGGACGCCGAGTCGATCCAGGCGACCGGCACGCGCATTGCCACACGTTTGGGCAGCCAGGCTCCGCAGCCCATCACCATCGACGCCGACATCCGCCGCGCGGGTGGTGATTCGCAGATCACCATCTCCGGCGGGGATGTGAATATCACACCTCTCTATGAGATGATGGGCGGCAGCCAGGCCCCCCCGCCGGCGGGCGACGCGCCGGCCGGGCCCGCGACCCTCCCGCCCATCCCCGACGCGGGCGAGATGAACCTGAGCGGCCGTCTCACGTTCGAGCGCCTGACGCTCAACACCGTCGTCATGCTTGAGCCACGCGCCGAGTTCACGTGGCGGGGGCGCCAGATCGACATCGCCCCCTTCACCGCCCGGCTCGCCGGGCCGAACCACACGGGGCAGCTCGACGGCTCCATTCGCCTCTTCAGCGCGGGCCCCGGCACGCCCGGCACCTATGACGCCGATCTCACGCTCACCCAGACGGACCTCGACCCGCTCCTCCAGACCTTCGCACCGGGTCTCGCGCAGAAGGTGACGGGCTCGTTCATCATTGACCAGATCGATGTCCGGTCGGGGGGCGCACTCTTACCGGAAGACGGTGTCATCCAGCTGCGTCTGGCCGACGGCGGATTCAACAACGTCCCCATACTGACGCAGATCGCCGATCTCACCCGCGTCGATGTCGTCCGGCAACTCCAGTTCTTCGAGGGAGGACTCACGCTCCAGGCTCGGGGGGACCGCTTCGTCCTCGAACGTGATGCCCCCTTCTGGGTCCGCGGGAACTTCGTCATTCTGACGGCCACCGGCGACGTGCTCCACGCCGGGCGCCAGGAGCTCGACTTCACGCTCGGCCTCAATTCCCTCCTGCCCCGCCTCGGCGAGCTGATGAGCAGCGTCGCCGGCGGCGTCGCGTTCCCCGTCTCCGAGAGCTATCCCGACTACCGCATCTTCCCTCTTCCGATTCACGCCAGCGGGCCGTGGGGCGTTCCGCGCGTCTCGCTGGGCGCACCCCAGCTCGAGCAGCTGGTGCCCAACATTCTCGGTGGGCTTCTCCGCGGCGAGTCCTTGCCTCAGCCCGGTCAGGCACCGCCACCCCAGCGCGATCGGCCGGGGCTCCTTCCCAACCTGCCGATTCCGATCCCTGGCCAGGAGCGTATCGACGGGTTGCGTGAGGACATCGAGGGCGTCGTGCCCGGTCCCCTCCAGGGGCTCCTGGGCGGCGGGCGCCAAGAGTCACCGCCGCAGGAGAATCCACCCATCCGCCAGGAGGCGCCACCCGTCGAGGAGCCCCAGTTGCCGCCGGAGCCCGTGCCGGATCCGCCGCCCGACGTGGCGCCGCCGCCGGACGAGGCTCCTCCAGCGGAGGGACCAGCTCCGGCCCCCGCCGACGAAGTGCCCCCACCGGTTGAGCCGCCACCGGCGGACGTGCAACCACCTGCCGAGGAGCCACCGCCACCGTTCGAGGAGCCTGCCCCCCTCGACGCGCCTGCAGACTCTCCCGTGGTGGACGAGCCGCCTGCTCGGGCCGAGGAGCCCGTCCCGGTTGCGGAGGAACCCGTGCCGCCTCCGGAGGCCGAAGCACCGCCGCCAGAGCCTGTTGCCGAAGATCCGCCTGCCCCGCCTCCAGGACCCGTCGACGAGGGGGCCCCGGTCCCCGAGTCGGCTCCGGCGGACGATGCCAATCTGCCCGATCCGATGCCCGAGCCCGCCTCCCCCGAACCCGTTCCCTGACGCCTGATCGCTTGCCGGTGGAAGAGGTGACCGCTACGCTCCCATGATCCCAGTGGGAGAGTGACTCGCCGTGTGCCGACTCGTGATTCTTGCCGCTCTTGCCACAGCCGTCCCGGCGGTCCTCGCTGCGCCATCGCTGGTTTTCGAAGAGCGCCCGTGGGGACGGCTCGCGGTGGCGCCGCTCGAGAGCGCCCCGTACCCCCACCCCTCGCGGGATCTCGGTTTCGCCTCGGGCTCGACGTTCTATCCGCGCGATCCCCACTACATCGATTCGTCGGTGGGGTTCCTCGTCCCGCGTGGCTTCGAGCCCGGAAACACGGTCGACTTGATCGTGCATTTCCACGGCCACGGCAACCACGTGCGCCGGGTGATCGGGGACTTCCTGCTGGGCGAGCAGCTGACGTCGTCCGAGGTCAACGCGATCATGGTGGTCCCGCAGGGTCCGCGGGACGCGGGGGACTCGCGGTTCGGCCGCCTCGATGAGCCTGGCGGTTTCGAGGCATTTGTCCGCGAGTCGCTCACCTGTCTGCGCGAGAGCGGCGTCACCCGCACCGAGTCGCTCGGCCGCGTGATCATCATGGGTCACTCCGGGGGCTACTACACTCTCGGTCAGATCATCGCCAATGGCGACCTGGCCGATCACATCGCCGAGTGCTGGCTGTGGGACGCCGCCTACGCCCAGCAGCGTCACTTCATCGCCTTCGCCGCGCGCCCCGGCACCCGTCTGCGCTCCATCTGCACGGGCCACCTCGCCGAGGAGAACACCGACATCCTCTGCGGGCTCCAGGACCTCGGCGTGCCTGCCCTCTTTCTGCACGACACCGCCGTCACCGACGAGCAGCTGCGCGCGGAGAAGATCGTCATCCTGCGCACGACGACCGTTTCCCACAACGACGTCATCTGCCGCCCGCCAAATCTGCTGCGCTGGCTGCGGACGTCGACCCTGGCTCAGAGCGAGTGAGCGGGCCCGCCGCCCACCGTCCCTGGCTCTCCGCGGCGCTCATCACCTTCGCCGCCGGACTCTCCTACTTCACCGCGATCGGATGGTGGCACAGCCACCCGGTCCGTGGATGGGAGTTCGCCTTGAACGAATTCACGCTCGACGACTACGCCCAGGTCGTCCGCAATCCCCACGTCCAGTCCCCCTGGCCGCCCTGGCATGTCTTCACGCTCGACCTGTGGGCCGGCGTCGGCGGCGCGTATGACTGGGACGACTTCAACGTCACGACAGGCGCCTATCGTCCGCTCTATCTCCTCTCCTGCGCCGCGCAGATCGGTCTCCACGGTCAGGAGCCGCTTCCCCTGCACCTCGGCAATGTCCTGCTGCACCTTGCCGTCTGCCTCCTGATTCACCCGATGCTGCTGCGGCTCGGCTGCGCGCCTGCGACCAGTCTCATCACCGCGCTCCTCTTTGCGGTCATCCCCATTCACACCGAGGATGTCGCCAGCATTGTCGGCCGCTCGGAGCTCCTGGCCGCACTGGGCATGGCCGCCGCGGTCTACACATGGCTCGGCGACGGCACGCCTCCCTCGACAGCGCGCGCGGCGGGAGCCGCCGCCTGGTTCGCCGCTGCGCTCTTCTCGAAGGAAGGCGCCATCGTCACCCCCGCTCTCCTCCTTCTGGCCAACTGGGCCCGTGGCGACCGCGTGCGCCAGATCATTCCCCTCTTCGGCCGCTGGTCTCTGTGCCTCATCCCTGCCGCGGTGTACTTCGGGCTCCGCTGGTGGGTCTTCGGCTCACCGGTCTGGGCCGCGACGCCTTACCTCCTCGACAACGCCCTCGTCGACGCCACCGGCCTTCAGCGGCTCGCGGCGGCGCCCGTCCTGCTGTACCATTACCTGCGGCTGACCTACCTCCCCCTCATCCTCTCCTCCGATTACTCGTACCGCGCGTTTCCCATCCTTCCGCCGCCCCTCGGTCCTCAGCTCGTCATGGCCGGGGCCGCGGTCGCGTTCACCGCTGCCTTGGCCGCGTTGCCCTCGCAGCGCCGCGCACTCGCCGCCGGCGCTGCCGCTCTCGCGCTCACGATGGTCCTCATCATCAACTGGCCCATGCTCTCCCTCATCATGTTCGCCGAGCGTCTCTTCTACACGCCCTCTCTCTTCGCTCTGCTCCCCCTCGGGGCGCTGCTCGCCGCCATCCACCGCTGGCAGCGCGCGGTTGGACTGGGGCTCATTCTCGGGCTGCTCTTTGTCTATGGCCTCCGCACCGCCTTTCGCAACCGCGACTGGCGAAACAACTTCGCTCTCGCCGAGAAGACAGTTCTCGCCGTCCCCGGCTCCGCCCGTGCCCAGGCGGCGTGGGGGAGCCAGATGCTCGCCGTCGCGGATGGGGCGAAGGCCAATGGGCACCTCGAAGAGGCGGCCCAGGCCTACGAGATTGCGGCCCAGGCGCTCGATCGGGCGATTCAGATCTACCCCGAGTACCACGCCTGCCACGCCCTGCTCGCCTCGATCCTCGCCGAGCGCGGCGAGTGGCAGCGCGCGGCCGACATGCTCGAGTTCGCCGTGCCCCACATTCCCCTCACGCCGGCCCTCGTTGATCTTCAGGAGCGCATCCGCGAGCACGTCGACTGAGCGCCCGGTTTTCATTTGCCCCGCGCGCGGCCCAGTGCCAAGGTCCCCCATGCCCCTCGACCTCGATCTCCCCCTGCGCGAGGGCCGCTACGCCGTTGTCGACATCGAGACGACCGGTCTCAAGCCGCCCTTCGCCCGCATCACCGAGATCGCCGCCGTCCGCATCTGCGACGGGGAGATCGACCTCGAGCTCGCGCAGCTCATCGATCCGGGATGCGCCATTCCCCCGCGCATCACCGAGATGACCGGCATCTCCAATCAGATGGTGATGGGCCAGCCCGACATCGACGCCGTCTGGCCCTTTTTCCTCAGCTTCGTCGGCGATGCCGTGGTCATCGCCCACAACGCCCGCTTCGACCTCTCCTTCCTCGATCAGGAGGCGTGGAGCCGCAGCGGTGAGCCGCTGCCCAACCCCGAGCTCTGCACGGTCACACTCGCCCGGCGCGCCTGGCCCTGGCTGGGACGCCACAACCTCGATGCCGTCGCCGAGCACTGTGGGATTGCCTTCGACTCACGCCACCGCGCCCTCGGTGATGCGAAGGTCACTGCCCAGGTCTTCCTCGAACTCATCCCCTATCTCGAGCGCATGGGCCTCCTGACGGTCGGCCAGGTTCTCCGGGCCCAGCGCAGCGCCCGCTGTCAGGCTCGCCTCGCCGCCGCCGGGCGCGAACTGAGCCGCCGCTGACGACGGGGCTTGACCCCGCCGCCGGTCCGCGTCACATTTCCACTCTGAAATCACTCAGGTTGGCCTGCGTCCATGCGCGATGGTCTTCGGCTGCGCATTCAAGCGGCCGGGCGATTCACTCCGCCCGCCGGTTCGCTCTCTGAGCAGGAGCGGGTGCTCGTCTTCCGCGCCGTTCAGGCCGTCATCGAGGCCG
This sequence comes from Candidatus Sumerlaeia bacterium, assembly GCA_013360565.1. GTDB lineage: Bacteria > Sumerlaeota > Sumerlaeia > JABWBI01 > JABWBI01 > JABWBI01. The sequence continues at coordinate 3,236 of JABWBI010000113.1, read as the reverse complement.
ACGGCTTCCTCGCGCAGCCCGGCGCGGACCTGCTCATGAGCCTCCGCGAGGAGCTGCAGCTCCATCACGTCACTGACTTCGGTCCCGATCTCACGGCCGATGAGCTCCGCGGCAGCGGCCTTAGTGCCGCCGCCAAGGACTACCTGTGCTACATGGTCCTGCTGTCGGGCTTCGCCGACGGCGTGATGACCGACGGCGAGCGCGAGGTCATCGACGGCCTCTGCGCCGCCCTCGACCTTGACGAGCGCCGCCGCGCCGAGATTCAGAGCGCGTGCCAGCGCGCCATCCTCGAGGCGACAATCCTCATGAATCTGCCGGAGGTCATCTCGTCCAGTGACCTCGCCCAGCGCTACTGCCGGGAGCTGGGGCTCGACGGCGACAGCCTCGAACAGGTCGCCGACGCCATCTTGCAGTCGCTCGCCGAAGCATGAGGCGGGCGCCCATGACACGCTGAGGAGATCCGAACCATGGTAGGAACCACGCTCTCGCTCGTCTTCACCGGCGGTCTCGCCCTCCTCGCCGGGGGTGGGGGACACGCCCTGACCAAGTCCCACTATCAGAAGAAGATCCGCGAACTCGAGGCCCGGCTCCACGAGACCCAGCGGCGACTCGCCGAGCGCGAGGCCCAGCTCGCCGCCGCCCAGGCCGAGATCGCACACCTCCGCGAACGGCTCGAGGAGCGCGAGCGCCGGCTCACGGAGCTCGCCGCTTCGATTGCCGCACTGCGCGACCTCGCCATCGACCTCAGGCGGCGCCTCATTGCCCACGATTCATTCACGCGGCGTGCCCTCGCCACGATCACGCTCCATGGAGCCGAGCACCGCGTCCGGGGCGAAGAGATGGCCGCTCACCTCATCCAGACCCAGCGGTCGCTCGAGTCCTTCAACGGCGAAGAGACGGCACTGCAGGTGCAGCTGATCGACATGCGCCATGCGCTGCGCGCGCGCGCCGCTGTCCTCGAGTCCCTGGAGGACGACGTCCGCCGCTGCCGCGCCGACGAGGAGACCTGCGCCACCGAGCTCCGTGCGGCCGTCGGCGCGTGAATTCCTCCGGAGGAACTGCCATGGCCCCCCCTGTGCGAATCACCCTGGCCCTTCTGGCCGCTTTCCTCTTCACCGCCGCCGCGCCCGCCAAGCACGCCCCGCCGCTTCCCCCCGTCGCGCACGCGGCGGCGTCCAAGCACCACGCCTCACCGATGAAGCGCGCGTCGAAAGCGGCGGATCTCAAGCCGGCCACCAAGACCGAGCAGGCCGCGAAGAAGACGCTGCCCCCCAAGCGATCGAAGCACGGGGCCGCCAAGTCTCAGAAGGCGCCAGCCAAGGACCTCATCGCTCTGACGGGTTTCGTCCGCCTGTGATCGTCAGGCCTGGCCTCTGCGCCAGACGCCGCGCTGAAACGCCGTGATCATGACCGCGTCGAAGATGAGGACATAGGGGATCATGGCGCCCCAGGCGCCGGCCACTCCCCAGTTCAGGCCGACGCCCCACCACCAGGACAGGCTCAGAAACAGGACGAGGTTCAGAGGCACTTCGACGACCATCACGAAGAAGTTCAGCCCCGCGCCCTTGAACGCCTCGGCGAGGATGATCCCGAAGTTGTCGAGCAGCTGGAAGCTGGCGATGATCAGGAACAGCCATCTCGAGACGCGGATCACCTCGGGGTCCTGCGTGAACAGTGATGTGATCCACGGTCCCGCCAGCGCGCACGTCAGCGTCACCGGCAGCGTCGCCGCCAGACTCACCCAGGCGCACACCCACACCGAGTGCCGCGCGCGCGCCGGATCCCCGGCACCGAGCGATTGGCCCATCAGCGTCGCGGCCGCGTTTCCGAAGCCGAACGCGATCATGAACGCCAGCGCGGTGCTCACCCACACGATCGCCGAGGCCGCCACGCCCACCGCGCCCTCCCGCGTGTTGGGAATGATCGCCGCCAGAAACACCATGAACCCCCCGTGCACCGCGGCGTAGTGGAGGAACGACGGGGCCGACAGCCGCAAGATCCGCCCGGCCACTTCCCGCTCGGGGCGCCACCGGCGCAGCAGATTCAGCGCGCGGAACCGCCGTGACATGAGCGCGTAGGCGATCATGAACGCCAGCCCCGCGTGGGTCCCGATCGTGCTTGCGAGAGCCGCGCCCCGCTCCTCGAGGCGCGGGAAACCCCACCGTCCTTCGATCAGAACCCAGTTGAGCAGGATGTTCACCGCGTTCACGAGGAGCGCCGTCATCATCACGATCACCGTGTTGCCCACGCCGGCGAACCACCCGCTGAGCACGTAGATCGCCATCATCGCCGGCAGGGCCCAGAACCGGATCTCCAGGTAGGCGGTGACGATGTCGCGGTCGATCGACGGCGTCTCCCCCGTGAACAGGCGGACCATTTCCCCTGCGAACGCGATGTAGAGGGGCGTCAGCAGGGCGCTCAGAGCGAGCACCATCACCAGCGCGGTCCTCAGCACGCCCGACGCCGCGTCGCGCCGGCCCTCGCCCCAGCGTCGCGCCGCGACAGCCTGGGTCCCGACTGCCAGCGCATTGAAGGTGATCACCAGCGCCAGCACGTAGATCGATGCCACGTGGACGTTGCCGATCGCCCGATAGCCGCGCTCGGGTGTCGCGCCGATGGCCAGCCGGCTCACCATGTACTCGTCCGCAATGCTCAGCACCCAGTGGCTGAGCATCCCCATGACAGCGGGCACGCCGAGGCGCAGAGCCTCGCCGAGGATCGGCCGCGGAGGCGGAGATTGCCGCTCGACTGTCATCGTCCGTGTCTCAAGAAACCCTTTGCATTCGGTCCGGGGACCGGCACGATCCGTCCCCATGCCGATGCCCACCAGCAGCGATGCCGCACCACTCCTCGAGGCCCGCGGTGTCACCAAGGACTACCGCGACGCCACGCGGACGCTCCACGTCCTCCGCGGAGTCGACCTCGTCCTTCACCGCGGCGAGGCCGTCTCCGTCGTCGGCGCCTCCGGCGCCGGCAAGTCCACCCTGCTTCATCTCCTCGGCGGGATCGACCGCCCCACGGAGGGCGCGGTCGTCGTCAACGGCACCGACCTCCGGACGCTCAGTGACCGCCAGCTCGCCGCCTTCCGCAGCGAGACCGTCGGGTTCATCTTCCAGTTCCATCACCTCCTCGCCGAGTTCAGCGCGCTCGAGAACGTGATGATCCCCGGCCTCATCGCCGGCCGCAGTGCCGGGCCGCTCCGCGTGGCCGCTGCGGCGCTGCTCGGCGATGTCGGT
>JABWBI010000112.1 GCA_013360565.1 Candidatus Sumerlaeia bacterium | reverse complement strand
GTGAGCTCGCCGCCGCGCAGCGGCGCATTCGCCACATCGCCAGCCGCGCCCGGCGCGCGGCCCGCCTGGTCACCCGTGTCAGCGATGGGAAGACGCACGGCGCCTTCCGGCCCGAGCCACTGGGCGTCGCCGCGGTGATCACGGCGTGGAACTATCCGATCTCGGTCCCGTGCCAGGTCATCGTCTCGGCGCTCCTCGCTGGCAACACGGTGGTCTTCAAACCCTCCGAGCTGACACCGCTGTGCGGGGCCCGCCTGGGCGAGCTGTTCGGCGAGCTCCTCCCTGCGAACTGCCTGATCCCGCTGACCGGGGCCGAGGAGACTGGCAGGGCACTGGTGGCTTCGGATGTCGACATGGTCGCCTTCGTGGGATCGGGCGCGGCGGGACGGGCGATCATGGCGGCCAGCGCGGCGAAGCTTCACCGCCTCGCTCTCGAACTCGGGGGAAAGGACCCTGCCATCGTCTGCCACGACGCAGACCTCGACTGGGTCGCCCGGCGCATGATGACGGCCGCGCTGGGCAACTGCGGGCAAGAGTGCAACAGCGTCGAGCGTGTCTATGTCGACCGCCGGGTGGAGAAGGAACTGCTCCGGCGGCTCGTCGCCGAGGTGAAGCGTCTGAGAGCAGGCGATCCGCGCCGCGAAGAGACCGACATCGGGCCCATGATCAGCGAGCGACAGCGCTCGCTCGTCGAGTCGCACGTGAACGACGCGCTCCGCCGGGGTGCGAGGGCTCTGACCGGCGGCAGGCGGCCGCGCCGGAGGGGATTCTTCTACCCGCCGACAGTCCTCACCGGGGTCGATCACACGATGCGCGTCATGCGGGAGGAGACGTTCGGCCCGGTGATCCCCGTCATGGCGTTCGACACCGAGGAGGAGGCGATTCACTTGGCCAATGACAGCGAATTCGGCCTCGGCGCGTCCGTCTGGTCGAAGGACATTCTCCGTGCCCGGTCCATCGCGCAGCGTCTCATTGCCGGCATCCGCGGCATCAATGGCCCGGGCAGCGCCAACGCCCACTTCCCGTGGGGTGGCGCCAAGCAGTCGGGGCTCGGGCGGATGATGGGCCCGGATCCGTTCGAGGACTTCTCAGAGGTCCGCAGCGTGATGATTCACGGCTGAGCGGGCGGGTCGTTCGCCAGCGTCACGAGGTCCTGCACGTCGATGAGCCCGTCGCCGTCCGCGTCGCCCGCGGCGATCTCGGGGCCGTAGAGCGGATCGAGCCCGACCAGGTGATCGGCCAAACGCTCGGCGGTCACCACGGCGAACTCGCCGGAGATCTCGTCGAGCAGCGCCTGGCGACGGAGCCGGTAGAATTCACGCAGCTCCTCCGCGCCGTTCATCACGTGGGCATCGCTGCCGCGGTCGGTCGTGTCGAGGATCAGCGACGGGACAATCTGCGCATGGACCTCATCGATGAGGGGCCCCACTTCGGCCATGCGGAAGGTCGTCGCGAGGAGATGTCCGATGCGGCGGTAGACCTGCGCGCGCATCGCGGGGACGTTGCTGATGCGGTTGAAGAGGGGATTGACCTCGATCCCCGCCGGACCGGGCCAGATCGCGGGGAAATCGGTGTACACCGTGTCGTCGAGCAGCCCCTGGGGCTGGAAGAAGAAGATGCGTCCCTGGCTCACGTCCTGATCGTAGGGCAGCAGCAGCCACCGGCGGCCGAGCGCCGGGGGTTCGCGGTACAGGAAGACATTCTTGTTCTTGTCGTCGAACGACTGGAGGCAGGCGCGGATGGCGAGGTAATCGTAGAGGCGGCCAGGATTGAAGATCGCCTCGATCGAGGTCTGCCAGGCGGTGTTGCCCAGGCCGGGGGCGTTGATCGTCTCCACCGCCCGGATCAGCGCGTCCCACCCTTCGCGGCCGGTCGCGTCGATCTCCCGGTCGAACCGCGCCTCGATGCTGACGGGGGGGCCCCAGGCGAAGAGGCCGCGGCGCGCGCCGAACATGTCCTGATTGTCGTCCATCCCCCGCGCCCGCAGCCAGCGGCGGTTCATGTTTTCGACGCTGACGAAATAGCCCAGATATTGCCCGGCGACGAGCAGGCGAACCGGCTGAACGGTGCTCGCGGGATAACCGGCCCTTGCCCACAGCCGGTAGGAGAGGATCTCCCGCAGGCCCGTCCGGTCCGTGTACTCGCCGTTGAGATTGAACGTCTGCTGCCCGTTGATCTCGTACCACTCGGGCAGGAAGATCTTCCAACTGAACTTCGGGTAGGCGCGCGTCTTGTCGCCGCGCGCGCGGACGAAGACGGGCTCGACGTACACGCCTCCGACGCCCAGCGCGGCGGGATACGTGTCGTCGTTGTACGGGTCCGCCCGGATCTGGTCGACCACGCTGGCGGACAGCCACAGGCGCCAGACGGGCACGTCCCCGCCGTCGCCGGGCCCGGGGCAGTAGACGCCGAATCGCTCGAGCGGTGCGTACTCGGGGTACTCGCTCGTCACGTCCTGCGCGGTGAAGGCGACCATGTGAAAGTTCACGCGCTCGCCGGGCGAGGGCGCCTCGCCGAGCACGGACCAGACGTTGTCTCCCGCCACGAGATCGCCGGACGTGCCGTCGTCGTGGAGCGCGAAGATGCCCCGGCCGGGGATGTGAATGTCGATGTCGACCACGTCCTCGGTGGCGCGCACGCTCACCCGCGTGGGCTGAAAAGGCGCCGGATCGGGGGGGGTGATCTGAAGCCCCCACATCAGGGGAGGGACCTCCGCGCGGGCGACGCTGTTGGGCGAGGCGGGCGTGCCGAGCACCCCGAACCGGCTCGCGCGCCAATTGACCGGGGTGTCGTTGGGCTCGGTGAGCACAAGGCACTCGAGGCTCCCGCCTCCGCCGTCGGCGCGGGGAGACCACGGTTCCTGGTCGGCGTAGTTGACGGTGTCCTGGATGTTCCCCTCGGCGTCTTCGAGGGTCAGCCGCTCGCCGCTGTTGCTCAGGCGGCCCTCGAAGCTCGCCAGGCGCGGGGTGCCTGGATAGGCCGCGTCGAATCCGGAGGCGTCGCGCGCCAGGACGAGAAATCCGTGGGCCGGAATCTCAGTCGAGGCGGGAAAAGTGTATGTGATGCCCTGAGTGAAGCGCCAGCCGCCGATCTGAGCCTCGGGGCTGCCAGGGTTGGCGAGCTCGACGTACTCCTCGAACTCCCGGTCGCTGTCGGGGTGATACATGATCTCGGAGATCACCACCGCTCCGGTCGCCGCTGGCGAGAGCCAGAGCGCCAGAACCGCAGGCAGCAGAGCTCGGCGCGGGATCACAGGATCACCCCATCACCATGATCGGCCACACCGCGCCGTGAGTCAAACAAATGGCCCCGGAAAACTTGAAAAGACGACCCGCGGGGCTCACGTGCCGGGCGGGGGAGCGTGGAGCCCGCACTCGGTCTTGTTCCAGCCGACCCAGCGCCCCGAGCGCTCGTCGCTCGGGTCGAGTGGTCGCTGCGTGCAGGGGGCGCAGCCGATTGAGGGAAATCCCTGCGCCACGAGGGGATGCACCGGCAGATCGTGCTCGCGCAGGTAGTCCTGCACTTGCCGCTTGGTCCACGTGAGGATGGGGCAGACCTTGATCACATGGAAGCCCCCCTCGGAGGTCTGGGCGACACCGCCGCCGGGGACATCGAACGACATCCGCGATTCGGGCGTGAGCACCCGGAAGTGGCGGCGGGTCTCGGCCTGGCCGCGGCGAATGCCGGTGAAGTACGCCTTCAGGCCCAGACGCTTCATCGCGTCTTCCATCGGCTCGACCTTGTTGAAGTGACAGCACAGTGCCGGGTCCCGCCGGTGCAGATCGTCGCCGTGCTCGCGGACAAAGGCCTCGCGGCCCCGGAGGACTTCGAGGTCGACGATGTTCAGATGGAGCCGGCGCCGGAGAGCCTCCTTGAACTGAAGGGTCTCGGGGAAGTGGTAATGGGTCTCGAGGAAGAGCACGCGCAGATCAGGGACGACACGCGTGGCCAGGTGGAGCAGGCAGGCCGAGTCCGCGCCGAACGACGACTGCATGGCGACGTCCGGGCCCCAGGTCTCCCAGGCAAAGCGGATGATCTCTTCGGGTGACGCCGATTCCAGCGCTGTGTTCTGGACATCGAGATCGAAGGGGAGGAGCGTGGTGAAATCCATGATATCTCAGTCTGGCACAGCAGGCGCGGGGCGGCAACCAAATGGAGGGATCAGCGAAGACGCGACGAAAATGGAAGCGAGCTGCAATGGCGAGAATGCGCCCCTCATCGGTCTTCACAGCGGCCCAATGATGTGCCGAAAATGAAGTTGACATAGCTAGCGCGGAGTGGCCGACTCAACCCCGCCACTCGACTGCCGAGGCCCCGACGATGGACGTCTGGAAGCACTTCGAAGACAACGTCATCACCCACAGCGCGGCCCACTACCTCATGGCCATCGATGCCCTGCTCCGCGAGCAGGGCTATGCGCGCGTCTCCGACGTCGCGCGGTTTCTGGAGGTCACGACGGGCAGCGCCTCCGTCAGTCTGAAGACACTCAAGCAGCGCGACCTGGTGACCGAGGATGCCAACCGGTTTCTCCAGCTCTCCCCTGAGGGGGCGGCGCTCGCGCACAAGATCCAGGTCAACAAGCAGATGCTCGTGACGCTGCTGCACCAGGTGCTCGCCGTGCCCAAGGAGATCGCGGAGATCGACGCGTGCAAGATTGAGCACCTGCTGAGCGACGAGACCCGCGAGCGGCTGCGCGTCTTCCTGTCTCTGATCAAGTGCGACGACGCCGTCGCCGAGCTGCTGCACCGGGCGCTCAACCGCGTGCACGTCGAGTGCCCCGGGGTCGAGAACTGTGAGCTGTGCGAGGACGAATGCACGTTCCACTGTGTCAATGAGGACGAGGCGCCGGCCTCGGAGAAGACGACTGCGAAGCGAAAGGGCAAGACCGCGCGATGAAGACGACGGGAGTGCTGAGTGCGCTGGGACGGGTCAGAGACTGGTGCGAGAAGCGGCGGGCCATCGCCCGCGGCGAGGCTCATCCCCTCACCATGGCCAAGCCCGGCGGGACCTACCGCATCTGGGGCGTCGCTGGCCGCGACAAGTTCACGGTCTGCTCGTGCTTCCAGCGCGGGTCGGGACTCGACCACGCCACCTGCGTGCGTCTGCTGGAGATGGGCCTCGTGCCCGGCGTGCAGGTGAGCGTTCTCGGCAACGGCGACCCGCTCATCCTCGGCCTGTGGGGCGGGCGCACGGCGCTCAGCCGCTCGCTGGCGCGCGAGATCTTTGTCGTCGACCCGGTTCGCCGCGCCGCCGCGGCCGTGCTCGGCGGGGAACCGGATGAGGAAGAGCGGGCTGCCTGACCCGCGCCCGCGATGCCCAAGCTCAGCGACGTCCCCCCCGACAGCCGGGTCCGCATCCGGGACCTGGGGAACTCGCCGTTGCTCCAGCGGCGGCTGATGGAGATGGGCCTTGTCCCCGGCACGCCGGTGCGTGTCGTCCGGCGGGCGCCCCTCGGGGATCCGATCGACCTCGAGGTGCGCGGCTATCACCTCTCGCTCCGCGAGAGCGAGGCGGGGCTGATCGAGGTCGAGGCCCTCTGACGCCGCCATGTCTCACTGCCATGACAGTGTCGACGCCGCCTCCCAACGCGCCGGTCTCCGCATCGCCCTCGCGGGGAACCCGAACGCGGGCAAGACGACGCTCTTCAACCGCCTGACGCGTCTCCGCGCGAAGGTCGGCAACTACCCGGGTGTCACCGTCGAGCGCATCTCCGGCACCCTGCGCACACCGTCGGGCCGCGCCATCGCGGTCATCGATCTGCCCGGCACCTACAGCCTGACGGCGCACTCGCCCGAGGAGCAGGTCGCCCTCGACGTCCTCGCGGGCAAGGTGGCCGGCGAGCCGCCGCCTCACATCGTGGTCGTCGTGGCCGATGCCTCGAACCTCGAGCGCAATCTCTACCTCGTCGAGCAGGTGCGCGAGATGGGCGTGCCGATGGCCGTTGCGCTCAACATGATCGACCTCGCCGAGACGCGCGGCATGGCCATCGATGCGCCGGTCATGTCGCGCATGATCGGAGTCCCCGTCTTTCCCATGGACGCCCGGACGGGCCGCGGGGTCGATGCACTTGTCCACTGGCTGGAGACGGCGGCTCCGGAGGTGCCTGAGCGCGTCGCACTGCCCAGCCCCGACCCCGCCGCGATTCCCGACCGCTACCGCCGGATCGAGGCGCTGTGCGCCGAGGTGGTCTCGCGCCCGGAAGTCCGGCCCGAGACGCGCAGTGACGGCATCGACCGCGTGCTGACGCACCGCGTGGCCGGCCCGGTGGCATTTCTGGCGCTCATGGTGCTGGTCTTCATCTCGATCTTCCTCTGGGCGGAGCCGCTGATGGGGCTCGTCGAGGCGGGCGTCGGACTTCTCGCCGCGGGCGCCGCCTCGCTGCTCCCTGCGGGGGGCCTCCGGGATCTCATCGTCGACGGCGTCATCGCGGGCGTCGGCAACGTCGTGGTGTTCGTGCCCCAGATTGCGATCCTCTTTGTCTTTCTGGCTCTGATGGAGGACAGCGGCTACATGGCCCGCGCGGCGTTCATCATGGACCGGATGATGCGTGGAGCGGGCCTCAGCGGACGCTCGTTCATCCCCCTCCTGGGCTCGTTCGCCTGCGCGATCCCCGGTATCATGGCCACGCGCACGATCCCGGGCCAGCGCGACCGGCTGGCCACGATTCTGGTCGCACCCTTCATGTCGTGCAGCGCACGGCTGCCGATCTACGTGCTCGTGACGGGAGCATTCTTCCCCCATCCGCTCACCGCGGGGCTCGTGGTCTTCTCGATGTATCTGCTCGGCATCGCCGCGGCCGTGGGGACGGCGTTCCTCATCAAGCGCGTCCTCTTCCGCTCGGAGCCCGAGCCGTTCCTCATGGAGCTCCCGCCGTACCGGGTTCCCGTGCTGCGCAACGTCGTCAACACCGTCTGGCTGCGCGTGCCGCTGCCGCGCGTCGGCGCGCCGCCGATCCAGTGGCCGACGTCGGTGGTTTGGGTAAAAGCTTCGGGCGCGCCCATGGGTCGGTCCTCCTGCGCGGTGGAAAGGGAGGCGGAAAAGCGCGCCAGTCTAGTGCGCAGGGGGCCGCGTTGCCCACGCGGGTGATTGAATGCGGCAGGGGCAAAAAAAAGCGGCCCGCTGCTCGCGCAGCGGGCCGTGCAAGTCCACCGAAATGGACGTCGTTGGGATCGGTCGGCCTTCTCGGCTCTTCACGGCCTTGATGGCCCTTTTTTTTGGCCCTCTATGCCCCGTCACGGCCGGCATGGCGCGGGCGGTGGCGGTGGTCGGCACGGCGGCAGCGCCGGCAGGGTTTGTTGAGGAACAATCCGCCGCGGCGCGCCGCCGTGATGGACGGCAAGCATCGGCAATCTACCGGTCGCCCTCGCGCGTCGCACCCCTCAAGCGCAGGACGCGCCGCGCCGATCGACCCGATGCGTGATCTTTCCGACACCGAAATCGCCCGCTTGCAGCAGTTGCTGGACGCGCTGCCTGCCGCCGGTGTAGCCGGTGAGGCCGACGACAGCGACGCGCCGCTGGACGTGAGCGCGCTGGACGGTTATCTGTGCGGCGTGCTGCTGCAGCCGCAAGCGGTGCCCGAGCGCCAGTGGTGGCCGTATGCGCAGGCGGGCGCCGCATCGCCGTTGCAGGACCTCGTGCGCCGGCGCCATGCCGCGCTCGCCGAAGCCATCGCCGCGCGACGCTGGTTCGACCCGTGGATCTTCGAGCTCGAGCCGCAGGCCGAAGGCGACGCGGCGGCGCGCGAGGCCGCGCTGCTGCTCGAGATGCTGACGCCGATCGCCAAGAGCTGGCCCAGCGAGTGGTGCCTGGAGGCCAACAGCCTGGCCATCCAGGTGCATGGCGGCTATGGCTACACCCGCGACTTCCCGGTGGAGCAGTACTGGCGCGACAACCGCCTGAACATGATCCACGAGGGCACGCACGGCATCCAGGCGGCCGACCTGCTGGGCCGCAAGGTGCTGATGGAAAACGGCCGGGGCATGCAATTGTTGGCCGGGCGCATGCAGGCCACCATGGCGCAGGCCGCTGCCGTGCCTGAACTGGCAGGGTATGCGGCTGCGCTGGGCGACGCCTTGCAGCAGGTGGGCAGCGCCACGCAGGCCGCCTGGGCCACCAGTAACCCCACCGAAGCGCTGGCGAACGCCGTGCCCTACATGCAGGCTTTTGGCCATACCGTGCTGGCCTGGACCTGGCTCGACGTAGCCCTGGCTACGTTGCGCTCGGATGCTACGCTTTCAATAGCTGCCAGCGCAGGAAGAATGGGCGCTGCACGTTATTTTTACCATTACGAATTGCCGAAAATCGGCGCCTGGCTGCAGGTAGTGAGTCGCCGCGACGCCACCTGCGCCAACCTGCCTGAAAATGCTTTTTGAGCCGCAGCAGTGCGCAGGGATTGGTGTCCCCCACGGCTTGAAGCCACGATGTGGGCAGCGCAGTGGTCCAAGGCAGGTTTGAATACCATGCCCTGTGCACCGGCCTGTGTTCCGTTGCCGTGCTGGGCGTACCAATCGCGCAGGCGACAGGTTTTGCAGTAACGGCATCGCACAATCTTTTTTTATGCCGGGCAGCCGCTGTGGTCTGACCCGGCTTATTCAACCTTCAGGAGACAACAACATGACCCGTACCATCCAGCAATTGTTCGACCTCAAGGGAAAAACTGCACTCGTCACCGGTGGCTCGCGCGGCCTGGGCCTGCAAATGGCGCATGCGCTGGGCGAGGCCGGAGCCAAAATCATGCTCAGTTCGCGCAAGGCTGCGGACCTGGAAGCGGCCACCGCCGA
>JABWBI010000111.1 GCA_013360565.1 Candidatus Sumerlaeia bacterium | reverse complement strand
GGCCGTGCGCGTCGGGCCGCTCGATCGATGCCAGGGCGGGGGCGGCGGCGGGGGTCACGCGCACTGCACCTTCGCGACGCCGTTGGGCCGCTTGGCGACCGTGTAGAGGCAACCCTGGCGCAGACATTGGATGGGCGAGCGCCCGGTGTCGTGGTCGTCGCGGTAGTGGACGAGCCACAGCTTGCGGCGAATCTCGCCGGGCAGCTCGGCCAGGCGCGTGATCGAGGCGTGGAGCCCCTCGCCGGTCTCGTGCAGGATCATGTCGCACCCGCTGAGCCAGGCGATGTGCTCGGGGTCGTAGGCCGTGTCGCACGAGTAGCCCAGGCTCACGTCGCCCAGGCGAATGACGAGGCCGATGGTCGGGATGGGGTGGATGGCCCGCCGGGTCGAGACCTGAAATGGGCCGATGGCGTTCTCGTGGCCGTAGTCGAGCACGCGCAGCCGGTAGTAGTCCTCGGGCCGGTTGTGGGAGACCTTGCCCGTCGCGACGTCCGTGGTCACGCCCATCGCGCCGCGCAGGCGCTGGTCCCAGAGCACCTCGGCGACCTCGGGCGAAGTGTGCGCCGTTCCCAGCCGGCCTTGGTGATACTTCTTGTGATAGCAGTACGTCTCGAAGCCGCTGACGTGGTCGGCGTGGAGATGCGTGATGACGACGTCGTCGATCTCGTCCAGCGTCACGCGCACGCCGCACGAGTCGCCGGCCTCTCGCAGGATCTTGGGCAGGGGCTCGGGGGCGTCGATGAGCAGGCGAAAGCCACCCGACATCACCACGAAGCTGGTGTGATTGTAGGTCTCACTGAACGCATCGCCCACACCCAAGACGAGCAGTTCGAACGAGTCGCTCATTTCGCTCTGGTCCCTGTCCAGCAGACACCGCCCGGAGGGCGGGCGGTGCGGGGACCGTCACCGTAGTCCAGCGGCTCGGAGGCTGGCAAAGAAAAACTCCAGGCGGGCGGGGTCCTTCACGCCCGGTGCGGCCTCGACGCCGCTGGAGACGTCCACGGCGTAGGGTTGAACGCGCGCCGCGGCCTCGGCCACGTTGTCCGGCGTCAACCCCCCGGCGAGGAAGACCCATCGCCGCCGCGCGAGGTCGACGACGAGGCCGTGATCGAACGTCCGCCCCGTGCCCCCCTCGGCGCCCTCGACAAACGTGTCACACAGAATCGCCTCGGTGTGGTACTCGTCGACCCGCGCCAAGCTCGCCTCATCTCGCACGCGGAACGCCTTGATGCGGAAGCCGGGCAGATCGTAGACCACGTCCGGCTCCTCGTCGCCGTGCAGCTGCACGCCCTGCAGGTTCGCGCGGCGCGAGATCTCGATGATCTCCTCGACGCCGGCATCGACGAAGACGCCGATGGCCGGCGGACGCGGCGCGAAGTCGAGCACCTGCGCGGCCTGCCCGGCCGTGACGCGGCGCGGGGACTTCGGCGCGAAGACGAGACCGAGATAGTCCGCCCCCAGCCGGGTCGCGAGCTCGGCGTCCTCGCGCCGCGTCAGCCCGCAGATCTTCACCTTCACGTGGTGCGGCCGGTCAGGCGCGAAGGTCATCGAGCAACCTCCGCAGCGCCGCGCCGGGATCGGGAGCGCGCATCAGGTGCTCGCCGATGAGCACCGCGTCGACGCCGATGTCCTCGAGCCGCCGCAGATCGGCGGCGGTGCGGATGCCGCTCTCACTGATGACCGTGAGCCCCCCGCGCGACGGCAGCCGGGCCATCACGCGCTCGGTCTGCGCGAGGTCCGTGTGAAAGGTCCGCAGGTCCCGGTTGTTGATGCCCAGCAGCCGCGCACCGGCCTCGAGGGCCCGGTCGCTCTCCGCCGGGTCGTGCACCTCGACGAGCGCGGCCATTCCCAGCTCCCCGGCGAGCCGGACAAGATCCCGCAGCAGGGGATCCGTCAAGACGGCGACGATGAGCAGGACGGCATCCGCGCCGTGGGCACGTGCCTCGAAGAGGTGATAGGGATCGGTGGTGAAGTCCTTGCGCAGCGCGGGAATCGCGGCGGCCCCGCGCGCGGCGCGGAGGAAGTCGAGCGATCCCTGAAAGTGGGCGACGTCGGTCAGGACGCTCAGCGCACTGGCGCCCCCCGCCTCGTAGGAGCGGGCGATTGCCCCGGGATCGAAGTCGAGCCGGATGATCCCCGCAGACGGCGACGCGCGCTTGATCTCCGCGATCACCGCAAGATCAGGACCTCGCAGCGCTCCCGCGAAGTCCCGGGGCGGTGCCTCTGCCAGCGCGCGCCGCTCCATCTCGGCGGGGGGCACGGCGGCCTGAGCCGCGGCCAGCTCGTCGCGCTTCGTGGCGATGATCGCGTCGAGGATCGTCATGGGCCGGGCAGTCAACCACACGGCCCCCGGAAGTTCACAGCGAAAAGTCCCGCCCTCTCACGCCCACGCGGGAAGGTAGTGCCTCATCACGCCCTCGGGATCGAGGCGGCGGAGCTCCGTCGAGGGCCACACCGCGGCGAGCTCGCGCACGCGCTCGAGCCACTCGGGAAACACCGGGGCCAGACGCTCGAACAGCGCCCGTCGCTCTCCGTGGCCCATGCGCGTCTCCATCTTCCTCAGCATCCTGCGGCCCAGGTCGAGCTCGACCATGAGATTCCCCGCCTGCTTCCGGAGCGACTCCTCGCGGGGCGAGAGCGGCGCCTTTCGCGAGGGGCGCCGCCCCGCCAGCTCCGCCAGCAGCTCGTGCGCCATCCGGATGGCCCGGTAACGTCCGCGCCACAGCCGTGGCTCGCTCATGTCGTCGCGCACCGCATCGTAGTCGTGCCGCCACAGACGCGCGTCCATCCCGACAATGTAGTTGCGGTGGACGAGGTTCGTCAGCGCCAGGCCGACCGACTCCTGCCAGCGCCACTGCTCGAGGATGTCGCGCGCCCACTCGGCCACAAAGCACCCGGGCACCGTCGCCAGGCGTCCGTGGCGCTTGGCCTGCCACAGGTTCGGCCCCGGCACATGGGCCAGGTACTGGAGCACGTGGTCCTTCCCCTCATGGTGAATCATCTCCGCCCCCAAGAGCGGGATCCACTGCACCGAGGGGGCGGCGGGATACGCCTCCAGCGTCGCGCGAAGCGCCTGGAGACGATCGACCGCTGCCTGCGCGGCGCCCTTCGGCGAGACCTTGACGACTTCGCGCCGGCCTCCCCGCTCGTGGTTTCGGATCAGGTAGCACGCGCCCTGCGCGCCGGAGCCGAGGCATTTCTCGACCGTGAAGTCCTTCGACGCCAGCGGAGCGCGCAGCGCCCACCGCTTCGCCAGCCGCCGGCGCGGGATGTAGTAGGTCAGGGCCGACGCGGCCGCCGCGGCGCCCACACCGGTCAACGTGAAATACAGCCACTTGGGCACGGACGGGGTCCTGGTTCGGTGGGTGGGTCGTCCAGAGTCCGACGAGAGGTCCAGACAGACAGGGGCCAGCCGACCAGAGCCAGATTGGGGTGTCAACGTAATCTTCATCTGAAATTCATGCGGTATTCATGTTTGCTTCAGGCGCGAGTCCCTGGAACGACAAGAGAGACCTTGACACCGTGGGGGATTCAGATTTCCTGATTCGGTAGGCCAACAAATCACACGTCAGGATGGTCCAACCGGCCAGTCCCTCTCTCAAAGGAGAACCCTCAATGAACCGTGCCCTCGTGGCCGCCGGCGCCTTCGTCGCCGCGGCCGCTGCGTTCGTGGTCCCGTCGAGTCCGGCCGCGCTGGCCGTCGGCGACACCGCCCCCGACTGGACTCTCAATGACATCCGCACGGGCGAGTCCGTGACGCTGTCGAGCCTCCGGGGCAAGACGGTGCTCCTGGATTTCTGGGCGACGTGGTGTGGCCCGTGTGTCATGGCGATGCAGCGCGAGCTCAATCCCCTGCACCAGCGCTTCGGCGACCGCACCGAGGAGTGGACGCTGATCAGCATCGGAACGCCCTGGAACAACGACACGCCCGAGGCTCAGCTCCAGTTCGCCCAGGAGAACAGCTACAGCTGGCAGTTCGTGCACGACCCGACCGGTTCCGTGACCGAGGCCTACGGCGTGCAGGGCATCCCCACGATGGTTCTGATCAACGCCGACGGAGTCGTCGAGGCGCTCGATCACCACGGCGTCGGGCTGCAGCTCGCCCAGCGGTTCGATCCCTCGATCACGACGCTCGAGCCCCCGCCGGCTCCGCGCACCGATCTGGCGGGCGTTGCCCAGCCCTTCCCCGCCGAGGGCCCTGCGCAGGGCCAAGCGCCGCAGGGTGGCGAGGCGGTCTACCGGTTCACTGCGGGCGCGGCGGGCCGTCACACGCTCCAGACGGCCGGCGTGAACAACTTCGACACCGTCCTGACCGTCTTCGGTGAAGACGGCATCGGCATCGCGGAGAACGACGATGACGGCGTCTCCCTGAATTCCCGCCTGGAGGTCGATCTGGCCGCCGGGCAGACGGTCTATGTCGTCGTGAAGGGATACATGGGTTCCCCCGGCGGTTTCTCGCTGACCATCACGCCGGGCGGCGCGGCCACGCCCTGACCATCACGCCCCCGGAATCACTTGCGGCCCCGCCGGGCTCAGACCCGGCGGGGCGCTTTTCACTTTCCTCCGGGCAGGGAGGCGTGAATCCTGGGCGGGCCACTCACCCCCCAGGAGCTTGCCCGCATGAATCTCTCCGCGATGTCCGCCCTGCTCGGAGTCCTCGGTGCCGCCGCGGTGGCGGGGCCGGTCTGCGATGTGCTGATCGTCAATGGGACCGTCGTCGACGGGACCGGCGGCGTCGGCTACCGCGCCGACGTGGCGGTGCGGGATGGCCGGATCGCCGGGATCGGTGATTTCGCAGACACGGAGGCCGGGACGGTGATCGACGCCGCGGGATGCGTGGTGGCTCCGGGTTTCATCGACGTCCACACCCACGCCGACAGCGGCCTTCTGCGCCGGCGCCGGGCGGAGAACTTCATCCGCGACGGCGTCACGACGATCGTCACGGGCAACTGCGGCGGCTCGTTCTGGCCCACGGCCGAGTTCCTGGCGAGCGCCGAGCGCGGCGGCGTCGCTGTCAATGTCGCGACGCTCGTCGGCCACAACACGGTCCGCAGCCGCGTCTGCGGCGAGGGTGATGTCGAGGCCTCGCCCGAGGCCCTGCGCCGCATGGAGGAGATGGTCGCGCAGGCGATGTTCGAGGGGGCCGTCGGCCTCTCGACGGGTCTGATCTACACGCCGGGCACCTACACTGGCACCGGGGAGATCATCGCCCTCACGCGCGTCGCGGCGCGCCACGGCGGGCTGTACGTGTCTCACATGCGCTCCGAGCGCGAGAACATCGTCGCTGCCATCGACGAGGCGCTGCTCATCGGCCGCGAGGCCGGCTGCCCCGTCCAGATCAGCCACTTCAAGATCGGCACGCCGACGCAGTTCCACGAGAGTGCCCTCCCGCTGGTGAACGAGATCCTCGGGACGAGCTATCGCCCCGGGGACACGGTGCCCGCCGCGTCGCGCGTCACGCTGGAGATGGTGCGCCGAGCGCAGCGTGCGGGGCAGGACGTGACGATGGACCAGTACCCCTACGCCGCCTCGTCCACCGGTCTGGCGACGATGATCCCCGACTGGGTCCGTGCCGACGGCGAGCGAACCGCGCGAGAGAGGCTGCGCGACCCGGAGACCCGGGCGCGTGTCCACCGGGAGATGACCGAAGGCTACCGCCGCCGCGGCTACGAGGACCTGGGATGGGCGCAGATCGCGGGCTTCCGCGAGGACCGCTCGTACGACGGCAAGAGCATCCGTGAGGTGACCGTGCTCCGGGGCGCCGCCGGCCCGACGCTCGAGGACGATGTGGACACCGTGATCGACCTCTACCTCGCCGGCGGCGCGGGGATGGTCTTCCACTCGCAGTCCGAGGACAACGTGATCCGCATCATGCAAGACCCCACGGTGATGATCTGCAGTGACTCCGGCGTGCGCGAATTCGGCGAGGGCGTGCCCCACCCGCGCGGCTACGGCAGCAACGCCCGCGTGCTCGGCCGCTACGTGCGCGACCTGCGCGTGCTCCCGCTCGAAGAGGCCGTCCGGCGGATGACCTCGCTCCCCGCGTGGCGGTTCGGCCTCGAAGGCCGGGGCGAGCTCCGCCCCGGGGCCAAGGCCGACATCGTCGTCTTCAACCCGAACACCGTCCACGACCCGGCGACCTACCCGGACCCGCACCACTATGCCGAGGGCATCCCCTGGGTTCTGGTCAACGGGGTCCCCGTCGTGGCGAACAGCGAGGTGACCGGCGAGCTGCCCGGCGACGCGCTGCGCGGTCCCGGCTGGCTCGGGATGCACTGATCAGCGGCCGGGATCGCCGGGGAAGACCAGGCGCTCGCGCTCGTCCGTCCACGACTCCCAGTGGCCGAGCGTCAGCGGCTTCCACCGCACCTCCGGAGGCGAGGCCCACGGACTCTGCTCGCGGAGCATCTGCGCGCGGTGCTTCGCGAGCCGCTCGGCCTCACGCCGCTCGAAATCGGCCGTGTCGGCGAGCCCGCCCGAGGCGATGAAGGCCAGCAGCTTCTGGAGCTCCAGGTCGTCGAGCCACACACCATGCCCCGGGCACGTGTCGAGAATCACCCCCGACGAGCGCAGGTAGTTCTGCCGCGCCATCTGCCGCCCGCACGCCGGGCAGGCGATGTAGCGGACCGTGAGATCGGGATCGGCGCGCTGAACGCGCGGCGGCCGCGCCTCGGGGGCGGTCTGCGCCGCGAGCTCGCCCTGGCGCTGGAGGAGAAACTGAAAATCGCCGTGCGAGAGGAACAGCCCGCGGCATCGTTCGCAGCGCCGAATCGTGATGCCGGCCATCTCCGCGTGGACGAGCACCCACTCCGCACAGCGCGGGCAGCGCATCTCGGGAGCATCGCTGTCGGGCGGGCTGTCCATGGCCATTTCGCTCTGGCCGCCGCGGGGCGGACGTGCAAGACCTCTCTCTCTGTAGATCGTCCGTGAGGCGCCGGGTGAAAAGTCAGATTGTGCCCTGTGATCGCGAACCCTGCGGAGATTGAGCAGGGACTTGCCAGTCTGCGGCAACGGCTCCTGGCCGACCCCTACTTCGCGGGGGTTCCCTCCATAGAAAGGCGAGCAAGGACAGGACTACTGCCGCATTCCATGCGAAGGACGACCTCTCCGAGATTCGCCGGGAGGTCTTCGCGCTCCTCGTCCGGCGGCTCTTCAAGGAGCGTCTTCACAGGGCTGAGCATCACGCTGTCTACGATTCCCAGACGAGACCCCTCACGCTGACCGCGCTGAAAGAGAGGTCAGGGATACAGGAGGTTCCGCCAAGATGGGGCCTCCCACGGCATGGAGCCGAGTTTCATCCCTGATCTGTGCAGTCCTGCATGGGCTCCATCCGCCTTTCAACCCAGCGCCGCACTCGCTCAGCGGTAGAGGAATCCGCTGTGCACCGCCGTCGTGGCGGGGGTGGCGTAGACCTCGAACTCGGGGATGCGGGCGTGGTTGTCGATGCCCGCGTCGGTGATGAGCAGCCGGACGAAGCGCGCGTCGACCGGCGAGGCGAAGCGGCACACCGCGCGGTTGCGCGAGCGCGGGTCGCTGAACGTGAAACGGGTCGTCCAGGGCCCCGCGAGCGAGTCACCGGTCTGCACCTGGAGGTCCGTCGTGTTGTAGGCGACCAGCTCGAACGCCGAGCCCGCCGACCGGACGATCGCGCCGTGGAGGCGCCAGACCTGGCCGAGGTCGAGCGCCATCCAGCTCGTCGCCGACGCGCCGCTGCTCGTCCACTTGCTCGCGTCGCTGATCACGCCGTCGATGGCGCGGTCGGGGCCATACGCCGGGCTGAAGTTGCTGCTCGACGCCCAGGCGACCGAGCCGGGGGCGACGTTCGTCCCCTCGGGCAGCGCGATCTCCGGCACCACCGGCGGATTCGCGGCGAAGAGCGTCGCGCGGGTCTGATACGTCGAGCGCATGGCGGCCCAGTCGAAGGCGAAGAAGTTCGGGTCCATGCCGAAGAGGCCGTCGCCGTCACCGATGTCGAAGGTCTGCGACTGAAAGCCCCACTGCAGGATGCCGCGCGCGCCCCGGGCGTCGAGCCAGTCAGCCATCTCCGCCGCCAGCGTCGCCGGGCGGTTGGCGAAGAGGCTGGGGTTGAGCCCCGTCTCCTCGATGATGATCGGCTTCTCGACGGCGTACGCCACGCGGAACGTGTCGTCGGCGTCGCCGGTGTACTCGTCGTTGTAGATGTGCAGCGTCACGAAGTCGATGTTGGGGTCCGCGAACATCGCCAGCGTCTGCCCCCCGGTGCGCGGGACGACGCCGAGGTGCTGCACGTTGATCCCGCCGAAGGCGATCATCGTGCCCGGGTCGAGAGCGCGGATCTCCGCCGCCACGCCGGCCACGAATGGGAAGATGTCCGCCGGCACACCTCCGGTGTACGCCGTCAGCTCGTTGCCGATCTCCCACGCGAAGACGGCGCTGTGGCCCGCGTGCGCTGCGACCACCTGCCGCACCCAGGGGAGGTAGTTCGTCTGGTAGCCGCCGGAGAAGAAGGCGCTGTTGAGATGGCCCCCGGTGTAATACGGGTCGTCGCCCGGCACGCGGAAGCCCGAGGCGTGGTAGAAGTCCGTCAGCGCCACGATCACACGCAGGCCGCGCGCCTCGCACTGATCCAGCAGCGTCCCCAGCCGCGCGATGTTCTGCGCCACGGTGATCTGCGGAATCGGCGCGAAGACGCGGATGACCGTCCCGCCCATCGCGGCGATGGAGTCGAGGTTCTCGATCCGGTGCTGCGCGGTCGTGTAGGGCAGGACGTCGCCGCCGCCGTAGTGCGCCGCGCCGCGCAGGTTGACGCCGGTGAAGCGGAACGCCGTGTCGCCGATGACGAACTCCTCGCCGCGCGCGGCG
>JABWBI010000110.1 GCA_013360565.1 Candidatus Sumerlaeia bacterium | reverse complement strand
AGCTTTATTCCGGCTCAAAATAGTGAGTGAAAACCAAGCCTATATCATAAGGAGTTAACCTATGGCTCGCGCCCGTTTACGAGATTTAGGCATCACCATTGGCACACTACCGCCCGGCCCGCACAATGCCATTACCGATGTGCCGGGAGTGTGGGTGGGCCAGACCACCCTCATTTACGATGAGCCGCGGGTGGCCCGCACCGGGGTGACGATGATTGTGCCCCGCGAAGGCAACATCTGGACCGACAATGCCTTTGCCGCTTACCACACCTTCAACGGCACCGGCGAGATGACCGGCGTCCACTGGCTGGCCGAGTCGGGCCTGCTGTGCTACCCTATCGCCATCACCAACTCGCATCAAGTTGGGATTGTGCGGGATAGTCTAGTTGCTTATACGAAAGAAAATAACCTTTCCGATAGTTCGGCCCTGCCCGTCGTGGCCGAAACCTACGACGGCTGGCTCAACGATATTGACGCCTTTCACCTGACCCAAGCGCACATCTATGCCGCCCTGCACGCCGCCAGGAGCGGCCCGGTCGAGGAAGGCAATGTCGGCGGGGGGACGGGTATGATTTGCCACGACTTTAAGGGTGGTATCGGCACGGCCTCACGGCTGGTTGATTGCCCCAGCGGGCGCTATACGGTCGGGGCGCTGGTGCAGGCTAACTACGGCGACCGGGCGCTGCTGCGCGAGGCGCATCTGATCTCCCACGATCTCGAGCGGCACGCCGAGCACTGCGCGGTGTTCCTGTCACCCGACGGTTTCATCTCGATCATGGTCAACGAGGAAGATCACCTGCGAATGCACGCGATCACCTCGGGCTACCGCGTGCGCGAGGCGCACCGCCGGATCGACGACGTCGACGACGTGCTGTCGCACCGGCTCACCTTCGCCTTCTCCCCCCGCCTGGGGTTCCTGACGGCCTGCCCGACGAACACCGGGACGGGGCTGCGGGCCTCGGTGATGCTCCACCTGCCGGGGCTCGTGCTGGCGGGCAAGATCGAGCGGATCGTGAAGGAGATCTCGGGGCACGGGTTCGCGGTGAGGGGATTCTACGGCGAGGGGACGAACTGCGCGGGGGACCTCTACCAGATCTCCAACGAAGTGACGCTGGGCAAGAGCGAGGGGGACATCCTGACGGGGCTGCTCGCGGTGATCGATCAGATCATCGACCGCGAGCGCAGGGCGCGGCACGGGCTCTTCGAGAAGCGGACGACTTTCGTCGAGGACTCGATCTGGAGGTCATACGCGACGCTGAGTCAGGCGCGGATGATCAACTCGAGCGAGGCGATCAGTCTGCTGTCGCGGCTGCGGCTGGGCATCGACCGGGGGCACTTCAATCAGCGTCTGACACACCAGGACCTCAACCGGCTCCTGATCGAGATTCAGCCGGCGCACCTGATGGCGGACATCGACCCGTCGGCCGACAGCGAGGCGCGCGACGCGGCCCGGGCGGCGTTTCTGCGCTCGCGCCTGGGGGACATTGTCAGCAGCAACTGAACGCCGGGACGTTCACTCCCGGGAGCCGTAGGGCGCGCCCTCCGTGCCGGTGTTGGGCTCGACGTGGCCGGCACTCTCGTCTTCCCACGGCATGGCCGAGGGGGCCGCCGGCTTGGCCGCGGGAGAGATGGGGGCCCGGTCGGATTCGCGGTGGCCCTGCTGGCGGAGCGAGGCGTCCATCTCGCTGGCGGTGAGCAGCTGCTCGCGGGGGGTGTGGTGGGCGATCTCCTTCAGCGACGTGATGCCGCCCTGGGCCTTGAGCCAGCCGTCCTGGCGCATGGTGGTCATGCCTTCGGCGACCGCCCTGGCCTGGATCTCGTCGGCGGTGGCGCGCTCGAGGATGAGGTCGCGGATGGCGTCGGTGACGACGAGGATCTCGAAGAGGCCGAGGCGGCCCTTGTAGCCTGTGTGCGAGCACTCCTCGCAGCCGGAGCCGCGGACGAAGTTGAGACCAACAATGTCGCGCTCGGTGACATCGAACTCGAGGAGCTCCTCGGGCGTGGGGCGGTGGACCTCGGCGCACGAGGGGCAGACGGTGCGGACGAGGCGCTGGCCAATGATGGCCTCGAGCGTGGAGGTGAGGAGGAAGGGCTCGATGCCCATGTCGATGAGACGCGAGACGGTCGCCGCGGCGCTGTTGGTGTGAAGTGTGGAGAAGACGAGGTGGCCGGTCAGCGACGCCTGGATGGCGATCTGGGCCGTCTCGATGTCGCGGATCTCGCCGACGAGGATGGTGTCCGGGTCCTGGCGGAGGATCGCGCGGAGGCAGGCGGCGAAGGTGAGGCCGACGTTCTCGTTGATGTTGACCTGGATGAGACCGGGGACCTGGTACTCGACGGGATCCTCGGTGGTGATGAGCTTCTCGCCCGGGTCGTTGATGGCCTGGATGGCGGCGTAGAGGGTGGTCGTCTTGCCCGAGCCGGTGGGGCCGGTGACGAGAACGATGCCGTTGGGCTTCTTGATGACCTTGGCGAATTTCTCGTAGCAGTCGTCGCTCATGCCGATCTGGTCGAGGCCGAGCATCATCATCGATTTGTCGAGG
Organism: Candidatus Sumerlaeia bacterium; assembly: GCA_013360565.1. Taxonomy (GTDB): domain Bacteria; phylum Sumerlaeota; class Sumerlaeia; order JABWBI01; family JABWBI01; genus JABWBI01. The sequence continues at coordinate 6,357 of JABWBI010000110.1, read as the reverse complement.
ATGCGCATGACCATCGACTCGCCGTGCACCGTGGGCAGCGTCGAGACGCGGAGGTCGACCTCCCGGCCCGACAGCGTGAGGCGGATGCGGCCGTCCTGCGGCCGGCGGGTCTCGGCGATGTTCATGTTCGCCATGACCTTGAAGCGGGAGATGACGCCGGTCTGGAGGCTCTTGGGAGGCGCGGGGATCTCCCGCAGGACGCCGTCGACGCGGTGGCGGATGCGCAGGGTTCCGCCGAAGGGCTCGATGTGGAGGTCGGAGGCACGGTCCTTGATGACGTTGAGGAGGAGAAGGTTGACGAGCTTGATGACGGTGGGCTCGTTGGCGATGGCCTCGACGTCGGAGAGATCGACGTCGACGTCGCCGATGACGTGGCCCTCGCCCTCGGCCTCGATCTCCTCGACCATCTTTTCCAGACTCTCATCGCCCATGCCGTAGTGCAGCTCGATGCGGTCGAGGATCTCCTCCTCGGAGGCGATGACCGTCCGGATCGGGTGGCCGGTGAGCAGGTGGAGATTGTCGGCGATTGTGACGTCGAGCGGGTCGCTGATGGCGACGATGAGGTCGCCCTCCTCGCTCATGCGCAGGGGCAGGACCTTGTACTCCTTGGCCATGGCGGCGGGGATGAGCGTGAGGATCTTCGGGTCCTTGCCGATGCCCTGGAGCGTGCCGAGGTCGACGTACTCCATGCCGTGCTGCTCGGCGAGGAGGCGGACGAGGTTCTCGTCTTCGACGAAGCGGTGCTCGATCTTCTTCGGCGCCGTCGAGAGGCGGGCCGCCTGCTCATCGGCGAGCATGGGGAGGCCGCCGTCCCGCGATCCGGACTCGGCGCGGATGAGGGCCTCGAGCTCGGCGCGGTGGTCGGGCTCGACGGCGTCACCGGGGTCGGCGTGGGGTGTGGGCCGCTTGCCCTTGGGGCGGTCGGCCGGGTCGGGGTGGGGCGTGGCCATGGGGCGCTCTCCTGGTCGGTCGTGGGGCTCAGCTGATCTCGATGCCGATGTCTCCCGCGCCGGCCTTGACGGTGGAGGCGGTCTCCTGATCGGGGGCGAGCATCTTCTGGCGGAGGTCCGCGGGGTAGTGCGCCTTCATGAGGGCCGTCTCGCCGGTGATCTTGCCCTCGCGGTAGAGCTTGAAGAGATAGTCGTCCATTGTGCTCATGCCGAGCTTGGCGGAAGTCTGGATGGTCGAGATGAGACGCTCGGTCTTCTTCTCGCGGATGAGGTTGGAGACGGCGGGGGTGACGAACATGATCTCGTAGGCGGCGATGCGGCCCTTGCCGGCGGCGAGGGGGCACAGCGTCTGGGCGATGACAGCCTTGAGCGCGACGGAGAGGACGGAGCGGATCTGCTCCTGCTGGTTGGCGGGGAAGGCGTCGACGACGCGGTCGACCGTCTGAGAGGCCGAGTTCGTGTGCAGCGTGGCGAAGACGAGGTGGCCGGTCTCGGCGGCGGTGAGGGCCGCCTCCATCGTCTCGAGGTCGCGCATTTCACCGACGAGGATGACGTCGGGGTCCTGGCGCAGGGCGACGCGGAGGGCGGCGGCGAACGACGGCGTGTCGACGTGCAGTTCCCGGTGAGTGATGATCGCCTTCTTGTGCACGTGGGTGTACTCGACGGGGTCCTCGATCGTGATGATGTGGGCGTAGCGCTCGGTGTTGATGTAGTCGATCATCGTCGCGAGCGTCGTCGACTTGCCCGAGCCGGTGGGGCCGGTGATGACGCACAGGCCGCGCTCGGCGTGGAGCAGGTCGAGGATGTGCTCCTTGGGGAGGCCGAGCTCCTGGAACGAGAGTTTGCGGGTGGGGATGAGCCGCATGACGATGCCCAGGCGGCCCATGGAGCGGTAGACGTTGGTCCGGAAGCGGGCGAGGTCGGAGTAGGCGTAGGCGAAGTCGGCGGACCCCTGCTCCTGAATCTGCTGCTGGTAGCGCGGCGGCGTGATCTCCTTCATCAGGCGCTCGGTGTCGTCGGCCGTCAGGATGGCGGGGTCGACGACCTCCAGGGTCCCGTGGACGCGCATGACGGGCGTCTTGCCGACCGAGCAGTGGAGGTCGCTGGCCTCCGCCTCGACGACGATCTTGAGCATCTCGTTCATCTCGAGCATGGCGCTTCAGTCCTCCTCACCGGCGTGCAGATGGGGCTGGGGCTGCGGTGTCCGTCGCAGGATGAGCCCGACCCTTCCGCGGAATTCGTAGCAGTGAACCAAGAACTGGACGCGCTCGCTGAGGATGTGGACGAACTCGGCCTGGCCGAGGGCGTGGAGGCGGCGCAGCATGAGAGGAGGCGTGATGGCCTCGACGAGGGTCATCGTCTGAGCCTCGGTGAGCGGGGCGCCGCCGAGGGTGACGAGGCGGCCGTGGACGCGCATGAGCGGCGGGCGGCCGATGGCGAGCGTGACGTCCTCGACGCCGGGGTCGAGGGCTGCGCGGAAGATGCCGGTCCACCAGGGCACGGGTTTCGCCTCAGTCGCCCTGCGTGATGCGCAGGATCTCGGGGATGGTGGCCTGGCCGAGCAGCACCTTCTCGAAGCCGTCCATGCGGAGCGTGCGCATGCCCTCGCGGACGGCGGCCTTCTTGATCTGCATGGCGCTGCGGACCTCCATGATCATCCGGCGGATGGTGGGGTTGACGACCATGATCTCGTGAATGGCGGTGCGGCCGCGGTAGCCGCTGTCGCCGCAGCGCTCACAGCCCTGGCCCTTGATGAACTCGCGGTCGCGGAACTTCTCGGCGTCAACGCCGACTTCGAGGAGCTCCTCGGGGTGAGGGACATAGGTCGTCTGGCAGTAGGGGCAGATGCGGCGGATGAGGCGCTGAGCGATGGCGGCCTGGAGGGCCGAGGCGACCAGGAAGGGCTTGATGCCCATGTCGATGAGGCGCGTGGGCGCGCCGGGGGCGTCGTTGGTGTGCAGCGTGGAGAACACGAGGTGACCGGTCAGAGCGGCGCGGATGGCGATCTCGGCCGTCTGGAGGTCGCGGATCTCGCCGACCATGATCACGTCCGGCGACTGCCGCAGCATCGAGCGGAGCGCGGCGGCGAAGTCGAGGCCGATCTCCTCGTTGACCTGCACCTGGCAGACGCCCTCGAGCTGGTACTCGACGGGGTTCTCGACGGTGATGATCTTGGTCTCGGGGGTGTTGATCGTCCCGAGGGCGGCGTAGAGCGTGGTCGTCTTGCCCGAGCCGGTGGGGCCCGTCATGAGGATGATGCCCGTCGGCGACTTGATGAGCATCTCGAAGAGCTTCACGTTGTCGGGAAGGAAGCCGACGTCGCCGAGGCCCAGGAGGACGCTCGCCTGGTCGAGGATGCGCATGACGATCGTCTCGCCGTGGATGGCGGGCAGGCAGGAGACGCGGACGTCGAGCTTCTTGCCGGGGATGTTGAGCTTGATGCGCCCGTCCTGCGGGATGCGCTTCTCGGCCAGATCCATGCCGCTGAGCACCTTGAGGCGCGAGAGGATGGCCGACTGCCACTTGAGCGGAGGGCTGGGGACCTGGTGGAGCACCCCGTCGATGCGGAAGCGGATGCGCATCTCCCCCTTCTGGGGCTCGACATGGATGTCCGAGGCGCGGTCGTGAACGGCCTGCTTGAAGACGAGGTCGACGAAGCGGACGACTGCGGGCTGCTCCTCGGCGGCCTTCGTCGGGTCGAGCTCGATGTTCTGGTAGGCGTCGGAGAAGTCGGTCGTCTCGCCCGCCTCCTGGTAGATCTGCTCGGTGAAGTGCTCGTACATGTCCGAGACCTCGTTGGCCTCGTAGAACTTCTTGATGTACCGGTCGATCTCGGCCTCGGGCGCGACGACGGGGATGACTGTCTTGTCGAGGATGCGATGGAGGTCGTCGGTCACCGACAGGTTGAACGGATCGCTCAGCGCCACTTTGACCGTCGTGTCGGAGTACTCGACGGGGAAGACGCGGAAGAGACGCGCGGTCTTGGCCGGGATCTGCTCGAGAAGCTCCTTGGTGACCTTGAGTCCCTGCAGCGAGACGAGCTCCATGCCCTGGTTGCGGGCCACGAGCTCGAGGATGTCGTCCTCGCTGACGATCCCCTGGCTGATGAACGCCTGCTTGAGCGGGACGCCGTACTCCTGGCTGGCCTGCATCATCGCCTTGGTCATGTCCTCGTTGACCAGGCCCGCCTCTTCCAGAAGCTTCGAGAGCGACCCCTGAGGGTCAGGCTGCGCCATGGCACATCACCTCGCCTCGTGGACGTTGCCAGGTGTGGTGGCTCGGGCGGACGGCGCCGGACGGCGGTGGGGACGCCGGGCGGCACACGCCGGGCAGCGGGCCTCACCCGCCTCATGCAGAGCGGCTGTTGACACCACCCAGTTTAGGTGCGGCCTCCGCCGGGCGTCAACCCGTGTTGCGGGCCCGAGGTTCATCCGAAGGGCGACCAGGGCGGGGCGGGGATCCCCCAGCTCTGGGCGCCCAGGACGATCCACAGCCAGTAGAGGCCGATGGCCATCACCAGCCAGCCCCACTTGATCTCGGCGAGCCATCCCATCGCGAACCCTGCGATGGCGACGATGACCGAGGTCAGCAGCCCGTACAGAGGGTCTGTGAAGAAATCCATCGTCCTGTCCTCCCCCGGGAGTTGAGCTCAGGATGAGCTCGGCGCCCGCGAGGTTCAAGGTGAAAGAGGGCCCAGGATTGCCCCCGCGGTGAGGGGAGCCCCCGACGACTCCTTCCCGGGCGCGGCGCGAGGTTGAATCTGCGGATCGGGTTCCTGAGGCGATCACTCGGGCGGCTGGAGGGTCCCCACTGACCCCAGGCCCGGACTCTCACATCCTCTCCAGCGGCGTGATCCCCAGAAGCCCCAGCCCGTTCGCGAGGACGCGGCGGACGCCCGTGATCAGTGCGAGGCGCGCCTGCGTCTCGGCGGGGGCGCCGGCGCGCAGAATGCGGAACCGGTCGTCCCGCCGGCCGAGTGTCTGGTAGCTGTTGTAGAGGCTGGCGAGCTCGAGCAGATGGGCTGTGATCACGTGCGGCGCGAGTTCCTCGCACGCCGTGCGGACGCGGTCCCGGTACAGCGGCAGGTGGCGGAGGAGGGCTTGCTCCTCGCCGGCCGTGAGCAGCGACAGGTCGGCCGCGTCCAGCCCGCCGAACGTGATGCCCCTCTCCGCGCTCTGGCGCAGCACCGAGCAGATCCGCGCGTGGGCGTACTGCACCTTGAAGACGGGGTTGCGCTCGCTGTGGTCCTGCGCGAGCGCCCAGTCGAACGTCATGTCGCTGTCGGCCGAGCGCATGAGAAAGAACCAGCGCACCACGCCCGCACCCAGCTCGTCGATCATCTGGCGCAGCGTGATGAAGTTGCCCAGCCGCTTGCCCAGGCGCTGGACCTCGCCGTCCTTCAGGATGTTCACCATCTGGATGATGATGATCTCCAGCGAGGCCGGGTCGTGGCCGAGCGCCTGGATCGCCGCCCGCAGCCGCGGCACGTAGCCGTGGTGGTCCGCGCCCCACACGTTGATGAGACGGTCGAAGCCCCGCCGGTACTTGTCCTCGTGATACGCGATGTCCGGCGCGAGGTAGGTGTACGAGCCGTCGGCCTTGATGACCACGCGGTCCTTCTCGTCGCCGTACTTCGACGAGCGCAGGAAGACGGCGCCCTCGCTCTCGTACAGCTCGCCGCGATCGCGCAGGACGGCGAGGCTCATCTCGACCGCTTCGCTGGCATGGAACGCGCGCTCGAGCGTGAAGACGTCGAACCCGACGCCGAGATCGCGCAGGTCACGCTTGATCCACTCCATGATCTCGCGACTGCCGAAATCGCGGCAGGCCGATTCGTCGGCAAGCCGATCTGTCGATTCGGACAGCCCGGGCGACTCCGACACGAACTTCTCCGCGACCTCCAGCAGGTAGTCGCCGTGATAGCCGCTCTCCGGCACCGGTGCGTCTCGCCCCAGCCGCTGCAGGACGCGCGCGCGCAGCGACTGCCCGAGCAGATCCATCTGCACCCCCGCGTCGTTGAAGTAGAACTCGCGCGTCACCTCATAGCCGTTGGCCTGCAGGATCCGCGCGACCGCGTCCCCGACGCAGGCATTGCGCGCGTGGCCGACGTGCAGCGGCCCCGTCGGATTCGCGCTCACGAACTCGACGTTCACCCGCCGGCCGCGGCCCAGGTCCGTCGTCCCGAACCGCTCGCCCTCGGTCTCGATCTGCTGCAGGATCGCCGCGACCGCCTCGGCCCGGATCGTGAGGTTGAGGAACCCGGGTCCGGCGACGTCGGCGCGCTCGATGGCCGGGTGAGTGCGGAGGCGATCGGCCAGCGCCTCGGCCACGTGGCGCGGGGGCCGGTCCAGGGGCTTGGCAATCGCCATCGCGAGGTTGGTCGCGAGGTCCCCGTGCTCGCGCTGCC
>JABWBI010000109.1 GCA_013360565.1 Candidatus Sumerlaeia bacterium | reverse complement strand
GGGCCGCCGCGGCCCGATCACCCACCAGATCCAGAACCTGTTCTTCGACGTGGTGAACGGCCGCTCGCCCTTCCACAAGGGCTGGCTGACCCCGGTCAAATAGGAGCCGTCATGAGCGAAGTGAAAGACACCGCCCGCGTCGTCGCCGTCACCGCGCACGACCTGCCCCTGCACTGCCCGCGGCCGGACGCCCCGCTGTGGGCGCGCCACCCGCGCGTCTTCCTCGACCCGCTGAAAACCGGCGAGGCGGCCTGCCCGTACTGCGGCACGCGCTACACCTTTACCGGCGAGGCGCCCAAGGGGCATCATTGAACGCCTCCGCGTGATGCGGAAAGCGCTCATCGTCGCCCCCTCCTGGATCGGCGACACCATCCTGGCGCAGACGGCATCCGGCGAGGATGCCGCGACGCTGGCCGAAACACAGCAAATTTTAGCGCAGCACCCGCGTATTTTTGTCCTGTTCTGGGGGGAAGGCGAACGCGACCCCAACAGTATCGTCCGAAATACGCTGGATACAAATGCCTATGAAGTATATTCACGCTGGTACGGTCATGTGCGGCTGGTGCTGTATGCCGTGCTGCAAGATCCACCCGATGAACCCACCCACCTTATCCAGCAGCCATTTGGCGACCATATCACCTTAAAAGGGTATGCGATTAGCGGAGTGCCTACACCGGAAAATGTGATTGGGGTTACGCTGTTCTGGGAAACTGATGAAAAATTAAACACCCGTTACAAAGTGACCGTGCAGCTTTTAAAACCGGATGGCACACTGGCCTCTCAGCATGACAGCGAACCCGCCAATGGACGCTACCTCACTACCGACTGGCAGCCCGGCACAACCATCGTTGACAATCATGGTATACTCATCCCCCAGACTTTGACCCCGGACGACGGGTATCAACTCATTGTCAGTATGTATGAACTGGATCAACCGCAAAACCGCTTATCCGTCAACAACAATGATTTTCTGATTCTGGAAAGGCTGACTGTTCAATGATGAATGGAATCAAAATGATTTGTGTGTACTGCGGCTCAAGCGTGGGCAAAAACCCCCTGTATGCCGAAATTGCCCGCCAGATGGGGACAGCCATTGCTGAACATGGGCTGGGGCTGGTCTATGGTGGGGGCAGCACGGGGTTGATGGGTGCATTAGCCACCGCCGCGCTGGAAAAAGGGGCTTATACTATAGGGGTGATTCCGCAGATGCTGGTTGACCGCGAACTTCAGCACAGGGGACTCCATGAAACCCATGTCGTCAACACGATGCACGAACGCAAATGGGGTATGGCGGAACGTGCCGATGCGTTTGTCGCGCTGCCAGGCGGATTCGTCTACGTCACACGCGGGCTCCTGGCGCTGGCCGGCAACGAGGCGGAGCTTGCGTCGGTCCTGGCACACGAGATCGGCCATATCACCGCGCGCCACGCGGCGCAACGCCATCGTCGCCGCCGCCGAGCGCGCCAGCCCCGCCGTGGTCGCCATCGGGACCATCGAGCAGGGCGTCGTCGGGATGCAGCGCGGCCACATGCTCATCGACGCCGAGGTGGTTCCCCTCGCAATTCCCTATCTCGGCTCCGGCGTGATCATCGACGGGGGCCGCGGCCTGATCCTGACCAATGACCACGTCATCCGCGGACTCCGCCGGTTCCTCGTCTCCCTGCCCGATGGCCGCCAGTTCGAGGCCGAGTACGTCGGCGGCGACCGCAACAACGACCTGGCGCTGCTCCGCGTCGCCGAACGCGGCCTGCCCGACATCCCCCTCGGCCGCAGCGACGACCTCATGGTCGGCGAGTGGGCCCTCGCCATTGGCAATCCCTTCGGCAACTACATCGACGACCCCGAGCCCACGGTCACCGTGGGCGTCATCAGCGCGCTTCACCGTGATCTGCGCGATCAGTCGACCGGCCGCGTCTATCTCGACATGATCCAGACCGACGCCAGCATCAACCCCGGCAACTCCGGCGGGGCGCTCGTCAACGCGCACGGCGAGCTCATCGGGATCAACACCTTCATCATCTCCACCTCCGGCTCCTCGGCCGACATCGGATTCGCCATCCCCGTCGACCGCATCCACCGCGTCGTCGACGACATCCTCGAGCACGGGTCGGTCCGGCCCATCTACGTCGACTTCCACTCCCGGCCCTACCAGCGCTGGATGGCCGAACGCCAGGACCAGCGGTGGTCACCGGGGGCCATCGTCTGGGAGATCGACATGAACGGCCCCGCGGCCCGGGCGGGCCTGCGCAATGGCGACGTGATCACCCAGGTCAACGGCGAACGGATCACCTCGAGCGAGGAACTGGAGCTTTACCTCTTCACCTTGCGTGTCGGCGAGCCGATACAGCTCACGGTGCGACGTGGCGGCGACGAGCAGGTCATCGAGTACACGCTCGTCGAAGATCGCCGCTGAGAGGCCACCGGGCGGGGTCCGACTCCCGTTCAGGCCGCCTCTTTGTCAGCCCCAGCGTCGCCGCCCCCACCGCGGGCCCCAGGCCCCGTCGGCTGGCGGCGACCCGTGCCGAGCGAGCCGATGGCCCCGAAAAGTCTCTATCAGATCCTGGAGATTCCCACCGACGCCTCCGAGCGCGAGATCAAGCGGGCGTACCACACCCTCGCCAAGAAGCTGCATCCCGACAAGGCCTCGTCGCCCGACGAGGCCCAGCGCCTCGAGCAGCAGATGGCGCTCGTCAGCCAAGCGTACAACACGCTCAAGGACACGAACCGCCGCCAGGACTACGACAGGCATCTGAAAGCGGATAAGTCACACGTTTCCAGCGATTCATCCATGGCCAAGACGGCCACGGCCACCGTCACGCCGCCCCCCGCCGAGCCCAGCCGGCCCCGAAACGGCAAGGCGGCACCGTCGCCTGACAACGTCCGCCGCGCGTCCATTGGGGCCAAGGCCCTGGCCAAGGGCCTCCAGCTGATGCAGGCCGGCGAACCGCGCAAGGCCATCGAGTTCCTCGAAGCAGCCGTCGCCAACAACGACCAGGACGCCCTGGCTCACGCGAAGCTGGCCGAGGCCCTGCTCACCTCCGGACGCAGCTTCACCCGGGCCACCGAGCTGGCCGAGCGGGCCATTGAACTCGATCCCTGGAACGTTCAGCACCGCCTCACCCTGGCCCACATCTACGAGAGCGCGGGGGTCTCGACCCGCGCCCTCCAGGCTTACCGTGAGGTGCTGCGCTGGGATGCGACCAACTCCCTCGCTCTGATGAAGCTCCGCGAGCTGGGCGGCCGGTCTACGGGCGGGGCGCCCTTCAGCGGCCTGTTCGGCCGGCTTTTCGGACGCAAGAGGTGACTCGCTGATGGGCCGCGTCATGGGCATCGACCTGGGGACGACCAACAGCGTCGCCGCCATCCTCGAGGGCGACGTGCCGGAGGTGGTCATCAACGCCGAGGGAATGAAGACGACTCCCTCAGTCGTCCACTGCCCCCCGGGGATGCAGGACTGGGTCGTCGGCGAGCTGGCCAAGCGCCAGGAGATCATCAACCCCGAGCGGACCATCCGGTCGATCAAGCGCTTCATGGGCTGCCGCTGGGAGGAGAGTGAGGAGAAGCGCGAGCATGTCCGCTACCCCCTCGCGCGGAGCGACAAGGGCATGGTCGGCGTCGAGATCGACGGCCGCCTCCTGACGCCCGAGGAGATCTCCTCGCAGATTCTGCGCAAGATGCGCCAGGCCGTCGAGACGCGCCTGGGCCAGGAGGTCGACCAGGCCGTCATCACCGTCCCGGCCTACTTCAACGACTCGCAGCGTCAGGCGACCAAGGCCGCCGCCGAGCTCGCGGGCCTCACCGTCCTGCGGATCATCAACGAGCCAACCGCCGCGGCCCTGGCCTACGGCCTCAACCGCCGGGGGCAGGAACGCGTCGCCGTCTTCGACCTCGGCGGCGGCACTTTCGACATCTCCGTCCTCGAGATCGACGGCGAGGTCTTCGAGGTCCGCGGCACCGCCGGCGACAACTTCCTCGGCGGCGACAACTTCGACGAGGTTCTCGCCGAGTGGATCACGGCCGAGATCGCCCGCGAGACCGGCGTCGACCCCGGCGCCGATCCTCAGGCCCGCCAGCGCATCCACGACACCGCCGAGAAGATCAAGTGCGAGCTCTCGACCCTGACCTCGACCGTCATCAACCTGCCCTTCATCGTCGCCGACGCGGCTGGACCCAAGCACTTCGCCCGCGAGATCACGCGGGAGGAGTTCGAGGCGCTCGTCGAGCCCCTCGTCAAGCGCCTGACCCAGCCCTGCCGCCAGGTGCTCCGCGACGCCGGGACGCTGCCGGCCGACATCGACACCGTCCTCCTCGTCGGCGGCTCCACCCGCATGCCCTGCGTCCAGCGCGCCGTGGCCCAGATCTTCGGCAAGGAGCCGTGCAAGACCGTCAACCCCGACGAGGTCGTCGCGCTGGGCGCAGCCATCCAGGCCTCCATTCTCTCGGGCGACATCCAGGAAGTGCTCCTCCTCGATGTGACGCCTCTGTCCCTCGGCATCGAGCTCGAGGGCGGCCTGTTCAAAGTCCTCATCCCGCGCAACTCGTCGATCCCGACCACGGCCTCGCGCACCTTCACCACCACCCGCGACAATCAGCGCGCCGTCAGCGTTCACATTCTTCAGGGCGAACGCAAGATCGCCGCCGAGAACCGCACGCTGGGCAAGTTCCGCCTCACCGGCATCCGGCCCGCCCCGAAGGAGGTGCCGGAGATCGAGGTCGCCTTCCACATCGACGCCAACGGCATCCTCCACGTCTCAGCCCAGGACCTGACGACCGCCGCCCGCCGCGAGGTCACCATCGAGGCCATCGCCGCCCTCTCGCCCGACGAGATCAAGCGCATGGTCATCGACTCCCAGACGCATGAGCGCGAGGACTCCGAGTTCCTGCGCCAGTACGCCGAGCGCCAGCAGGCGGCCGTCCTCCGCGACAAGCTTCAGAGCTTTCTCACTCTGCACGGCGGCGAGATCGACGCGGCCGAGGTGGCCGAGATGCACGGACTGCTCGAGCGCTTCTCGTCCGCCGTCGAGGCCGGCGACGCCATCAGCATCGAGGAGACGCGCACCCGCATCCTCGAAGCCATTCAGCCTCACTCGGACCTCTTCTACATCCACTCGATGGCCAAGCAGGAGGGGGGGGGCCACGAAGCCGCCACCGAGCGAGCGCCCTCGACCGCCTCTCCCGCCGAGGCCCAGACGCTCCCCGGCGCCGAGTCCGGCAGCGTCGCCGTCGAGCCCGAGGCCGTCCTCAATCTCGACGAAGAGCCGCCCGAGTCCAACGGACACTGACGTCATCCCGGGGTTGACGATCCCGGCGCGCGCGAGGTCTCCTCGGGGGCATGTCCTCCCTGGCTCCGCGTCTGCTCTTCGTTCTACTGCTGTTGACTCTGGCAGCGGCCTGCCGCCGCGGCGTCCGCGCCGAGGGCGGCTCGGCCACGCTTCCTCCCTCGGCCGAGCTGGAGTCTCCCCTCACGCAGGTGCGCGAGTGGCCGACGCGCTTCCCTGGCCAGGCCGTCTGGCTGGCGCTCTGGGAGTGCGAGCCGGCGCGGCCGCTCGCCTGGCCGGCCGTCCGCTCACGCCTGACGTACCTCCGGCGGATCTCGGAGGCCGAGCCAGCGTGGATCGCCTCGGAGATGGGCAATCTCCCCGCCGACACGCAGGGGGAGGCCTGGGGCGAGGTGTGTGATGCCATCGCCGCTGCCGATCCGGCGGAGCGCTATCTCATCTCCGCCACACTCGTGCGCCAGCAGGGATGGATGAGCCAATGGACCGTCGCGGTCAATGCCCTGCGCCGCTTCAGCGCGCCGGGGGAGGCAGTGCTGGGCGCGGCGTTCCTTCAGCCGGAGACGCAGGGCCTCTTCGACCCGATTCTCCGCGCCCGGCGCTGGAACCGCGAGCGCGTGAGCCCCGGCGAAATCGGCGGCACGCTCACCTCGGCCGAGCACGCCGCACTGACGATCGGCCTGACGCGCCGCCTCGCCGCGATGACTGAGACCGAGCGAGCCCGCTGGCTCAACGCGGTGCGCGACGCTCTGCCGGGGATTGCGATCTGAGGCGCCGTCCGCGCCGGTGTGGATGGCCGTCGAGTGATCGACACGCTGTGCAGATGGGAGATCGACATTCGATCAGCAGGGCCACCGTCTCTGCCTGTCACGGGGTTGTCCGCGCCGCCAGACGGGCTCCGCGCAGGCCCACCGCCACGTCGAGGAGCACCTGATCGAGCTCCTCGCGCGTGCGGAAGCCGATCGTGAAGCAGTCGAGCAGGCCGCATGTCAGTGCGTGGCGGATCGACTCGGCCCGCTCCGGAGCCGCGGCGCGACGGCCGTTGGCCAGGATTTTCATCCCGATCACGCCCTTGCCGTTGTGTTTCATCGTCCGCAGGACGCCCTTCACCGTCTCGACCGGCCCGTCCATGATGTCGCTCCAGGGGTTGAGGCGGGCCAGGTCGACCTCCACCCAGGGCTCGGCGGCGGCGGCGGCCAGGGCCGCGATCGTGTGGCAGCTCGAGCCGTGCGCGCGCACGCGCCTCGCGGCCTTCGCTTCGCTGAGGGCGTCGAGAGCGCCGCGGTGGATCGCCGGCCAGTCGCCGGCCTCGGCCGCGTGGTAGAGCACGATGTCGAAGTGATCCGTCCCCACTTCGCGCCGGAAGCGCTCGATGTCGGCCAGGGCGCCGCCGTGTGTCCGGTCGAGTGTCTTGGTCAGCAGGACGACCTCGTCGCGGGGAATGGTTCCGCCGTTCTCGCGGAGCGCCGCGCGCATGAAGGGGTGCGAGTCGTAGTCGTCGGCGAGGTCGAAGTAGCGAATGCCCCGGTCGTAGGCGTACTCGAGCAGACTCACGAGCCGCCGGAAGTTCTCACGCGAGCCGTCCTCCGCGTACATCGGCCCGAACTTGCCGGTGCCGAAACCGAGGACGGTCGGGCGGAGGCCCGTCTGGCCCAGGTCGCGACGGGGCAGAACGAAGGTGTCGAGGTCGATCTCCGCCGCGGCCTCGGGCGAAGCCACCTGGGCCAGCAGAGTGGGTGAGACGCCGGCGGCGACGGCGCCTGCGGCGAGAAAGTGCCGGCGGCTGACGCCGCGGGGGCCTTGCGCGAACATGACAGAGTTCCCTCCAGGGTGCGAAATCTCTGCTCCCAGAGGGGGTCCGAGTGCCAGTGGAAACTGGGATGGAAACTCCACGGACAGTGCCATCGAGGCGGACGGCATCAGGCGCCCGCGGGCTTCACTTCACTCCCTCCAGCATCTCCTCCGCATGCCTCCTCGCCGCGGCTGTGCTCTCGCCGCCGATCAGCGTGGCCAGGGCGTCGACACGCGCCGCGCCGTCGAGGTGCGTGACCTCCGTGACCGTGCGCCTGCCCTTGGGGCGCTTGGAGACGCCCAGATGCGCCGCGGCCCGCGCGGCGATCTGCGGGAGATGCGTGATGCACAGAATCTGGTGGCTCCCGGCGAGGCGGACCATCTTCGCCGCGACGCGTCCCGCCGTCTGACCGCTGATGCCGGTGTCGATCTCGTCGAAGACGAGCGTCGGCACGCCGCCCTGGCCCGCGGCGACCGCTTTGAGCGCCAGCATGATCCGCGAGAGCTCCCCCCCGGAGGCGATCTTCGCCAGCGGCTTGAGTCCTTCGCCGGGGTTTGGGGCGACGAGGAATTCCACGCGGTCGATGCCGCTTTGGTCGAAGGCGAGGCGGGTCCCGTCCGCGAGCGGGATGCCGTTCGGGTCGGGCTTGGTCTGAAAGTCAACGCCGAATTGCGCAGACGCCATCCGCAAATCGTCGAGTTCGGTCTCGATGCCTTTGCCCATTTTCGTCGCGGCGGATTTGCGCTTCTCCGAAAGGTCGGTTCCCTGTTTGGAGAGTTTTTCCAAAAGTTTTGCTTCCTGCATCTCCAGTTCGTTGATGCGGTCAGCCGCGCCGGTGATGGTCTCGAGCTGTTTTTGCGCGTCTTCGCCGTAAGCGATGACCGCGGGGATGCTGCCGCCGTATTTGCGCGTGAGCGAATGGATAAGGTCGAGACGTTCCTCCACTTCGTCGAGCCGTTTGGGATTGAATTCGATCTCGTCGAGATACCCGCGCAATTCGTGGATGATATCCGAAAGGGAGTCGAGCATCACCTCGGCTTGATTCGATAATTCAGCCTGACCCGAATCGATCTTTGCAAGCGCCGCCAGCGCCTGCGCCGCCTGCCCAATCAGATCGGTGGCGGCGGGAGTATCCGGCGAGCCCTCTTCAAGGATCGCCAGCGCCTCCTGCGCATTTTTCGCCAGAGACTCGGCATTGGCAAGCCGGTCGCGTTCCTTCTTCAATTCTTCATCCTCGCCGACTTTCAACTTCGCGGATTCGATCTCCTCCACTTGATAAGTCAACATTTCGATGCGCCGGTCGGCATCCGCCTGGGCTTTGCGCAAGGCGTTTAGCTCATTGCGAAGGGCGAGCAGGGAATGATAGGTCTGCCGATATTCGTTCAACGGTTTGGAGACATCCGCATAGCGGTCGAGCAATCCCAAATGCGCGCGCGGATCGAGCAGGGAAAGATGTTCCGCCTGCCCGTGAATATCCACGAGCAGCGCGCCGATCTCTTTCAGCAAACCGACGTTCACCGTCCGCCCGTTGATGCGCGCCACGCTGCGCCCCTCGCGTCTCACTTCGCGCATCAACACCACATAATCAGGGTCGTCCATCAATTCTTCGCGTTTGAGGATCTCATGCACCGCCTCGCGTTCGGGACCTTTGAGTTGGAACACGCCCTCGACGAATGCCGCCTCCGAATCCGTGCGGACGAAGGTCGTATCCGCCTTGCCGCCGATGAGCATGACCACGGCGTCGAGGATGATGGATTTGCCCGCGCCGGTCTCGCCGGTCAGGATGATGAGTCCCGGTCCGAAGCGCAGGTCGAGCTTGTCGATGATCGCGAAGTTTTGGATGTGAAGTTCGGTAAGC
>JABWBI010000108.1 GCA_013360565.1 Candidatus Sumerlaeia bacterium | reverse complement strand
GCCGAACCCCGACCGGCTGCTGGCTGTGCACGAGGCCCTGCGGCGCGGCGTGGCGCTCGACGAGATCCACCGCGAGACCGGCATCGACCCGTGGTTCCTGGCGCAGATCGAGACAATCGTGCGCGAGGAGCGGCGGCTCGAGGGCCTGCGGTCGCTCTCCGCGGAGGACCTCCGGGCGGCCAAGCGGCTGGGTTTCAGCGACGCGCACATCGCGAAGGCGGCGAACACCGCCGAGACGGCCGTGCGCGAGAGGCGGCTGGCGGCGGGCATCCGGCCCGTGTTCAAGGCCGTCGACACCTGCGCGGGCGAGTTCGAGGCGATGACGCCGTACTTCTACTCGACCTACGAGCGGACGCACGACCGCCAGCCCTCGGACCGGCGCAAAGTCCTCGTGCTCGGCTCGGGTCCCAATCGCATCGGCCAGGGCATCGAGTTCGACTACTGCTGCGTGCAAGCCGTCTTCGCCCTGCGTGAGGCGGGCGTCGAGGCGCTGATGTACAACTGCAATCCCGAGACGGTGTCGACGGACTACGACATCTCCGACCGCCTCTACTTCGAGCCACTGACCTTCGAGGACGTGATGGAGGTGATCGACTTCGAGCGGCCCGAGGGCGTGATCCTTCAGTTCGGCGGCCAGACACCCCTGAAACTGGCGAAGGCACTCGAGGCCGCGGGGGTGGCCATCCTGGGCACGTCGCCGGACAAGATCGACCTCGCCGAGGACCGCGACCGGTTCAACCGCCTGCTCCACCGGCTCGGCGTGCCTCAGCCGCGCGGCGCGATCTGTGCGACGTTCGACCAGGTGCGGCGGACCAGCGGCGAGATCGGCTACCCGGTCGTGGTGCGCCCCTCCTACGTCCTGGGCGGGCGCGCGATGGCCGTGATCTTCAGCGACGCGATGCTCGACGACTATCTGGCCAACACCGAGAAGGTGGACGAGGACCACCCCATCCTCGTCGACCAGTATCTTGTCAACGCCACCGAGGTCGACGTCGACGCGCTGTGCGACGGCGAGCGCGCGGTGATCGGCGGGATCATGGAGCACATCGAGGAGGCGGGGATCCACTCGGGCGACTCGGCCTGCGTCCTGCCGCCGAAGTCGCTCAGCCGCGGCGTGATCGCGAAGATCAGCGAGGTCACCCGCACGCTGGCGCTCGCCCTCGAGGTCCGGGGCCTCATCAACATCCAGTTCGCGGTGCAGGGCGAGGAGGTCTTCGTCCTCGAGGTCAACCCGCGCGCCTCGCGCACGGTGCCGTTCGTCGCAAAGGCGACAGGCGTTCCCCTGGCGAAGTTCGCGACGCGCATCATGCTCGGCGAGACGCTCGAGCAGATCGGCCTGACGCGCGATGTGACGGTCTCTCACTTCAGCGTCAAAGAGGCCGTGCTCCCCTTCGCGCGGTTCCCCGGCTGCCACGTCGACCTGAGCCCGGAGATGCGGTCGACGGGCGAGGTGATGGGCGTGGCCGACAACTACGCCGAGGCCTACGCGAAGGCCGAGGCCGGCGCGGGGACGAAGCTGCCGGAGGACCCGAAGGCCGGGGCCATTTTCCTCACCGTCACCGACGAGGACAAGCAGGGCATCGTCGGCGTGGCCCAGGTGCTGCGTGCGCTGGGCTTCTCGATGCTGGCGACGCCCGGCACGCGCGAGCACCTGCGCGTCCACGGCATCGAGACCGAGGAGCTCCGGCGCATCGGCGAGGGTGCGCGGCCCAACATCCTCGACAAGATGATCAACGGCGAGGTCCAGCTGATCATCAACACCTTCCAGCGCCGCGGCAGCGAGACCGCCTCGGAGATCCAGGACATCCAGCAGATGCGCTGGGCAGCCTACTCGCGCGGTGTACCGCTGATCACGACGCTGGCCGGCGCCCGGGCGGCGGCCGACGCCATCAGCGCGCTGGTGCGCAACACCATGACCGTCCGGGCGCTGCAGGACCTGCACGCGGACGCGGAGCGGGAAATGGCTCGGAGATGAAACGGCGTCTCGGGCACCCAAGTCGCAGGATGACCGTGCTCCGGCGGGAAAAGTGCCGGCGCTGGCAGGGAGAACAACCCGAGATTGCCAACGAGGTGACTCAGATGAACTTCACCGATGCTCTCTCAGAGCTCTCGCGCCGGGGCACCGAGCAGAACCGCAGGGTCTACCGGCGCCACGGCGCCCGAGAGCCGCTGTTCGGAGTCAGCTTTGCCGAAATCGGAACGTTGGCCAAACGCATCCGGCGCGACCACGCGCTGGCCGAGGCGCTCTGGGCGTCCGGCAACTTCGACGCGCGCAATCTCGCTCCGATGATCGCGGATCCCGGGGCGATGACCCGGCGAGACCTCGACCGCTGGGTGAAACAGCTCGACAACTACGTCAACACCGACAGCTTCGCACGGCACCTCGCCTCCGAGTCGGCCCACGCCAGGGCACTCGCGACGAAGTGGCGCGGCGCGAGAGACGAGTGGACGGCCCGGGCGGGCTGGATGCTGGTGGCGATTCTCGCGATGCGTGAGGAGGTGCTGGAAGACGACGAGATGAGTGCCATCCTCACGGAGATCGAGGAGGGAATCTCCGTGGCGAGGAACCGCGTGCGCGACGCGATGAACAGCGCGCTCATCGCCATCGGCATGCGAGGGGGGGCCATCGAGCGTGCCGCCGTCGGCGCGGCCAAGCGCATCGGCCGGGTCGAGGTCGACCACGGCGAGACGGGCTGCAAGACGCCGGATGCCGCGGCCTACATCGCGAAGGCGCGGGCGCACTTGGCCAAGCGACGGGCGGGGGCCCGGGGGAAGAGTCGGTAGGGGAAAGGGAGAGGGTGGCGACCCCAACGGGATTCGAACCCGTGTTACCGGCGTGAAAGGCCGATGTCCTAGGCCTCTGGACGATGGGGTCGCATCAGGCCGGGCGTGGTGAGCGCGGCTGGACTCGAACCAGCGACCCTCGGCTTAAAAGGCCGGTGCTCTGCCAACTGAGCTACGCGCCCAGACGCGGCCTGCCACTCTGAAGAGATGGGGCGAGGGGCGTCAACCTCTTTCCCGGCTTGCGCGCGCCGGCGCCCCGCGCCACACAGACTCCATGCACGGACGCGACCTCGCCTGGACTCTGACCATCGCCGTCGCCGCCCTGGTGTGGCTGGGCGCGCTGTTCCAGGCGACCCCGTTGACGCCGATCAACGGGGGCGAGGACCGCTACGACGGCCAGTTCTACGCGGCGATGGCGCGTGATCCCTGGACGGCGTCGCCCATGACGCGTCTGGCACCGTTCTGCTGGCGTGTGCTGTCGCCCCTCGCGGTTCACCAGATGGGGATGGGGGCGGTGGAGGGCTTCCTGCTGCTCAGCGTGGCGGGTCAGTGGATCGCCGCCCTCCTGCTCTGGGCGTTGCTGCGGAGGCTCGGGGTCGATGCGCCGCTGGCGGCCATGGGTGTGGCTCTGCTTCTCACGTCATTCTGGGGCCCGCGCTATGCCTTCTGGTCGCCCTGCCACCCGGAGACGGTGACCCTCGTCCTGGCGCTCGCGCTGGCGCTGGCGACGGTCTCCGGCGGGCGCTGGACGCTGGGCGTGCTCTTCGCCGTGGCGGCGCTTCAGCGTGAGCAGCTGATGACCTTCGCACTCTTCGTGTGGCTCTGGCTCTGGACTCACGAGCGCCGGCGGCCTCTGCGCGCGCTCGGTCTGGCGGCGCTTGTCGCTCTTCCGGGTGTCGCGGTGCTGGCGGGGCTGCGCCTGACAGTCACGCCGGTCAACCCCCGCGGTCTCGTCGAGACGATGGGCTTCTACGGGTCCCTGCGGTGGGGCCACGTCATCGAGAGTCAGGGTCTCTATGTCGCCCGCTTCCTCGCCGGGTCGCTCCGCGCGCTCGGCGCGGTGCCCTGGCTGATCGTGCTCGGGGGTCCGCCGCTCTGGCGGCGTCTGCGGGGGGAGAGCGCGTGGCTCGCCCTCGCGCTCGTGACGTGGCTCTTGGTCTGGTTCGCCGGGACCGACACCGAGCGGCGTGCCTTTCACGCGTTCCCCCTCCTCCTCGTGCCGCTCCTGGTGCACTGGCGCGAGACGCCCCTGGCGCGGGCGACGTGGCCCGTGGCGGCGCTCGCGTTCACCGTGCACGTGGTGCTGAATCTCGTGATGGTCAAGGTGGGCGACCCGGACCGTCATCATGCGAGCATCACCGAGACGATGCCAGACGCGCTCTTCCTGCGGGCTCTCGGCCTCTCCGCGGCGCTCTGGCTGACGCTGCTGCTCGGCGGCGCGGCGCTGATCCGCTGGAGCCGGCCGCCTACGCCCGGGTCCTCAGGTGCTTTTCCAGCAGGCGAGCAGCATCGCCTGGGCGATCGACGATGATGTGAGGCCGGTCGCCGGCCGTGCCCGCCATGACCTCGGTCACCAGCAGAGCGGCGGCGCGACTCTTGGCCAGGCGCAGCACGGCGCTCTTGCCGATCACGGCGGCGATGGAGCCCGGCGGCGCGCTCACGAGCGGCGCGACGGCGCGGATCGAGAGGCCGGGGTCTCCCGCGCCGATGCGTCCATCGACGAGGGCAGCGGCCTGGGCGAGAGTCATCGCTTGTCTCCTTCCAGCGCCTCGACGCGGCCGGCGAGATCCCGGAGCTCTCTCAGCAGCTCAGGCAACCGCTCCTCGGCGGCGAAGATGCGCTTGGTCTCAAGATGGGGCCGCGCCGGGCTGCCCAGCACGGCCGACTTGGCGGGGATGCTCTTGTTGACTCCGGCCTGGGCGCCGACGATGACGTCGGACCCGATCTCGATGTCGTGCACGACGCCCGCTTGCCCGAGGAGCATGGTGCGGTCGCCGATGGTCACCGATCCGGCGATGCCCACCTGCGAGACGAGGACGCAGAGCTGCCCGACCTGCACGTTGTGGGCGATCTGCACCAAGTTGTCGATCTTGGTGCCGCGCCCGACCCGCGTCTCGGCGAAGCTCGCGCGGTCGATGCAGGCATTGGCGCCGACCTCCACGTCGTCCTCGAGCACGACGATGCCCACCTGCGGAATCTTGACCAAGCCCGTGGGCATCTTCTCGTAGCGGAAGCCATCCGCGCCGATGCGAGCGCCCGTCTGCAGGATCACGCGGTCGCCGAGCCGGCAGCCATTCATGACCGAGACGTGCGGATGCAGCAGGCAGTCCGCGCCGATGACCGCGTCCTCGCCGATGTAGGCCCCCGCCCCGACGACCGTGCGCGGGCCAATCCGCGCGCGCGCCTCCACGACGGCGTGGGGCTGGATGCTCACTCCCTCGGCGAGGTGCGCCGACGGTTCGACCGTCGCCGCCGGGTGGACGCCCGCGGCGAACTGACGCGGCGGGTGAAATAGCGCCAGCGCCGCCAAGACGCCTTCCCAGGCGATCTTGAACTCGAGGACTGGCCGGTTCTCGATCGCCGTGCCCACGGGGACAATGAACGCGGCCGCCCTCGACTCCCGCGCAGCCGAGGCGAACCGGGCATTCGTGACGAACGAGATGTGCGCGGCCGTCGCATCCTCGAGCGCGGCGATGCCCGCGATCTCCGGGTCCTCCGCGCCGGGATTCGTCACGGGGCGGCCAAGGGCGGCGGCGAGTTGACTCAGCTTCATGGGGCGCTCCTCAGTCGGTGGCACTCGATTGAGCCAGCGGCTCGGGCTCGGCGGACCTCGCCGGCGCGAGGGGATCATCGGGGTGAGGGATGCGGATGACGCGCTCGGCCGGCAGCGAGGGCACGCCGGCGATCTCCCCGCGGATCCAGCCGGAGATCAGCGCGTTGGTCTGCTCGGGCAACTCCAGGTGGGGCTGGTGGCCGCAGTGGGGGAAGATGACGAGCTGGGCGCTTGGCATGTGATTGACGAGCCGCCGCGGGTACACGTTGGGGACGATCTGGTCGTCCTCGCCGGTGACAATGAGCGTGGACTGAGGGATCTCACTGTATCCGGCCTCGAGCACCTCGTAGTTGCGCGGGCGGATGTTCCGCGCGAACTGGCGGACCACATAGTAGAAGTTGGGCTCGTTGAGGATGCCGAACGTCTCCTCGATCTGCTCGCGCGGAATGCGGTAGCGCGAGGGATCGCCGGGGACGAAGTCGTCCTCGAAGATGCGAATGTAGGAGTTGACCGCGATGCGGTCGTCGACGCGCAGCCCGCGGATGATCGGGTCGAGGAATGTCAGTCCGGTCATCCAGCGCCGCAGGCGCGAGGTCTCGAGGACCCGCTGGTAGTAGACCGCGGGGCTGATGTAGACGATGCGGTCGACACGGTTGCCGAACTGAGGCGTGTTGATCAGCGCGGACATCACGGCGGCACAGCCGTAGGAGTTCGCCACGATGGTGATGTGGTCGAAGGCCGACTCGGGCGTCGCGCCGAGGGCCGTCGCGCGGCGACGCTGGTCCTCCTGCTCGAGGCGGATGACAAAGTCGACGACGAACTCCCCGAGGGTGTTGCACGAGTAGATCTCCTCGGGCGGGAGCGCGGACAGACGGGGCTTGGACGACCAGCCGAATCCCGGGAGGTCCGGCGCGACGCACCGGAAGTCCTCACTCAGAGCATGGTAGAGGTAGAGGAACGTCCGCTTGTTGTTCGGAATGCCGTGGACGAACAGGATCGTCCCGAGGCCGCCCTCGCGCTGGTTGTCCCAGTACACCGCCTCGACCGGCTCGTTGTAGACAGGGTCGAGGGCAATCTCACGCTGCTCGGGCTCGCCGGGAAAACCCGCGCCGAACAGCTCGGTCTCCGTCGCGAACCGGCTCATGTTGGGCCCACAGGCCGCCATCGCCAGGGCCCCGAGTGAGAGCAGTGGAAGATGGCGACGGGAGAGAGGGCGCGGCATCGGGGCGTTCGGTGTCGTCGGGAGCGCGAGCACGGCGAGGCTAAGGAGCCGCTGCGCGCGGTGTCAACGTGGAATCGTCTCGCCCCGCGCACCGTACAGACCGCGTGACTGGATGTGCCGCGCGACACTCAGGGGGACCCACCCGCGGAGATCGGCCCCGGCGGCGATGCGCTCGCGGACGGCGGTCGCGCTGATCGCCGGCAGCGTGTGGGGCCCCTCGCCGCCCTCGCGGCCGAGCCGCGGAATGATGAGCGGCGGGGCGAGTGAGAGGAGCCGCTCGCTCTCGCGCCATGTGGAGATCTCTCCCGCGAGGTCCGAACCCACGAGAAGGCGGAACGCGCGGCCCGGGTGGCCTGCGATCAGCGCCTCGACCGTGCGCACGGTGTAGCTCGGCTCGCCCGGCGTGTGAATGTCGCGTTCGATGGGATCGACCTTCACGCGCGGCCCGAGAGGCTCGACGGCCAGGCGACACATGGCCAAGCGCTCCTCGAACGGTGCCAGCGGCTTGCCGAAGGGATGCTCCCACGCGGGCGCGAGCCACACCTCCTCGAGGCCCGCAGCACACAGACCCGCGACGGCGAGCAGGACGTGGCCCATGTGCGGGGGATTGAAGCTGCCGCCGAGAAGGCCGGTCACCAGGCGCGGATCGTGGAACGGGGGGCGTGGCTCGGCCGGGTCCATGCGCGCCGGTCAGACCGTGGCCTCGCGCAGGATCGGCTCCTGAGACTCGCAGAGCAACGGGCCGAGCCCCCTCAGATCGAAATCACTCCACCGAGGCCGCAGCACCAGCCGCTCGCTGACGCGGTTGGGATAGGCCGTGACGGAGAGCGCAAGGCCGCAGGGCAGGGCGATCTCGCCGAACTGCCAGATGACAGGATTCGCGAGGTCCATGCCGGCGCGGCGTTTGAGGGCGAGCGAGATCGGGAGCGCCCAGCGCTGGTGCGCCATCTCCACGCGCTGCATGAGGCCATCGACGTGGAAGTCGACCTCGAACCGCCACGCGCTGTGGTAGAGCGTCACCTGCTCGGCCCGGGACTGCACGATCTGGCTGAACAGGATGTCGTCGAGGAAGTGCGCGATCAGCGGCCGGGCGAGAACCCACTCGAGGTGCTTGGGATTGGAGAGCAGATGGTGGAGCAGATCGCTCTGCCATCCGCGCGGGTGCGGGTGGATGGGGATGACTCGCGCCGTGCGGGGCGGAGGGTCAAACAGCATGGAGCGGGAGACTACACCGGAATCGCCGCCGCGACAATCAAAACGTGCCGGGACGTCACAGCACGCCCTTCGTCGAGAGCACGCCCTGGATGCGCGGATCGATCTCGACCGCGCGCCGCATGGCCTGGGCGATGCCCTTGAAGCATGCCTCCTGGATGTGGTGGAGGTTCTTGCCGCCCTCGCACACGACGTGCAGGCACAGACCGGCGTGGCGGCAGACCGATTCCCAGAACTCCTCGCTGATCTGCGAGTCGTACTCGCCGATCCAGCCGTTGGGCTCCACGCGCCAGACCAGACGCGGCCGATTCGAGAAATCGAGCGCGACCGTCGCCAGCGCCTCCTCCATCGGGCAGATCGTGTGGCCGTAGCGGGTGATGCCCGCCTTGTCGCCCAGGGCCTGCGTGATCGCCTGCCCCAGGCAGATGCCGAGGTCCTCGACAGTGTGGTGGACGTCGACGGCCACGTCGCCCGATCCCTTCACCCTCAGGTCGAAAAGGCCGTGCCGCGCAAAGAGCTCGAGCATGTGTTCGAGGAAGGGGACTCCCACCTCGCCGCCCCACTGGCCGGTGCCGTCCAGGGTGAGCTCGACCCGCAGGTCGGTCTCGCGCGTCTTGCGCTCGATCTTTGCGGTGCGTGGCATGGGCGCGACCTCGTTCGCCCCAGATGAAGACAGATTCCCCCACGCCCCCGCAAGTTCAACGTTGCTCCCCGCAGAAACTGGATGCATCCCGCCCGGCCCGCCGGTATCTCTTGCCCCATGGGCCGCCTCGCGCTCATCACGCTCGCCAGCGGTTCGGCCTCGCGGCACGCCGCGCAGGAGACCGCTTGGCGCGAGGAGCGGCGCCGGATTCTCGCGGAGTTCCTCACCGGGCAGGGCTTCGAGGTCGTCCAGCCGCCCGGAGGCACCGCGCTCGCGTCGATCGACGCCGTGCCGCTCATCGCCGGGGCGCTC
>JABWBI010000107.1 GCA_013360565.1 Candidatus Sumerlaeia bacterium | reverse complement strand
CACTGATCCGACGCCGCGTCGTAGCGTTCGACTGTGTTCACCGAGACCCCCGACGCGAAGCCGGCGACGACGTACACGTGCCCCGCGACCACACCGACGCCGACCTCCTGGCGCGAGCTCGGCATCGGCGCCCCGAGCGACCACGTGCCGAGGCCCTGGGCCAGCGCGACCGCGGGGAGGAGAGCGAGGAGAGAGGCGAGGCATCCCTTCCTCATGGCGCCGAGTCCCGGTGGACGTGGTGAAGTGCCATGGCTCGTGGGTCTACCGCTTCCGGCGCGGCAGACCTCACTTTCGCCTTCTGCGAAGCGTGTCGAGAGCGACCCAGTCCCCGTGCTCGTCACGAAACTTCCAGAAGTGCCAGCCGTCGACCGACCTGCGGATGGCGCCGAATCCCGCCGAGGAGGGCGAGTTGTACAGTCTACCGTTGACGCGAATGCGACCGTCTCGAATGACAACTGCGCGGAGAGTGCGGCCCTTGTATGTCCTCTGAAGCTTGATCCGGCCGGCAATGAACTTGGCGAGTGGCGGCGGTCCAAGACCGGCTCGTCCGCGTGCGGATGCTCGAGACTTCACCCGCCTCGGCATTCGCGCCTTCGCGCGGGGCTGGGGCGACGCGGGGCCGAGGAGGTTTGCCAGCTGCTCGCCCTGTGCTTTTCGAATGATGGCATGCAGACGACGCTTGAGGTTCTCCGCATGGCGGAACCGGCCCCGAACCGCGTTTCCACGAGGCTGCGCAATGCGCAGAACGAGAGACTCCATCTCCTTCACGTGAGCAGCCTCCCTCACCAAGTAGAGGCTGAAGGTGTCCCACTTGCCCGCATGCTTGTCTTGCAGATGCTGTTTCACGCGCCCCCGGAGATTCGTTGCGAGGCCGACATAGTAGAGCTTGCTGCGCTTGTACAGGGCGTAGACCCCATGTTGCTTCCCAGCCAGAATGCCGAACTGCTTCGGAAACTCAGAGAACACCTTGCCCGAGACGCTCTCGACGTATCCCAGTACGAGAGGTCTCTTGCCACGAGTTTTCGCGTGCTTGGTCATCCCGGAATCACCCTGTCGGCCAAGGGGCAGACCTCTCTTGCAGATTCGCAGCCTCGCCTGAGACGAACCGCCCCAGTTCCGAGCAAGCTGGCGTGAGCGTATTCATGTGGCCTGCCGCTGTCGAGCGAGGAAGTGGCAGTGCCGGTGCCTGAAGTCAGCGATGGGGAGGAAACAGAGGACTCTCTCCCTGAGCCGACTCCACGGAAGTGCCCGCAGATCTCAGGGGCGATGTCCGGATGCCGTCTTTCCCGCGCCACCTCGCGATTGCTGTGTGGCACGAGCGCAATCGCGAGCCCCTCCGTTGCCAAATGCAAGGGCGGAGCCTTGCGGCTCCGCCCCCGGTTCACGGCATTCGCTCTGGTGTGACTGTCAGGCGCTGACGGCGCGCTTGTCGGCGGCGGCGCGGAGGGCGTCGACCCGGGTGGTCTTCTCCCAGGTGAAGCCGTCGCCGTCGCGGCCGAAGTGGCCGTAGGCGGCGGTGGGCTGGAAGACGGGCCGGCGGAGGTCGAGGGCCTCGAGGATGGCCTTGGGGCGGAGGTCAAAGACCTCGGTGACGATGTCGCACAGGTCGAGGTCGTCGACGGTGCCGGTGCCGAAGGTGTTGACGTTGACGGAGACGGGCTTGGCGACGCCGATGGCGTAGGCGATCTGGACTTCGCATCGCTTGGCGAGGCCGGCGGCGACGATGTTCTTGGCGACCCAGCGGGCGGCGTAGGCGGCGGAGCGGTCGACTTTGCTGGGGTCCTTGCCGCTGAAGGCGCCGCCGCCGTGCCGGCCCATGCCGCCGTAGGTGTCGACGATGATCTTGCGGCCGGTCAGGCCGGAGTCGCCGTGCGGTCCGCCGATGACGAAGCGGCCGGTGGGATTGATGTGGATGATGGTCTGGGCGTCCCAGAGCTCGGGGGGGACGATGGGTCTGATGACGTGGTCGATGATCTGCTGCTTGGCGGGCTGGCCGACGTTGCCCTTGCCGCCGTTTTCGCAGATGGTCTCGTCGTGCTGGGTGGAGATGACGATGGTGTGGACGCGGACGGGCCGGTCGGTCTCGTCGTATTCGATGGTGACCTGGGTTTTGCCGTCGGGGCGGAGCCACCGCAGGGTGCCGTCCTTGCGGACGTCGGTCAGGCGCTTGGCGAGGCGCTGGGCGAGGTCGATGGGCAGGGGCATGAGGTTGGGGGTCTCGTCGCAGGCGTAGCCGAACATCATGCCCTGGTCGCCGGCGCCCTGGTCCTTGTCGAGGCCTTGGCCCTCGGTGACGCCCTGGCTGATGTCGGCGCTCTGGGGGTGGAGACGGACATCGATCTGGCAGGTGTCGGCGTCGAAGCCGATCTCCTCGTCGGTGTAGCCGATGTCGCGGATGGCGGCGCGGGCGGCCTGTTCGACATCGTGGCGGAGGCGCTCGCCGGCGCGCTGGCCTTTGCCGGGATCATAGGCGGCGCAGGTGACCTCGCCCATGATGAGCACATAGTTGGTCGTGCAGGCGGTCTCGCAGGCGACGCGGGCCATGGGGTCCTGGCCGATGAGGAGGTCGAGGACGGCGTCACTGATGCGGTCGGAGACCTTGTCGGGGTGTCCCTCGTTGACGGATTCCGAGGTGAACAGTTTGCGGCGAGCGGTCATTCTGGCCCTCCTCAGGGCGGGGCCTGCGAGCGAGGACCCCATGCAAATCGGTGATTCTCAGTCTTCCGCGCCACTCAGCGGGGCGTGGTCAAACGGTTATCATGCGATTTTGGGGTGCGGGCGCAAGCGAAAAGGGGTCAGTGACGGAAGTTCGACCACGCCGTGCCGGTCGCAAACTCCCCCTGGACGCCGGTCAGGTCGATGATGTCGCCCGTGTCGTTGCCCGCGAAGATGTCGAAGTCCGTGGTGTTCGTCCGGGCGGTGTTGCGCAGGATGATGTTGCCCGTGCCGTTGATGTCGATGCCGCGGTCGTTGTTGGCCACGTGGTTGCCGTCGATGCGGTTTCCGCTGGCACTGGCGAGGATGCCCGCGCCGTCGCCGTTGAATCCGTTGCTGGCACAGACGTTGTTCAGGATGAGGCCGTCGCTCGTGGTGTGAATCCCGTCCCCGGTGTTGCTGCGCGCGGTGCAGCCCTGGACGGTCGACCCGGTGCCGGCGAAGAAGCCGTCGGAGGTGTTGCTGGCGGCGGTGCAGCCGGTGGCGGTGTTGCCGGCGCCGAGGTCGAAGCCCTCCTCGGGGCTGTTCTGCTGTGCCGTGCACGCGGCGAAAGTGACCTGGGCCTCGGAGTCGAAGCCGATCCGGTTCTGAAGGGCCACGCAGTCGACCACCGTGGACGAGGAGCCGATGCGGAAGCCAGCGCTCCCATTGCCCTGCGCGGTGCAGCCGCGGACGGTCGAGCCGGCCCCCGTGGAGATCCCGTCGCCGCCGCCGCCCGTGAGCGTGCAGCTCTCCGCGACGCCGCTGAGGCCCAGCACGATGCCGTCGTCGCCGGCCTCATCCACCGCGCAGCCACGCACGACCGCGCCCGTGACCCCGGCGATCCCGTCGCCGCCGCACTGGCGGACCACGCAGTGCTCGACGAGAGAGTGCTCGCCAACCTGGATGCCATTGGACACCGCGCCGGCGATGGAGCAGCGCGCCACGCGCCCCTGTGCACCGACGTTGATGCCTGTCGTCCCGACACTCTCGACGTGCAGGTCTTCGACCGTGACGCGCACGGCGCCCGAGCCGTTGACGCCGTTGCTGGGCCAGTCGGCCAGGACCCCATTGCGGATCGTCACGTCGGTGGGGCTGTTCTGCACGATGCTGACAGCGTGAAACGCCCCGGGGACGCCCCGCAGGGCGAAGCCGTTGAGATCGAGCGTCACGCCGGATGTGCGGATCGAGATGGCCGACTTGCCGGATTCGCCGGCGACATCGCCGGTCAAGTAGTAGGAGCCGGGCGTGTCGATGGCGAACACGGCGTTGGTCACGCCGGGGGTCGTCGAGGGCCCGACGGGAATGCGCGGCTCGATGAGCGCCTGGGTCGGGGCCGGCGCTCCCGGTGGATCGAGCTCGCCTGCCGGGGCGAAGAGTGTGACGAGGCCGAACCCCGCCGCGGCCGCCGCGTGCCGAGTGCTTCGGGTGATCATGGTGCGACTCCCTCCCCCCTTCAGGTGCACGTCCTATGCCGTCAGAGGGGGTGGGGTGTCAATGGCCGCCCGGGGCGGGGCTCAGTCCGCCTCCAGGATGGCGAGCTCGGCGGGGACGGTGCTGTTGGCCTCGAGGAGGAAGTTGTCGAAGCGCGCGCCCTGGGCGTTGGAGTTCGTCGAGAAGAACTCGTGATAGCCGAAGCCGACGCGGCCCCGGGGGTGGGTGGAGTCGACGGTGTCGCCCCATGCGCCGCCGTCGAGGCGGAAGCGGATGCTGCTGCCGACGGTCTCGATGCGGAAGAGGTGCCAGCCATCCGCGGTGAGCGTGATGGGGGTGACGAGGTCGGTGACGAGGCCCTCGACGATGCGGACGCCGCGGACGTTGCCGGTGTCCGAGTCGAAGATCATGGCGTAGCAGTTGCCGCCGCCGAAGTTGGTGGAGTCGAAGGCCGCGTCGCCGTTGTCGCGGGTGAAGAGACCCGAGCGCTCGAAGCCGTTGGCCGCCACTTCGGGGCGCAGATCGCAGTAGACGTGGGCCTGGACGGCGCCGTTCTGATCGTCGTCGGCGCCGGCGGAGACGGTCTCGAAGACGGCCGAGGAGTTGTCGACGAAGAGGACGTACCCATCGCCGCCGGGTGACGCGGGAGAGAAGGGGACGACGGGGTTGGTTGCGAACTTGTCCTCGAAGGGCAGGACGCGGCCTCCGGGGCCGAAGGGGTCGCTCTGGGGCATCGAGGACGTGCGCGTCTCGCGGACGAGCATGATCGCGTTGGGCAGGGCGCGCTGGGTGGGGATCGGTGTGCCCGAGGGCTGGTTGGCGAGGACATCATTGATGACGAGGGTCGTCGAGCCGCCGCCGTCGAGGTTGATGGCGTCGCGCACGCCGAGCGTGTGGCGGAGGAAGTCGGCCATCATCTGGAAGTCTGCGCCGATGGTGGTCGGCGAGTTGCGGCCGTCGAAGGTGACGAACCAGTGGCGCGAGCCGTCGGAGGCGATGACGGTGCGCGGGTGGAGCTCGTCCCAGAAGCCGTACTGCGTCCAGCCCGAGCCCGTGACTTGGCTGTAGTTGGAGACGAGATGACCCGAGCCGTGCGTGATGAGCGAGACGCTGTTGAGGATCGACGGACCGAGGTCGATGCGGATGCCGACGGTCTCGCCGACGACGGCGTTGGCGAGCAGCGCGGCCTCGGCCCCGGGGCTCGCACGGATGATCATCCCGCCGGCGGGGATGGCCGAGTTGACGGAGGCCGCGCCGGTGCGGATGGCGGTGATGGTGCCCTGGACGAGCTTTTCGGAGCGGATGGGGTAGTTGACGTCGCTGACGACGATGTCGACGCCCTGGGTGCTCTGGGCCGTCGTCGCGCCCCAGACGGGTGTGTAGACGATGACTTGGCTCGGGGACTCGTCGTAGTTCATGTTGTTGATCGTGGTGGTCGTGGCGTTGGCCCAGTGGACGAGGGCGGTGTAGCCGCCGAAGCCGGCCGGCGAGGGGCGCATGACCCAGGTGTCGCCGGACTCGAGGGTGGCGAAGACCTCGTTGTGACCGGACAGGCTGGGGATGCCCTGGAGGCTGCCGCCGGAGGCGAGGGTGCCGCCGCCGATGGAGTCGGTGGGTCCGCCGAGATCGAAGAACGAGCAGTTGATGGCGGCGACGACCTCATGGCCGGGGCTGTCGTAGCGGCTGGCGAGGGTTGTCAGCACTTCGCGGCCCACGGTGTTGTAGTTCCGGCTCAGCTTGGTCCAGCCCATCTCGAGGTGGTACTCGGGGTCCGCCAGGTCGAATTCGACGACGTCGCAGATCGTCGGGCCGGCGATGCGCCAGCGCGTGTGGACGACGCCGGGGGCGACCGTCTCGGTGAGGAGGAGCTCGGGGGCCGGCGGCGGAGGCGGCCCGCCCTGGGAGAAGCGGACGGCGTCGGCGATGACCACGGAGCCGCCTGTGCTGGCGGCGGCCTGGAGCTGCACGCTGGCGGTTCCGGCGTTGAAGCTGAAGGTGCCCAGGACGGTCCAGTTGCCGCCCCCGGTCTGGTTGATGTTGACGTTCTGCGGCCCGGAGGCGGTGTTGACGACGTAGCGCGTGCTGGTGGCGCGGTTGGTGCCCGAGACATACCAGACTGCGACCTCGTACTGGTCGGTGGCCGTGAGAGTCGTCGACCACGTCGCGGTGTGAGCGCCGCCGGCGCTGGCGAAGCGATAAGTACCGCCGTTGTAACCAGCTGAGCCGCTGGTGGTCCAGCCGCCGGTCTCGACGTAGCCGGGGGAACCGCCGTCGTTGTCGACGATCTCCACCTGCGCCGCCGGCGTGGCCGTGACGCCGAGCGCGGCGATGATGGACGCAGCGAATCCGCGAATCGAACGGATCATGGCCCTCTGATCCTCCTCACCCATTCTCGTGAAGTGCACACCTCGCCCCTGCAGCGAGTGCCAGGACAGACCCCCGGACAGAAGGGGAGGTTTGGCGGGCCGGAGGGCTGGGGCCTTTCATCATTTTCCGCGCTAAGGGACTGGGGGTGGCGATGGGGGAATCAAGCTGCTCTCGGCAATGAACATCCCCGCGATGCACGCGGTGAGAAAGCAGGCGAAGGAGCCCGCGATGAGGGCCCGCAGACCCAGGGCGGCCAAGTCGTTGCGGCGATTGGGGGCGAGGGGGCTGATCCCGCCGATGAGGATTCCGATGGAGCCGAAATTGGCGAACCCGCACAGGGCGTAGGTGCCGATGATGGCCGACCGGGGGTCGAGGCCCCCGCCGATCTGGCCCAGATTGAGATAGGCGACGAACTCGTTGGCAAAGGTTTTGAGTCCGAGGAGGTTGCCCATCTGGGCACAGTCGGCGGCCGCGACGCCCATGACCCAGGCCATCGGCCAGAAGAGGTAGGAGAAGACGAGCCGGAGCGAGAGCCGCTCCGCCTCCTCGGGGCGGAAGAGCGAACCGGCCCAGCCGAGCAGACCGTCGACGAGCGCGATGAGCGCGAGGAAGGCGATGAGCATGGCGGCGACGTTCAGGGCCAGCTGGAGCCCCTCGCCGGCGCCGCGGGCGGCGGCGCCGATGGAGTTCTGGTCGGGCCGCTCGACGGCGATGTGGAGCGAACCCAGGGTGTCGGGTTCGCCGGTCTCGGGCACCATGATCTTCGCGATGACCAGTCCGGCGGGGGCGGACATGATCGAGGCGGCGAGGAGATGGCCGGCGATGTCGGGGATGAGATGCTGGAGGAAGCCGATGTAGGCGATCATGACACCGCCGGCGACGGTGGCCATGCCGCCGGTCATGATGGCCATCAGCTCGGAGCGTGTCATCGTGGGGACGAAGGGGCGGACGACGAGCGGCGCCTCGGTCTGGCCGACGAAGATGTTGGCGGCGGCCGAGAGTGACTCGGCGCCGGAGGTGCGCATGGTGCGGTACATGACCCAGGCGATGGCGCGGACGATCCACTGCATGACGCCGAGGTGGTAGAGGAGCGCCATGAGCGAGGAGAAGAAGATGATCGAGGGGAGCACGCCGAAGGCGAAGTAGGCCGTGCCGGTCCCGAAGTTGAGGGGGACGCCGAGGGAGGCGTCCGCCAAGACGCCTGAGGGGTCGCTCTGGACGGTGACTGGCGCGGGTGCCGGCTGGGCGAGGACGCCGAAGACGAACTGGGCCCCCTGGCTGGTGAATCCAATGAGGGCGACGAAGACGTCGTTGACCCAGTCGAAGAAGCGCCGCCCTGGCTCTGTCCGGAGGCACAGGAAGGCGAAGACGAACTGCAGCGCCATGCCGACCGTGACGAGCCGCCAATTGACCCGGCGCCGGTCGGTCGAGAGCAGCCAGGCGATCAGGATGAAGACGGCGATGCCGAGAAGACCGCGGAACTGGTCGAGCGATGCCATGGAGGGCCCCTCCTGACGGCCGGACAAGAGGGGACTGAAGGCTCAGCGGTGCGGGACGGTCAACGGGAATCCTCGCCCGCGACCGCTCAAGCCGGGAACGGGAGAAGACGATGAGGCGGGGTGGTGGCGTGGGGGGAGGTGTGCCCCGTGCCCTCCTCTGAGGATCCTCAGAGGAGTTCTGTGTGGCTCTCTCGCCTCTCCAGACGCGCCCGGCGGGGCCAGGCGCTCTCTCTCGCAGCGGCTGGGATGGCCGCCGGATCGAGGGGATGATCTCGGCGGCCGGTCTCTTGGCGCTGGTCCTTCTCGTGTGGTCGATGATGCTGCGAGACAGCCCGCGGGGCTTGGAGGGCGTGGCGGAGGTGCTGGGCAAGCCGTGGAAGTTCGCCCGGGGTCTGGCGGCCGTTTCGCTGATGGCGCTGGTGGCCACGCAGCCGGCGGTGCGCAGGAGGCTGGGCCGGTCGGCTTTCCCGCTCCTGCTCGCGTTCCTGGCGGTGGCGGTGCTGTCGGCCCTGGGCAGTCTCGACCGCCCCGAGAGCTTCAAGATGCTCTGGCGAGAGCTGGGCTTCTACACCGTCGTCGCCGGGCTCGTCGTGGCCGTGATCGATCGGCCATCACGGCTGCGCGGTCTGCTGTGGGCGGTGTCGGTCTTGGCAGGGATGCAGGCGGCCTTTGCGCTCGCCGTCTTCCACGCGGCGATCGTCTCCCCCGTGCTCGCCGGGCGGCTGGTGGCCTCGGGGATGGTGTACGCGCGGCCGGATGCGACATTCGCCGCGGTGGGGACGTTCGACCTGTACAACGTGATGACGCGGTTCCTGGCCATGGGGGGAGCGTGTCAGCTGCTTCTGTGGGCGCTCGGCCCGCGTGGAGTTCAACGCCGGCTCCTGCTGGGGCTGGTGACGCTGACCCTCTGGGCGATCGTCGTCGGCCAGACGCGGACGACGTGGGTCGCGGTCGCCGGGGGGCTGGCCACGCTCGCGCTCTTCGGCCACCCGCGGGCGCTGCTGGCGCTCGTCGCGGTGCCGGTGG
>JABWBI010000106.1 GCA_013360565.1 Candidatus Sumerlaeia bacterium | reverse complement strand
GGGCACGGCCAGCAGCGCATTCTCACCGTCGATGGCGACACCCTCGAGCGGGGCGATGGCGGCGGCGGCCATCGGTAGGCCAGTCGCCATGGCCTCGAGCACGGCGTTGGGCAAGCCCTCGTTCACGGCCGGAAAGGCGAAGAGGTCGGCCGCGCGGAGCCAGCCGGGAGCATTCGACTGGGCACCGGGGATGTGCACGCGCTCCTCCAGTCCCAGCGCCGCGATCCGTCGCCTCAGTGCGGGCAGCCAATCCGCGGTCGCCCCCTCGAGGGGCTTGCCGTCGCGCTCCCAGGGGCCGACGAGCGCGAGATGAACGTCCGAGTGCCTCGACGCGACCTGCCCCATCGCCTCCACGAGCAGATCCGTTCCCTTGCGCGGCGTCAGGGCAGAGAGATTGAGCACCAGCCGCGCCTCACCCGGGAGCCCCAGCTTTCCCCTGAGTGAGCGCCGCTCTCCGGGCGTGGCCGGATGGAACACCGCCGTGTCGACACCGTTGGGAATGTGGTGCACACGGCGGCGCGGCAGGCCGACGGCCGCGAACTCCCCGGCCGCCTCGCGGGAGGGCCCGACGAAGGCACCGACCGACTGAAACGCCCACCGCTGCCACTTGCCCCAGAGGCCCTGTCCCCAGTGAGCGAGGTCAGCGTCGGCGAGCGTGTTCTTGACGAGGCACGCCTTGCCCCAGCGGCGGGCCAGCGTCGCCCCGAGGGCAGCGTCGAGATAGGCCGAGTGGACATGGAGCAAGTCGAAGTCCCGGCGGCGCCGGCCCAGGGCCCGCCAGTACCGCCAGATGGTCTGCGCGGCCACGGCCTTGAAGTGTCTGGCCCGCGAGCGCGGCACGCGCACGACGCGCATCCCCTCGTCGTCGGTCTCGGTGACCGGACCCGTCTCGCCCGTCGAGGTGAGAGCCCAGACGTGCCAGCCGCGGGCCGCGAGCGCCCGGGCGAGGCGCCTTGCCTGGAGTCCCGCGCCGGAGTACTCCGGCGGCCAGTGATAAGACCACATGCAGATGCGGGGCCTGAGGGCGGATGGGCTCGCGTCGGCCGTCATGGCGCCTCTGCCCGCTCCCCGCGCGGGAGGAGGGGCCGGGGAGAGGAATCCTCTCTCAGCGGTCAGCCTCTCTCGGTGAGCCCTGTCACTGGCGGGCCTCGCGCACGGTCTCGATGGCGATCCAGTAGTCGATCGGCCGGTCGAAGAGGGCGTAGATGCCACGCGAGACGTACTGCTCAATCCAGATGTTCACGTTGGCGATGTACTCCCGGGGGACGTAGACGATGTCGTAGGGCCGCAGGTAATTCATGGTGAACTGATTGTCGCGGATCTCGCCGATCACGTTCACCCGCTGCCCCTGGACGGTGCCGTCCGGCAGGCGGCGGATGATGATCACGCTGCGGCGATTGGCCTCGTTGTTGAACCCGCCGGCCATCGCGATCGCCTGCATCACGTCGATGTCGCCGGCCATCTCGAAGATGCCCTCACGGTTGACCTCGCCCAGCACGTAGATCTGCTGAGCGCCGACCTCGGTGAGAATCGGCGTGACCTGGATCTCCGGGTGCCCGATCCCCGTGTACGCCTCGGCGATCGCCGCGCTGAGCTCGGGCACCGTCTTCCCGAACGCCTGCACGTCCCCGATCGCCACCAGCGTCACCATGCCGTCCGGACGGACCGGGTAGACGAAGTTCCGCGTCGTGCCCTGGGGCGTGATGATCGACCGCGCCACCTGCTCGGTCAGCGAGGTGAACTCCGGGACGTCCACCGTGATGAACGGGTTGCGCAGCTCGCTGGTGTAGAGCTCCGTCAGCTCCTCAGCCAGCTGGGAGGGCGTCTTGCCGTAGGCGATCACTTCCCCGATGATCGGCAGCGTGATCTTGCCATCCGGCCGCACAATCACCTCCCGGTTGAACTCCGGCGTGTAGGCGAATTCCACCCGCACCGAGTCGTTCACGTTGATCGTGTAATCCCCCACCGTCGTCGGAGCCTGAGGGCCGATCGTGTAGACGAACTCGAGCACATCGCCGACCTGGAGCTCATGGCGGTGGGTGTCGACGATCCGCGGCTGATTGAAGAACTGCGGCGCCTGAGGCGGAGGCGGGCTGCACGACGCCAGCAGTCCGGCGAGGGCCGGGAGGGCGAAGGCAGGGATGCGTGGACTCATGGCAGAACCTCACAGGTGGCGATAGAGCCAGTCGGGAATGATCCGCTGGCGCTTGTTCAGAACCAGCCCCACAGCCGGAGCGGCGGTGTGGAGACTGGAGAGGGCGCGCTGAACGGTCTCGCGCCGTGTCTTGCCGAACTCCACGACGAGGAGGGAGCCGTCGGCCGAGGCCGCCAGCGCCAGGTGGTCTGCGTACTCGGTGATCGGAGGCGTGTCGATCAGCACGATGTCCGCCTCTCCCGCCAGGCGGGCGGTCAAGGTCTGAACGGCCTTCGCCAGCTTGGCGGGGATGATATCATCGGTGGCCTTGCCGACCGTGACATGGCGCAGGTTGGGCACCCGCGTCGGCCGCACAAGCGCGTCCAGGCTGGCCGTCTCGACGTCGACCTCCATGAGGCCGGGCGAGACGTCGCCGCCGAAGATCTCGTGCAGCCGCAGCCCGCCGGCCTCGCGCCGGTGACGGCAGTCGATGGCGACGACGCGCAGCCCCTGCTCCTGCGCGAGGAGCGACGCCGTCTGCGCCAGCACGCTCGTCGTGCCCTCGCCGCTGTTGGGCGAGGCGACCAGATACACCTTCGGCTTCGCCGTGCCGCCGGCGCCCTGGCTCAGCCTCTCCGTGGCGCCGCGGTAGACGTGAATGAGGCCCCGGCTGGTGAGCTCCTGGGGACTCATCAGACCCACCGTCCTCTGACCGGTGATCTCGGAGATGTCGGGCAGCGTTGCGACGACCGGGAGGCCGAACTCCTGCTCCACGCCGTCCACCGACCGAACCGAGTGATCGAAGTACACCATCACGGAGACCACCGAGAGACCGAGGCCCATCCCCAGGATCATCGACAGCAGCACATTCACGGCCACCACGGGCTTGGAGGGCTTGGGGGGCGGTTCAGGGCGCTCGAAGATCTGAATCGTGGTGCGGGCCGCACCGGCGAGCTGGCCGAGGCCCGCCGCCATGGCGTTCGACTCGAGCTGCGCGCGCTGATTGCGGAGCGTCTGAATCTGGTCGCCCAGGTTGGCGATGACCGTCTGCGCCTCGTCCCACGCGATCTTCTGCTCGCGGAGCACCTCGACGCGGCGCCCGAGGGCCTCCAGAGCCGCCCGCTGGCCCAGCAGCTCCACCGACAGCGTCTGCTGACGCTGCTGCAGGTCCTGCCACACGGGATTGATCTGCTGCGTCTCGAGGCCGCCGATGGTCGTCGACTCGCTCTCGATCTGCGCATTGATCGAGGCCAGACGCTCGCGGGCCGCGCGGAGCGGCTGCGAGCCCTCGACATAGTTCAGCTCGGCGTCGAGCAGCTCCAGCACGGCCTGCCCCTGCTGCTCGTAGAGGGCGCGCAGAGCGGGGTTGGCCTCGGTCGACATCTGCGCGACGATGTACTGCGGCACCTCGCCGGAGGCGAGGACCTGCTGGACGCCGGCGAGGACCGTCTCGTTCTCGCGCACACTCGACTCGAGCGTTGCGAGCTGCTGGACGGCGTCGGCGAGAAGACCGGAGGGATCGACGCCCGGGGCGGCGCTCTGCACGGCGAGCAGCCGCTGCTCAAAGGAGGCGATCTGGGCCTCGACGCGGTCGACCTGCTGGCGGAGCCCCTCCTGGGCGCCGGTGAGCGTCTGGCGGTCGAGCTCCTGGCGAAAGGCGGCGTACTGGTCCGCGATCTCGTTGGCGACACGCGCGCACAGAACGGGGTCATTGGCGCTGAAGAGGATCTCGAAAGTCTGCGAGTTCTGGACGGGCACGAGCTCGATGGCCGACTGCATGGCGAAGACGATCGCCTGCACCTCGAGCTGGCGCAGCTGCTCGGGCGTCAGTCCGCCGCCCTCGCCGCGGGGCAGCAGGTCACGGATCATCCCGATGGCATCGCGGATGCGCGCCTTGACGGTGGCGATGGCGCGCGCCGGCAGGCGGCGGTGGCGGGCATTGGCGGCCCAGTAGCCGTTCTCCGGGTCGAGGAGGTTGAGCGAATTGACGACACGTGTGAGCACATCCGACGAGATGACGATCTGCATCTCGTTCTCGGGGACGGTGGGGCGAGGCACGGGGGACTCATCACCCAGCGGCGAGGTCTGGCGCGTCTCAGTCTCGACGAGGATCTTGACCTTGGCCTCGTAGATCGGAGTCATCGTGCAGGTGAAGACGATGCCCGGGATGACCACCGCGAGAAACGTGATCGCCAGCACACGGCCGTAGGCGAAGAAGAGGTAAACCAGGTCACGGACCGACGTGAACAGCGGCGATGAGGTCATCCGAGAGGCCTCCCCGGCCAAACGGCCCCAGTTCTCCAAAATGGAGGGGGACTGTCAAGATGGTGAGCGAGGCAGGTCACGCCACGTTCTTCTGTGTCATCGGCAGCGGAGAGGCGCTCCCCAAGAGGTGAACCGTGAGGCCGAGATCGGACCTGGCGGAGCCATCGTGAGGAGCCAAGTCGAGCGCGACCTGGAAATTCTGGAGGGCGAGGGCGTAGAAGCCCCGCTTGCGGTAGATGATCCCGAGCGAGCGCCAGACCTCGATGTTGGCCCGGTCGGACTCGAGCACGCGCTGGTAAGCCGCCTGAGCCAGGATGTACTTGCCCTGAACGAAGAGACGGTCGCCGCGCGTCTTGAGCGTCAGGCCGTCGCCATCGTCGGCGGCGTCGCCGGTCATCCACTGCTCGATCTCCTGGGCGGAGCGCTGGGCCAGACCTTCGGCCAGAAACGCGCCGTTCTCCTGGAAAATGACGGGGTGAAGGCGATAGGCGTGCTCGAACTTGTCGAGCGCGCGGTCGAGCTGGCCGAGGTGATAGTGGAAGACGCCCTGGTCGTAGTGGAGATCGGGATTCTCGGGCGCGGTCTGGATGGCGCGGTCGTAGGCCGCGAGAGCCTGCGCGTAATCCTCGACGCAGGCGAGGCACTGGCCCAGGCCCACGTGGGCGAAGGTGTAGCGCGGGTTGAGCCGGATGGCCTGCTCGAAGGAGACCAGCGCCGCCTCCCAGGAACCCGCGTCGGCGTGGCGGTTGGCGACGCGGTAGTGCAGATCGGCGTAGTGCGGATTCTGCCGGACCGCCTCCTCCAGCTCGCCCAGCGTCTGTGTGCCTTCGCTGTCGTACTTGAGCTCGACGCACGACTTGCGGAACAGAATCGACGACAGCGGCGGCCGCTCGGGCCGCGGGGCCGGCGCAACGCGATCAGGGCTGATGCGCTCCATCACGGTCGCCGCCGAGATCTGAGCGTCGCGGTAGCGGGGATTGAGCTGGAGCGCGCGGCGAAGGTGCGTCAGCCCGCGCCGCTGATCGCCCTTGAGGTCGTACAGAATGCCCAGCGTGCAGAAGATGTCCGGGTAGGTGATGTTCGTCCGCACCAGCTCCTCGAAGAGGTCGATCGCCCGGTCGTACTGACCATCCAGGCAGTACGCATAGCCCAGCTTGATCCGCGCCTTCGTGTGATTCTCGTCCAGCGACAGCGCGTCCTTGAACTTCTGGATCGACTCATCCAGGTACCCCTGCTCCGACAGGAACAGCGCCAGCTGGTAATGAAACTCCGGCACGTGCGGATTGTTCGACGCCCACATCTCCAGCGCCGAGTGCTCGCGGTGGTCGTAGAGCGACGCCGGCAGCGGAATGAAAGCCCGCGAGGAGTCACCGTCAGGCCCCCAGGCCAGCCGCGCGTAGAAATTCTTGAAGGCGCGCAGACGCAGGAGCTGCGTGACCACCATCAGGCCCGTCAGAAGCACGACCTTCGTGTCCATCCACAGGGTGCGGTTGTCGATGTAGTAGAGATCGTACTTGAGACGCTGAGAATTCGGCGTCTTGTACGGCGTCAGGAGCTGCGCCAGCCCCGTCAACCCCGGCTTCACCGAGAAGCGCCGGCCGTAGTCGTTGATGCCCGTCACCAGCTCCTTGTAAAACACCTCGCGGATCGGCCGCGGCCCGACGAAGTTCATGTGCCCCGCAATCACGTTGAACATCTGCGGGATCTCGTCGATCTTCGTCCGCCGGATGAACTCGCCGATCCGCGTCTGCGCGTTCATCCCCTTCGCCAGAAAGCCGCCCGACACCTTCTGCTCGGTCCCCATCCGCAGCGAGCGGAACTTCACAAGGCGAAACGTCCGGCCGTCTTTGCCGACGCGCCCCTGCCGGTAGAAGATGGGACCGGGGCTCTCGATCTTGATCAGAATCGCGACGGCCACCATGACGGGCAAGTGGATCAGCAGAAAGGCGCTCGCCGCCGTGATCTGCCACATTCGCCAGACGCCATAGCCGATGGACCACTCCCCCGCCGAGGCCTTCGCACGGAGGCGCACCGGGCCAGAACTGGCCATGGTCGAGGGCGAGGCGTTGGGCATCACAGGGGGGCCCCAGTCACACGCATCCGAAACGGGCTCTCTTCTCCAGAGATCTCGTCGTCAAGGCCGAGTACTGGGCACCGCCTCTGCAGCGCCCTGTCTCGCCTCCAAGTGGATGCCATGTCGACCACTGCATCTGTTCGACTTACGGGCTGGCAACCGCTTGTCGGCGTCAGTCACCGGATGCCAGCGATGAAAACCTCTCGCCTTGACCCTCAAGAGGCTTGTCATCAAACCACTTGGCGTATTGGCCCCTTTGGCTCGCCATATCGCCCGCTCAGGGCTGCGCTGTCAATCCCGGAGTGTGCCAAAGGCGTCTCCCCGCTCTTCGCTTCGGGCAGCGTGCGGGGCGGACCCCAGATCCTCAGCCCCGAGAACCACGCCGTAGACGGCGAGCGTCTCCCGCGCGGCTTCATCCCAGCGGCGCAGCGCGGCGCGGCGATACCCGGCAGCGATGAGCGCCTCGCGGCGGGGGCCCTTGGTCAGCGCGACGGCAAGCCCCCGGGCGATGTCCTCGGGGTCAGCGGGGTCGACGTACTCGGCGGCGTCGCCGCACGTCTCGGGGAGCGCACCGTGACGGGCGGCCACAACGGGACAGCCGCAGGCCATCGCCTCGAGAGGGGGGAGGCCGAAGCCCTCGTGCGTCGTGGCGAAGGCGAGCGCGGAGGCGCGGCGGTACTCGCGGGTGAGCGCCTCGTCGCCCAGGGGCGCGCAGACATCGACCCGCTCGGCGAGGCCCAGGGTGTGGATGCGCCGCTCGATGTCGGGCCAGAAACGGTCGCGGACGACGACGAGCCGCAGGCGAAGCGTGTCGGCGATCTCCTCGCACCGCGTGAGAAGGGAGAAAGCGTCGATGAGATTGCGCAGGTTCTTGTTCGGGCGAGTCGAGCCGGCGTAGACGATGCTGGGACTGGCCGGCGTGGGGGCCTCCTCTTCGCGGCAACGCTCGGCCCAGGTCGTCTCCAGTCCGTAGGGGATCACTGTCGTCTTCGGGGCCGCGCCGGGCCAGAATTCGGCCACGGAGCTGGCGGTCCAGCGCGAGATGGCGATCACACGGCGGGCTTGGCGCACCGTTCGGCCGTAGCCCCAGCGGTAGAATCGCTCATAGGCCCACGGCAGCGGCCAGGGGCGCTTGCCGTTCCAGCCCTGACACTGGAGGGGCTGGAGGTCGTGAACCGTCGTGACCATCGGGACAGGGCAGCGGGGGGCGAGGGGAAACATCGCGTGCCAGAGGTCGAGGCGCTGGGCGCGGATCCACCGGCCGAGCGCGCCCACCGTGAAGCGCGACACCGGGCGGGAGGGATGACGATGGAGCTCGAAGCGGGGCGGAGGGGCCGGCGGCCATCCGGCGGGCAGCGACTCATGGACGAGGACGACCCACTCGACCTGGGGGGCGAGTCGAAACATCGCCTCCATCAGCGCGCGCGAGTAGCGGCCGATGCCGGCGGGAGAGGCCGCGAGATAGCGGGCGTCGAGACCGATGCGCATGGGTCAGTCCCGGGACCTCTGCCCCCCCGGGCCACCGGATCCATGCCGGTGACTCCAGGCCTGCATGACCACCTCCCACATCGCGTGTCCGGTCTCCTCCCATGAGGCCGCTCGGGCGCGGTCACGGGCCCGGGCGGCCTTGCCCTGTGAGTCACCGGCCAGGGCGTGCTCGATCGCCAGCGCAAAGGTCTCCGCCGTGCCCGCGACAACCGCGCAGTCGCTGAAGAGCGCGACAACGTCGGGCAGAGGCGTCGAGACGACCGGCACTCCCGCGGCCGCGTACTCCAGCAGCTTCGTCGGGTTGATCGCCTCCGCACCGGGCCCGGTCTTGAAAGGGATCAGACCCGCGCCGAAGTGCCGCACGTACGCCGGCAGCGACTCGTGGGGCCGCAGACCCAGCGCGGCGACGTTGGCGCCCTGCAGCGGACGCGCGAGCCGCACAGGGCCGATCACGACGAACCCGACGCGCGGCAGCCGCCGCGCCACCTCCTCGAAGAGTTCGACATCGAAGTGCTCACCGGCCGTGCCGATGTAGCCCACGAGGTGGTCGAAGCCCGAGGGAAGGTCGCTGGGCCTCGGCGCGCGGCACTCTGCGAAGGCCTCATAGCGCACGCCGTTGGGGATGAAGCGCGGCGGACCGGGCTTCGTCGCCGCCAGCACACGCGTGCCGGATGTGGCCGTGTCGACATGCGCGAGCGTCCTGGCCTCGAGCCTCTGGGCGCCGCGCGGTGCCCAGGGAAACGCGGCGAAGTCATCGTGCCAATCATAGACGGCGAGCCCCCACGGCAGGTGCTCGACGACCTCGGGCAGAAACGGCGTGTTGAGCAAGAGCACGCTCTCCTCTGCCGGGATCCCCCACCGCCGGATCATGCGGACGAGCGAGCGTGCGTTGAACCGGCGCACGGGGGCGCTCTGGTAGTCGCCCGGCAGCGTCAGCGGACACCGGACGGCGAGCCGGCCCTGGTCGCGCTCCTCGTGAGCCCGCCAGCGCTCGCCCGCCTCGAGGCGGCGGTGAACGGCCGTCGGGCTCAGATACGTGACTGGCAAGTGCGAAGCGAGGTGCGAGGCGAGCTCCTGCGCCCGGCCCCAGACGTCGTG
>JABWBI010000105.1 GCA_013360565.1 Candidatus Sumerlaeia bacterium | reverse complement strand
GCAGGGCCTCAGCCAGCGGCTTCGCGGCCAAGGGGCAGTGCGCGCCGTCGAGCACCCGCAGCGGACGCACGCCGGCGATTTCGAGGCGCCCCGGCAGCGGCCATGAGAAGCGCTCGCGCCGGCGGCTGTGTCTCATGGGCTTGAGTCCCATCTGCTCCAGTGCCAACTCGACCGTCGCGAGCGCCGAGGCGAGGCCTTCACCGCCAGGGAGCGTCCGAACCCAGGTGCACGGCCCTCGTCCTCCGGGTGATGCGAGCTGAACAGTCATGCCGCCGACGGATCGCCGAACGATCGTTGCCGTCACTTGGCGATTCACCAGGGACAACCGGGCGCCGACCCGCCGGGCGCGGGCTCGGACGACCTGCATCACTCCCCGCGGCTGGTCTCCCGGCTGCGGCGCGATCAGGCATGGGATGCCCCGTTTGATGAT
This sequence comes from Candidatus Sumerlaeia bacterium, assembly GCA_013360565.1. Lineage (GTDB taxonomy): Bacteria > Sumerlaeota > Sumerlaeia > JABWBI01 > JABWBI01 > JABWBI01. The sequence continues at coordinate 8,672 of JABWBI010000105.1, read as the reverse complement.
CCCCGCCTTCTCCCGGGCGATCTGCTCGGGCCGCGGCCCAAGCAGCGCGGCGTGATCCATTCCCAGGGCCGTCAGGATCGTCAGCTCCGGCCGCACCACATTCGTTGCATCCAGCCTCCCGCCGAGGCCCGTCTCGATCACGGCCCAGTCGACCTCTTGCTCGGCGAAGTGCAGGAGAGCGATCGCCGTGAGTGCTTCGAAGAACGTCCGATAGGAGCCGTCCACCCGCACCGGTTCGCTCCGGAGGGCACCGAGCACGCGCGTCGCGTGCCGGGCGAAGCCGGCCTTGGGGATCCACTCGCCATCGACGGTGATGCGCTCGCGCAGGTCATCGACATGGGGCGACCGGTACAGCCCCACGCGCAGGCCCCGGTGACAGAGTGCCTCTGCCAGCAGCGTGGCCGTCGTGCCCTTGCCGCGCGTCCCGGCGAGGTGGACGATGCGCAGTCCCCGCTGGGGCCGTCCCAGGCGGTCGAGAAAGCGCCGGAACGACGCGAGATGAAACGCCCGTGTCGACGCTCTCCCGGGCGGGTGGCGCTCGTAGTTGATGAGGCGGTTCAGAGAGGCGACGGCCTGCCGGTACGTGAGAGACGAGGAGGGAGGCATGGGAGGGGGGCGGCGCTTGACTCGCCGCTGCGGAGACTCCATCATCACCGGGCTCTGTCAATCCCGTTGAAATCAGGACCAACTCCATGCGCTCCGTCCTCTTTCTCCTGGCGCTCGTGCTCGGCGTGGTGAGCTCGTCCTCGCCGGCGGCCGTGACCGGCGCACTCGAAGAGCTCATCGTCCCGCCCACTGTCCAGGGAGGCCCCGAGGTCGTCGCCGTTGTCGAGGAGTGGGGGAGTGACCGTGTCCTTGCCCGCCAGATCTTCGCCCGCGACGCGTTCGACGCCCGATGCGTGGAGCGGGCGCCGAACCAGCTTCTCGGCTTCACGCCCGAGGAGTCGACCAGCCGCAGCGCCCAGGTCACGCTGCGGCCGGCCGCGCCGATCGGTGCCCCGGCCACGGCGACGGGCCGGGAGGACTTCTTCGCGCGGAGCGCCCAGGGGCTGCTGGGGGATCGATCAGCCGCCGAGGAGCCCCCAGCGGCGCCGGCTGCTCTGCCCGAGCGCGTCTCCTTCGACGTGCCCGAGCCGCTGGTCGACGACGCCGAGCGGCCCGGTTTCGACTCGCAGCTGCTCGAGCAGGCGCCGACGCTTCAGAGCCTGGACCCCGAGATGCAGCGCCTGATCATGCGGCCGCTCTACGACGACATGACGCGCCGCAATCAGCTCGAGCTGCAGGTGCAGAACATCGCCATGCAGACGGCCACCGAGGACGAGCGCGTGGCCGAGCGCAACGCGCGGCGCTACCGCATCCAGTTTCAGCAGTCGGTGATCGAGGACTGGGTCGAGCGCACGCTCATCAGCATGGAGGCGCGCCGCCGGGGGCTCACGGTCAGCGACGTTCAGATGGCCGCCGCTCTCGTGCCGATGGTCGAGGCGCGCCTCGCCCAGGCGGAGGATCCCGAGTCCGAGACCCGGTTGACCGCCGGCGAGATCACACGGCTGGAATCCGCGGTGGGCGTCGTGGCCCTCCCCCCGGGGGCCGAGGGGGCGCAGGCCCGCGCCACACTGCGCGCGGAGGTCGACCGGATTCTCGGCGAGATGGGCCAGGACCCCGAGCGCTTCTACGCCGAACTCGAGGAGAATCTCCTCGCCGAGCAGCTCATCCGCCAGACGGTCAACGAGTACTACACCGAGGCCGACCTCCGCGCGTATCACGAGCAGTTCCGCGAGGAGTTCATCCGTCCCGCCCGCTATCAGTACGTCAGCATCAAGTACATCGGCCGCCCCACCGACGGCGAGGACATGCGCCGCCGCGCCCGGGATGCCTTCGGCGATCTCGCGCGCTCGGTGCGGCGGATCGGACCGGAGGTCGCACTCGACGATGTCCTCGCCCAGTGGCAGTCCGCGATGGACGCCGAGGATGACCTCCCGGCGAGCACCTATCTCAGCCTCTCGAATTTCCAGAACGTCAACGAGATGCCCGCAGGCGTGGCGGAGATTGTCGCGCGTCTCGCGCCCGGCGAGACCTCCCGGCTGATCGAGACCTCCGTGGACATGGCGCTGCCCTCGGGCGTCCACCCGTCGGACATGACCCTCCTCGGCGGCAACGCGATCTCCGTCCCCTGCTTCACCATCGTCCGTCTCGTCAACGTGCTCCCCGAGGGCGGCCATGAGTTCGAGGAGGTGCGCGCCCGGGTGGAAGAGCAGTTCTTTGCCCAAGTTCGGCCCCAGCTCCTCGAGGCGCTGAGGGCCGGTGACCGCTATCACATCCTCGTGAACCAGGGCGGCCTGCCTCTGGGCGAGGCGCTGCGGCGGCTCAACAGCCCCGATGCCCCCGCCATGTGACGCTTGCCCCTTGCCTGAGCCGCTCCGCGCAGGCAGGGTGTCGCGCTGACCCCGCGCTGGATTCACGCTGTGACTGTCATCGCCTCCCGCCCAAACGGTCCCCGGCGCGCCATCGTCACCGGAGGCGCGGGCTTCATCGGCTCGAACACCGTCGCCCGCCTCCTGGCCGAGGGCTGGCGCGTCCTCGTGCTCGACAATCTCAGCCGGCGCGGGGCCGAGTCCAATCTCGCGTGGCTCCAGAACCTCGGCGACTTCGACTTCGAACGGGTCGATCTCACGCGCGCCGCCGACACCGAGGAAGCCGTGCGCGCCTACGGCGCTGTCGGCGCCGTCATCCACCTCGCCGGCCAAGTCGCGGTGACCACATCCCTCGCCGACCCACGCGCCGACTTCGCCGGAAACGCACTCGCGACACTCAATGTCCTCGAGGCCGTCCGGGCCACCGGCCGGCGGCCGATCACGCTCTTCTCGTCGACCAACAAGGTCTACGGCGGCCTCGAGCGGATCACGCTCGAGGAGCAGGCCACCCGCTGGCACTGCACGGACCAGCCTCACGGCCTCGGCGAGGAGGCTCCTCTCGACTTCCACTCCCCCTATGGCTGCTCCAAGGGCGCCGCCGACCAATATGTCCGCGACTACGCCCGCTGCTACGGTTTGCCCACCGTCGTCCTTCGCCAGTCGTGCATCATGGGTCCCCGGCAGTTCGGCGTCGAGGACCAAGGCTGGGTCGCGTGGTTTCTCATCGCCGCCATGATGGACCGCCCTGTCACCATCTTCGGCGACGGCAAGCAGGTCCGCGACCTGCTCTGGGTGGAAGACCTCGTCGATCTCTACCTGCGCCTGATCACTTCACCCGCCCCGCCGGTGGGCGAGATTCTCAACGTCGGCGGCGGACCGGACCGCACCCTTTCGCTCCTGGAACTCCTCGCCATGATCGAGCGTCTCAGAGGCAAGCCGCTCGGCCACGGCTTTGCCAATCCGCGCACCGGCGATCAGCGCTGGTTCGTCGCGGACGTCCGGCGTGCCGGGCGCGTCGCCGGCTGGCGGCCCACCAAGACGGTTGACCAGGCCGTCGAGGCACTCTGGGAGTGGCTCCAGGCCAACCGGGCCACGATCACCGCGACCATCGCGGGCTTGCCAAGCCCCTCGCCCGTGCGATAGCTCACCGGAGTCTCTCTCCGGCCCCCAGCCTCTCAGGAGTCCCCCCCATGAAGTTCTTCCTCGCCGTCTTCGCCGCCCTGGCAGCCCTCGTTCAGACTGCCGCTCCTGCGCAGAGCACTTCCGAAGAGGCCTCGGCCGAGGACCGCACGGGCCGCATCACGCTGCGCTGGCAGATCGACTCGGCGCAGGACAACTATGGGTTCTATCTCAATCGCTCGGAGTCTCCCGACGGGCCGTGGGAGCGCGTCCAGGCCCCAGGCGAGGTGATCCCCGGCGTGGGGACGACGAGCGACGTGCACAACTTCGAGTACATCGACGAGGGGCTGGTCCGGGGGCGGGACTACTACTACCAGCTCATCGAGGTCTCCATGACGGGCGCCGAGGCCGACAAGACTCAGGGCCAGCCGCTGCGCGCCCACTGCCGCACGGTCGAGGAGGAGATCGAGCACGCTCGCCGCACCGCGCTGGGAGAGGCCATCGCCTCTGCGGAGATCGCCACCGTGTCCCCGCTCGTCTACTCGGCCCGTGAGGTCGACAACCCGGACACCTACGGCCCCGATTTCGAGATCATCAGCGCCCTCCCGGCGGGTGATCCCGCGGCCCTGGGGGGCGAGTGGTTTGCGATCTTCCATCCCCGCAGCAGCCAGCCGCTCTCGCTCCTGGCGAGCTGGACGAGCTGGGAAGCGGTGCCCCCCGCGAGCGGCATTCTGCCGGAGACGCAGCTGCGCATCTGGGAGTGGCCGCTGGCCGACATCCCTCCCTCGGGCCAGTACCGCTTCGCCGTCGGTGAGGAGGCGAGCGCTGAGTATCACGCCGACGAGTTCAACAGCGAGACAGCGTCGCATGAGGAGCACGGCGAGGTCTCCGTCTATCACCTTGGGGGCCGGCCGTGAGCGAGCCTCCGTCGGCCCCTCTGTGCCGACGCCCCTGGGCCCCCTGGGCCGCGTGGGTGGGGCTGATGTCTCTCTTCCTCGCGGCCGGTCTGGCGATACCCGGGCTGTGTCGAGCGCACTTCTGGAGCTGGTGGGGGAGTCAACCGGCCGTCATCGATCGCCTGGCTGAAGCGCATCACTGGGAAGGGGCCCTCGCCCGCGTCGATCGCCTCATCGCCGAGCGGTCGTGGGATCCGCGTCCGCTTCAGCGTCGCGCCGAGCTGCTGCGTGACCAGCGGAGTGAGGCCCGCGCCGATGCCCTCGCCGACCCGCGGGTCGCGAGCGCCTTTGAGGCGGCCATGCGGGCGCATTTCAGAGTCGCCTCTTATCCCATGCTCCTCTCGCCCTCCTGGCGCGCGAGCATGGCCGACACCGCCATCGAGTGGGGGGCGACCGCCGCCCGGCGGGGCGACTGGGACCTGCTGGCGCTGTGCCTGGAGTATGCGGCGGACGCCGATCCCGGGAAGGCTCCCGGCCTCATTCGTCAACTGCGCCTCCAGACCGAGCAGCCGCAAGCCATGGCGCCGGTGCTTCTCGCGTCGCTCATCCGTCTGACGCTCCGGCACGAGAGTGCCGACGCGGCACTCGCCGAGATCGCGCGCCTCCGCGATCATCTGCCCCGTGAGGACGCCGCACTGCTGCTGATGGAGGCCGAACTTGCGCTGCCGGGCCAGCGTGTCTCGTCGGTGTCCCTCGAGGAGTTTCCCCGGGGAGAGGATTTTCCTCCCCAGCGCCTGATGAACCTGCGCTGGTGGCACCGGGGCCTGGAATGGCGTGACGACTTCTACCGTCCCGTTGATGTCGATTTCTGGCGCGGCATGAATGTCGGGGGGCCATCCAGCGTCCTCGCCTTCGCCGAGGCCAGCCCCGAGCACGCCGCCCCGGTGTCGCCCGAGGCCGGCTGGGTCCTGACGCAGGCCAGCGCCTTCGAGTGGCAGTGGTCCGGAGGGCGTGACGGTGGCGACAGACTGTGGCTCATCGCCCGCGGGACGCCGGCCCTCGGCCTCTGGCCCGTGCTCGAGGTCACCGTCAATGGGGAGGCCTCGCGCCTCGTCTATGTGCGGAGCCGTGAGTGGATCGCTTGCGCCGTCCCCGCGCCCCGCGAGCCGCTGCATTCCCTGCGCGTCGAGTTCCTCAACGACGGTGGTTTTCCCCGACTTGGGCCCGCCGGTGCGGGCGAGATCCTCGAAGACCGCAACGCGGCCATCTTGGGAGTCTGGACAGAGGGACCCTTCGAGCGGCAGGCTGACGCCAGCACCGGCCCCCCGGCCGAGGAGGACGCGGCGTGAAGCATCAGCGGATTCGCTCGTCGACGGACACGCTCTTGGTCCTGTGGCGTCATCGCCGCGGGATCGTCCTCGCCGGGGTTGCGGCCGCCGCGGCTGCGGCGGCGGTGTCGTTGATCCTCCCGCGCGCTTACCGCGCCACGGCGACGATGATGATCTCCGAGTCGAAGATCGGCTCCGACTCGGTCATCGGGGCGCACTTCAATCCCCGCCTGTACAACACCTTCGAGGGGATCATCGGACGGCGTGAAGTTCTGGCCCGTGTGATCGAGGAGTTCCCGGCGCTGGCCGAGGACGGGGTTGTCGTCGATGACCTCGCGCAGAGCGTCGATGTGACGCTCGTCGCCAATTCGCGGCTCCTCAGCGTCTCCGTGACGCTCGGTGACGCAGAGCTCGCAGCCGATGTCGCCAACCGCATCGCCGCCGAGGCGCAGGCCTTCACCACATCTCAGCTCAACGAGCGTGAGGTGGCCGACGTCCGCGCCCGCCTCGGCCCGGCCCTCGAAGAGGCCCGCGGGGGCTTCCGCGAGGCCGAGGCCCGCTATGCCGAGGCGACCCGTCCCGGATCTGTCCAGGCCCTCGAGGCCCTTCACACGAATCTCCTCCAGACGCGGCTGGAGATTCAGCGTGGCCGCCTGCCCTTCGTCTCCGCTCTCATTGCCCAGCGGCTCGATCAGGCCGGCGACCAGCCGCTGCTCGCCCTCTGGCAGGAGGCCCAGGACCGCCTCGAACGCCATCGCCGCGAGAACTCGGCGGAGGCGCTGGAGATGGCTCTGCAGGCGGTCTGGGACGTCCAGCGCCGCCTCCCGCGCGAGCAGGGGGAGAGCCAGGCGCAGAGGGCTCAGGCCGAGGGAGAACTCGCGGCGCTCGGAGGCGCCAGCGGCGCATATGCCGAGATGGAGCGCCAGCGCCTCGAGCAGCGCCTCCGCGGCCTCGACGCGCGGATGAGAGAGGCGGCCCGCGTCGCCGCCGACGCACAGGCCACCGGCGAGACGATCAATGCGCTGCACATCACCGCGCTGCTCGAGGACGAACGGCTCGACGCTCAGCGAGAGCTCAGCCGCCTGGACTACGAGCACCTCTACAGCAGGTCGACGCCGGCCCTCGAGGCGCTCGTCGCGGGTTATGACGAGCAGCTCGCGGCTGTCGACGCCTCGATCGAGCAGGTGCGCTCGCTCATCGGCCGCGCCATGACCGAGCAGCTCGCCGCCGAGTCTGAACTCACCATCGCCCGCGATGCCCTCAGCGCGATTCAGCTCGCCGTCAGCGAGACCGTCATGCGCCTCGAGGAGAAGAACCAGGGGCTCATCGTCGTCGACCACGCGCTGCCGCCGCACTACGCCGAGTTCCCGCGCCGAAAGCTCATGACGCTGCTGGCCGGCGCCCTCGCGCTCTTTGCCGCCTGCGTCTTCGCCGTCGCGCGGGAGAATCTGCTGGGCGCCGCCGAGGAGGCCGGGGCCGGCCGGGCCTGAGGCGGGCCGCGCGATGCCCTCCCTGCTCCGCCAGACGATCGGAGGCCTCGCCAAGACGGCGTCGTTCACCGCGGCCAAGAGCGTCGTCGACGCCGCCACGTTTCTCGCACTCGTCTGGATTCTCCAGATCGCCGACCCGTGGGGGAATCTCCTCTTTGCGCTCGCTTTCCTCGAACTCGCCCACCAGCTCTCCAGCTTCGGCGGAGGCCGCTACCTGACGCAGCGTCGCGACCTGTCGGACGCCGCCGTCGCGACGGTCACCACCGCCGAGCTGTCCGCCTCCTCCCTCTGGGCCATCGCCTGGTGGTTCGGCTCACCGGCCCTGCTCGCCGTCTGTGGCTGGGGCCACCTCGGCGAGGTGGCCCGCTGGTTCGCCCCCTGGCTGGTCACTGAGCGGCTGGGCCAGCCCGCCCGCGCACTGCTCGAGCGCGAGATGCGCTTCGGCCGCAGCAACGCCGCCCTCTTCGCAGGCACCCTGACTCTCTCGTCCGTCTCCCTCCTGCTCGCCGCGCTCGGCTTCGGCGTGTGGGCGCTCGTCCTCGGCCGCGTCGCCCAGAGTGCTGTGACCACGGTGGCGATGTGGCTCGCGGCGAGGCGGCTTCCCACCCTCGGCTGGAGCCGTGCCGAGGCGCGCCCCTACTTCGACTTCGGCGTGCGCCTCTTCCTCGCCGATCTGCTGCTGCTCTACTATCGCAACGTTCCCCAGCTCGTCATCGGCGTCGTGCTCCGGAGTCCCGCCATCGTCGGCATCTACGGTGTGGCGGCGCGATTGCCAGACTACCTCCGCCAGATCCAGGATCTCACCGCGACCGTCTTCTACCCGGCGTTCACGCGGGCGCGCGACGCCGGCCAGCTGCGCCAGGGCTTCGAGCTCGCCGTGAAGTACTCCGCCGCCGTTGCGCTTCTCCCGCTCTGCCTCGTGCTGATCCTCGGGCCCGGCGTGGCGGGAAATCTCCTCCCCGCGGACTATGCGGGGGGCATCGCGGTGCTCCAGGTCTTCACGGCTCTCGCCGTCCTCCGAATCATCACCAATCACTGGTACTTCGCCTACATCTCGCGCGGCGAGACGCGCGGCCTGCCCCAGATCGCGGCCATCAATGCCGTGGGCGTCACCGCCGGTGCCCTCATCGGCATACAGTGGGGAATCACCGGCGTCGCCGCTGGCGTCGCCGTCCCGAGCACCTTCACGATCCTGCTCGCCCTCCGGGTGCTTCTCCCGCGGGTGGTGCAGGTCTCGTACCTGCCGCCGCTGCGCATTCCGCTGGCCGCCGCCATCGCAACCCTCGCCGCCGGCTTGGCTCTGCTCACCGCCGGCCTCGACCAGTCCCGCGCGCCGGTCTTCTGGCTGCTCGCCCTGGGTCTCTCCGTCGTGTACGTCACTGTCGGGCTGGCCCTCGACGCGCCCGCGCTCCGCCAGCTCGCCGCGAG
>JABWBI010000007.1 GCA_013360565.1 Candidatus Sumerlaeia bacterium | reverse complement strand
AAGGGGTGACCACCAAGGTCAGGATAGCCCCATTTCTCTGAACATTTTGCCTTTCTTGAGGAAGTATCTTCGCGTCCGGGCGGTGGTTTTCAAGCCGAATTCCATCAGCCTCGCAAACAGCAGGGGGCGCCTGTTTGCCCGCCTCCGATTGAAGCGAAACTCGAACTCCGCCAACAGCCACGGCAGCCAGCCCATCGAGATCGAGCCTTGCAGCGTTCCCAGAATCACGCGTTTGAGCAGGCTCGCTACACGATGTACCCATGGCAGCTTCTTGCTCGCCTGCTTCGGGTCGCCGATCACTTCAGGCTCGTGCGCGATCTCGTGCTCCTCGATAGCCCCGTAGCCGCGAAGCCCGTCCGTGTGCACTGTCGCGCCCTTCTGCACATTGCTCTGCACCACCGTTGCCAGCGTCTGGCTCTTCGCGTCGTCCATGGCCTCCAGCCGCAGCCTTCCGCACTCATTGCCCCGGTCCTCGACCATCACCAGCACGTAGCGCTGCCTTGACGACAGGCGGCGTCCCACGCTTTGGTCGTCGCCGCCGCCCACGATGGTCTCGTCGATCTCGACTTTGCCGATCAGGCTGTCTTTCTCGCGGCAGTGCAGCATGTCGGAGAGTTTCAGCTTCCACAGCCGCGCCGTTTTGTAGTTCACGCCGACCTGGCGCTTGAGCTGCTTGCAGTTGGCGCCGTCCTTCTCGGCCACGAGCAGGTAGAGCAGCAAGAACAGCTTGTGGAGTTCCAGCTTGGTGCCATGCAGGAGCGTGCCGGCCGTGGCGCTGGCCTGATGGCCGCACCTGGCGCACTCGATGACCGGATATTCGCGAAGCTCGTAACCTCTGGTATGGCGGCAGCGCGGGCAGGAAAAGCCGCTCGGCCAGCGGGCCTCGATGAGCACTTTGCGGCAGGCGTCATCGGAGCCATAGAGCTGCATGAACTCGATGAGGTTGGCGGGCACGGGCAAAAGCAGCGCGGCTTGGCCCGGCGGCGTTGCGGCAGGCGCAACAGCGCCGGCCGAGGCAGAAATTTGCGCTTGGCGTTCCACAGGAGTCTCCCAAAGGACTCCCTCAGGCTACAATGCACCGCGACACGACCTGACTTTGGTGGTCACCCCTTTCACCAGTTGCTTGAGCGTAGGAAACAGGATTGCTCGGTATGGTCGGCGTTCGTGGGTGGGCAGCGGGGATGTCCCATGATTTCGTAAAGGTACTGCTACTACGACTCTGATCGGCTGACACAGTGTCATTGCGCGTGGCCCGGCCCGGTCTTGGATTGCCCGACTTGTTTGTGGGACAATGGTTCTTCTTGAGGCGTTCTTGTACAATCATGGCTGTTTCCGTTGCCGGGCCCACGGATCGGTCGCCAAACTTACCGTGTGCCCGGTTTTCATTTCCCGTACCAGTGTCATATGCTTCTGTTGCCTGTAAGGCACGGCCAACGATGTGTAGCTACATCAGCGTCCGCCGCGTCCGTACTGCTGGTGCATCTCTGCGGCACTATCTGGGCCTGCCGCTGGCTGGCCTAGATGTCGAATGGCGGCACCTCTTGGCGCGAAGCGGCGTGGACTTCGAGCCACTCCACAAGGTCCCGCTCACGAAACAGAATCTTCGCGTTGCGCCCCGGACGAACACGCACGCACTTGAGCGCGCCGGAGTGAACTTCTGCCCGAAGGACTTTGGGGGTAACGGCACCACCCAAGGCTTGCGCGGCTTCCTTCAAACTAAGCAACTTAGGCACACTCATCTGCGTCCCCTCGTGACCACAGTGTTCTGATCGATTGCGATTCGGTTCCCGACCACACCCTAAGTGTGCACCGTGGTGCCCGATTCGCCGCAGGAGTTCCGGGACCAATATTTTGACAACTCGCGGCGGGCCACTGGCCGATGTGAACCCGAAGAATGGCTCTACCAAGCCATTCCAAGACGCTGCCGTTGACACTGTGTCAATCCGGGGAACGCTCGTCAGGACCGGGCGTCTACTACTTGCAGTCGCAAGGGTGGCTCTGCGAGGTAGTGGGCTTTGGCGTTGGCAGTGCTGCCCAAGACTCGAACAACGAATGGCGCAAGCAGCGGAAGGGCAACTTTGACCGCCTTGATCTTCTTGTTGTAGAGCGGAACGCCACGGAAGTCTTTGACCCGACGGGCAGCGGCGTGGGCGTCCGCGCCCGCTGCCGCGAGGGGCGGGTGATCAACCTTGAAGGCAATCCCGAGCACCCGGGGTCGAACGGCTCGATCAGCGCCCGGGTGGCGGCGCAGACTCAGGGTCTCTACAACCCAGATCGCTTGGCCAAGCCGCTGCGCCGCACCGACGGGGGCCAGCTCGCGGAGATCGAGTGGCCCGAGGCCATGGAGACGCTGCGAATTTGGTTCCGCGAGCGACTCGACGCGGGGCGGGCCGGAGCGATCGCCTGGCTGACAGGTGAGATCGCGGACTCCGACGCCGCAGTGATCGAGGCGTTTGCGCAGGCTCTGGGGACTCGCCCGCCTGTCAATCTTCGCCTGCAGCCGGAGGGGAACCTCGCCGCGGCGGCCCGCGATCTCTTCGGCTACTCGGGGGTGCCGGAGTACCGGATCGATCAGGCCACCTTCCTGGTTTCGTTCGGTGCGGACTTCCTGGAGACTTGGGGGGACCCCGTCGCCCAGATTGGCGCCTTCACGAAGATGCACGCCCACCGCGAAGGCGTGGTGGGCAGGGCGATCTACGTCGGCCCGCGGCAGTCGAGCACTGCGGCTTCCTGTGACCGGTGGGTGAAGCTTGCCCCCGGCAAGGAGGCGGCCGCGCTGCGCGTCCTCATCGAGGGCATCGGCGCCGGAGAGGCCGCACACGCCCTCTCGACCGTGCCCCTCGCGGCGGCGCAGCAGGTCCTGGGCGACGAGCTCTCCCGGACCCTTCTCGCGCTGGGCCAGGAGGTTGCCGCCGCGGAGGCTCCGCTGGTGATCGCCAATGGATCCGGCCCCGACGGTGCCCAGGCCCGGGCATTGGCCCTCTTGGCGACACATCTCGCGGGGGGCACGGGCCGGACCATCATCTTCCCCCAGGTGCCCCGGCCGCCGCGCGGTGCGCGCCACGGCGAGGTGAAGTCCCTGCTCGATGACGTCCAGAGCGGTGCCGTGGAGATGCTGCTCGTGCACAGTGCGAATCCGGCGTTTCTGATGCCCGGCGGCCGCGCCGCACTGGAGGCCGCCGGGACCGTCGTGCACTTCGGAACTCAGCACGATGAGACGGCTCACTTGGCGGACCTTGTTCTGCCCATTCATCACTTCCTCGAGACGTGGGGCTATCACCAGTGCTCGGCGAGCGCGCTCGGACTCATTCAGCCCGCCATGCGGCCCGTGCCACGCCAGCTGCCGGACGACCAGCCGTATCCGCAACATCTCGCCGGGTCCGGGACAGCCAAGCTGGACGCGGGGCTCATGCGCTTCGACTCGCGTCCCTTCCCCGACACGGTCTTTCTCCTCGATGCCATCCTCGACACCGGTGTCTTTGGTCCGTCCGCCGAACTCCCCCATGGATTGAAGTCTGCCGAGGATCACTTCGTCGCCCGGGTGATGGCGTTCGCCGCGGAGCACCCCGAGGTGATGGAGGGCTTGGCGCCTGCCGCATTCCTCCGCGAAGCCAAGAGGCGCGGGGTTCTGATCGCCCCGGTTCCTAGCCAGCCGGTGACGCTCCGGAGCGACGCCTCTCTGCCTGCACAGAATCCGGTCGAATCCGGGTCGATCACCGCGCTTCTCTTCCCCCACCCCTTTCTCGTCGATGGACGTGATGCCGACAAGCCGTGGCTCCAGGAGATTCCAGAGACGTCGACCGCAGCGGTCTGGGACACCTGGGCGGAGATTCACCCCGCCACGGCGGAGGGCCTGGGCGTCGGACTTGGGGATTCGATCACGCTGGCACGCGACGGCGCGGAGATCACCGTGCCCGTCCTGCCGCTCGAGCAGGTGATGCAGGGCGTGATCGCGGTGCCGATCGGCAACGGCCATGAGCGCATGGGGCGCTATGCGGCCGGGGTGGGCGCCAATCCGATGCCGCTGGCCCATGTCGCCCAGAGCGGCGACAACCTCGTGCTCCACGGCTTCACCGTGGAGACGCGCGCGCAGGCGGGCACAGGTGAGCTGGTCCGGACGACTTTCATGCAGACGCAGCTCGGCCGTCCCCTGGCCCAGGCGACCGACTTGGCCCACGCCGGCGAGCGGACAGATTACCCCGGCGTTCACTTTGACACGGGGCAGCCGGGGTCCAATCTCCGGAGCATGTACGAGCGCCACGAGGCGACGGTCCACGAGCAGTTCATGTGGGGCATGACGGTGGACCTGGACGCCTGCGTCGGCTGCGGGGCGTGCGTGGCGGCTTGCTACGCGGAGAACAACGTTCCCTTCGTGGGCAAAGAGCTGATCCGCAAGGGCCGCGAGATGTCGTGGCTTCGGATCGAGAAGTACGTCGAGGACACGGGCGAGGTCCGGCATCTGCCGAACCTGTGCCAGCACTGCCACAACGCGCCGTGCGAGCCCGTGTGCCCCGTGCACGCCGCGTATCACACCTACGAGGGGCTCAACGGGCAAGTCTACAACCGGTGCGTCGGCACACGCTACTGCTCAAACAACTGCACCTACAAGGTGCGGCGCTTCAACTGGTTCGACTACCACCACGTCCCCGAGCCGCTCAACCTCCTGTTCAACCCCGACGTGACGGTTCGCGAGCGCGGCGTGATGGAGAAGTGCACATTCTGCACTCAGCGCATCCGCAAGGGCCGCGAGGACGCCCGGCGCGCCGTGCTGGACCAGGGCGATGAGGCGTACCAGGCGGCGCGGCCGGAGGACGGGGCCATCACACCGGCCTGTGCGCAGGCGTGCCCGGCGAAGGTCTTCCACTTCGGCAACATGGCCGACCCCACTCACGAGGTGAACGCGATCCGCCAGGGCCCCCGCAGCTATCATCTGCTGGGCGATCTGGGCACACGCCCGTCTGTGACGTATCTCAAGAAGGTCGTCCGCGAGGGAGAGATCGCCGTCCACACGCACGCCGCGCCGCATGACGAGTCTGTGGTTGAGCCGGCCACGGAAGGGAGCACGCACGCTCATGAGTGAATCGCACGCCGCCCCGGTGAGCGAGCCGCCCGCGCTCAGCTACCGCGAAATCAACCGGGACATCGTCGCGACCCTCGCGCCGGGCGGGAAGATCTACTGGATGTCGGTGCTGACGCTGTTCGGCATCTTCAACATCGCGATGCTCGCCTGGATGTATCAGATCTTCGTGGGCCTGGGTGTCGCCGGGATCACGCACCCCAACGGCTGGGGCGTCTACATCATCACCTTCGTCTTCTGGGTCGGCATCGCGCACTCGGGGACGCTGATCAGCGCCGTGCTCTTTCTCTTCCGCGCCCGGTGGCGCATGCCCGTCTATCGCACGGCGGAGGCGATGACGGTGTTCGCCGTCATGACGGCGGGGCTCTTCCCGCTGATCCACGTCGGGCGTGTCTGGAAGGCCTACTGGCTCATGCCGTACCCGAACCAGCGCTATCTCTGGCCGAACTTCAAGTCGCCGCTGATGTGGGACGTGCTGGCGGTGTCGACGTATTTCACCATCTCGTTCCTCTTCTTCTACTTCGGCCTGATTCCCGACATCGCGGCGGCGCGTGACCGCTCGACGGGCCTGCGGCGGAAGATCTACAACGTCCTGTGCTTCGGATGGACAGGCCGCGGGACCCACTGGCAGCACTACCGCAAGGCGTACCTCATCTTCGCGGGCATCGCGACGCCTCTGGTGGTCTCCGTCCACAGCGTCGTCTCCTGGGACTTCGCGATGTCCATCATCCCCGGCTGGCACACGACGATTTTCCCCCCCTACTTCGTCGCCGGGGCCATTCACTCCGGCCTGGCCATGGTGATCACGTTGCTGATCCCCCTGCGGCGCGTCTTCAACGTGAAGCACATCATCCGCGTGGCGCACCTCGAGGCTCTGGCCCTGGTGACCATCGCCACAGGGCTGGTCGTGGGGTACGCCTATGGGATCGAGTTCTTCATCGCCGCGTACTCCGGCAACGTGTACGAGCAGACGATCTTCACGGACCCGACGTGGGGCCGCCCCTTCGGCCCCTACTGGTGGTCGTTCTGGATCATGGCGATCTGCAACTGTGTCTTTCCGCTCCTCTTCCTGTGGAGGCGGGTCCGGACTTCGATCGCCTGGCTGTTCATCATCTCGATTCTCATCAATGTGGGCATGTGGTTCGAGCGCTTCGTGATCATCATCACCTCGCTCTCGACCGACTACATCCCGTACAACTGGGGCTACTATGTCCCGAGCTGGGTGGAGATCACGATCCTGATCGGCTCGTTCGCCTGGTTCTTCCTGCTGTTCCTCCTGTTCGCCAAGCATCTGCCCTCGATCTCGATGACGGAGATCAAAGAGCTGGTGCCTGCACCGTCCTCGAAGGAGACCCGCCGATGACGGCCACGATCAGCGGCGTCTTCGCCGGCCGCGATGGCCTGCTCGACGCCATCGAGACGCTCAAGGGCAAGGGGCACATGGCGCTCGACGTCATGATGCCAGTCCCCGACCACGAGGTGCTCGACGCCCTCCCGATTCCCCCGACACCGGTGAACTGGCTCTTCTCGCTGGCCGGAGGGCTCTTCGGCGTCGGACTCGGCTTCATGTTTCCGGCCTGGGCGCACGGGCTCTCGTTCGTCAATGAGGTCGTGCCGGCATCGATCAACGGTGGCGGCTTCGGTCAGATCACCGGGGGCAAGCCTCTCGTCTCGTGGCCGCCCTTCTTCGTGCCAGGCTTCGAGATGATGGTGCTCTTCACCGGCATCCTGACCTTCCTGGGCGTCGTGGTGCTCTGCGGGCTGCCCCAGCGCCACGGCGATCCCCACTTCGACGACCGCGCGACGGAGGACCACTACGTGCTGATTGTGACGACGGCGCCCGAGAGCTCGGCCGAGGTGGCCCGGATCCTGGCAGCTGCTGGCGCGGAGGTGAAGTGATGTCGGCTCATCACGACGATCTTCTGTCGCCACGAGAGTGGAGCGAGCTGACCCGCCGGGCCTCGGCGCGCGTGCCGCGCTGGGACGTCCCTCTGATCGTCCTCGCGCTGCTCGGCGCCGCTGGGTTCTACCTGGGGCTCGAGGGCGAGCGGCGCGCGCTGCCCTTCTTCTACGTGAACTTCCTGTTCTGGGGTGGTCTCGCGCAGGCAGGGATCGTCTTCGCGGCGATCACCCATGTCGTCCGGGCCCAGTGGGGACCGCAGGTCGCGCGTCTCGGCTTGGTTCAGATGGCCTATCTCCCGTTGAACCTGCTGCTCTTCATCGTCGTGGCGCTGACGGCGTCGCAGGTGATTCCCTGGGCGAGTGAGTTCCACGCGGACAGCCATGTGCAGTTCCATGGGTTCAAGGGGTGGTGGCTTCGACTCCCGCAGCTTCTGGTGCGCGACTTCGGCGTGCTGGTGGTGCTGATGCTGCTCAGCTTCAGGTTCGCGATGACGGTGCTGCGCCTGGACCGCGGCGCGCTGGCCGAGCAGCGCGGGACGCCGCCGCCGAAGGGCTGGCGTGGCCTCGACGAGGAGAAGCGGATCACCCGCGGCAGGGGGACGGTGTGGGGCGCCCTGCTGATCCTGGGCTATGCGTTCGGCTACTCGATCCTCGCCTTCGACCTCGTCATGTCACTCGAGCCGCACTGGTATTCGACAATGTTCGGGGGCTATTTCTTTGTGACGACCATCTACATGGGCCTCGCCGCCCTCGTGGTCTGGTCGACTTTGCTCCGGGGCCGGCTTGGGCTCGAGTCGCAACTGGGCAAGCGGCAGTTCCACGACCTCGCGAAGATCATGTTCGGATTCTGCATTCTGTCGGTCTACACGGGATTCGCGCAGTACCTGACAATCTGGTATGGGGATCTGCCTGAGGAGGTCTCCTACTTGCTCCACCGCATGGGGCCGGATCAGAGCTTCTGGCGGCCGGTGAGTCTCCTCGTGTTCTTCGGCGGGTTCCTCGGGCCGTTCCTGATTCTCCTCAATCAGAAGATCAAGATGATCCCGGGACTGCTCTCGATCCTGGCCCTGTGGATTCTCTTCATCGGGTTCACCGAGCGCAATCTGCTCGTCATGCCCCCCATCTTCCACTTCGGCGAGGTGGCCCTGGCGGGTCGCGAGATTCTGTCCCTTGTCCTCATCACGGCCGGCTTCGCTGGGCTGTACGGCCTCGCGATGCTGCAGGGATTGCGCCGCGCCGTCATCGTGCCCGTGCCGCAGCGTATCCCGCCGATCGCGCTCTGACCATGGAGTCATGCTGCCAAGTCGCGCCGACAGCCCTGACGCTGGGTGGGGCGCTCGCCGGCGGCTTGATCGGCAGCCTTCACTGTCTGGGGATGTGCGGGCCGCTGGTCGCCGTTGCCGAGGGCATGCGCTCCCGTTCCGGTGGTCCGTGGGCTCAGCTTCCGCTCCACGTGGGGCGGATCATCACCTACGCGCTGCTGGGCGTCCTGGCCGGGCTTGCCGGCGCCGCGGTCAACACGAGTGGCATGGCTGTGGGCGTTCACGGTGCCGCCTCGGTGCTCGGCGGAGTGGCGATGATTGTCTTTGCCCTTGTCCTGCTCGGCTGGCTCCCTTGGCGTCATGCGCTGACCGTCAGCCAGGGCGCTGTGAGTCGATTCGTGCGTGGTCTGGCCTCGCGGCGGCCGCTCAGTGGCGTGGCCCTCGGTCTGTATTGGGGCCTTCTGCCCTGTGGTCTGGTGTGGGGAATGCTGGCCGGAGCAGCCGCCACGGGCAGTCCGCTGCACGGCGCGGCGGTGATGGCCGTGTTCGGGGCAGGGACGGTGCCCGCTCTCTTGGTCGCCGGTGGACTGGCGGGTTTCCTCGGGCCACGCGTCCGCGCGCAGTTGCCACGCTTCGCCGCGGGGACAGTGCTCTTGCTGGGAGTGCTGATGGTGCTGCGGGGTGCCGCTGGCGCAGGCCTGATCGGCCATCTGCATCTGATCCCCGGTATCATGCTCTACTGAGCGTCAAAGCGTGATGACACGGGCCATCCTGGTGGTTCACGCTCTCGCGGGATTCGCGGTGCTGGCCTTGGCGATACACCTGTTACTGGCGGCCTGGAGTTCCGGCCCAGGCGCGTCACCTCGGCGTCATCGTCCACGCATCTTTGCCTCGGTACTGCTCCGGGTCACGGTGGTCGCCTTCGTCACTGGCGCGGTGATCTATCCCGAGTTCCGTGTGGAGGTCCGGGGACCTGTCTTCGATGTCCACTATCCCATCCTGACAGCCCTCTTTGAAGTCAAGGAGCGGGCCGGGGCGCTCCTCGTTGTCCTGGCATGGACAGCCTGGATGCACTTTCGGCGGGCAGACATCGCCGTGGATGGGACTGTGTGGCGTGGTCACCTGGCCTTGGTGCTGATTCTCGTGCTGGCCGCGGCCCACAACGTGGTTTCCGGCCTCGTGATGGTCATGGTGAAGAGCGTCTGATGCGACCGTCACCCGCTCTCTGGCTCGTGCCACTCTTCGGATCGGTGCTCTACGCTCTGTGGCCGGTGCTCGACCTTCCGGTCTTCCACTACTTGCCGGAGTCGGGCCTCTGGACATGGACCCGCCCGCCGAGCGGCGTCGCGATGAAGTGGTTTGGCGAGACGGCCTTGGCACTGGGAGCAGGAGCTCTTCTGGGCTCTGCGCTGACACCCCTCGTGCGCCGGCTTCCACGGGCCGTAGAGCGCCACGGGCCGATGGCGGCGGCGGTCAGCGTGGCGCTCAGTTTGACGCTGATCACCTGGCGCGAGCTCACGATGTGGATGCAGGGCCACTGATCGGGTTCGCCCTTGACACCCCGCGAGAGGCAATGCGAGGAAGGACAGGCAGAGTGATCCTCGCAGCTCAGGTTCGCAGGAGGGGGTCACGCTGATCTGAAGGTGGAGTGTGTGAAATGGCCTACGTTGTCACTGAGGCATGCATCAAGTGCAAGTACACCGACTGTGTGGATGTGTGCCCGGTCTCGTGCTTCTACGAGGGTGAGAACACTCTCGCAATCAATCCCGATGAGTGCATCGACTGCTGCGCATGCGAGAGCGAGTGCCCCGTCACCGCAATCTTCGCCGACCACGACTGCCCCGACGACATGAAGTGGTACCTGGAGTTCAATGCGGTCGTCACCGGCGCCAAGGACCCGGGGGCCGCCGACACGACCGGCTGGCCGGAGCACGTGGTCGCGGCGATCACCGGTCCCGGCTTTGCCAAGTGGCCCAACATCGCGGAGAAGAAGTCCCCGATGGACTCCGCCGAGGAGGCATCGAAGGAGAAGGGCAAAGCGAAGGACCTCTCGGTCAAGCCGGCGGATCGCTGATCGCACCGGACGTCGAAAGCTTCGGGCCCTTCGCCTCCGGGCGGGGGGCTCTGTGCATCAGCGGCTCGGCCAATCCTCGGCGGGTGAGTCGAGCCCCGCTTGACGGTGAGCGGTCAACGGGGAGAGCGCCAAGAGTCGCCGGACCTCGTCAGCGACACGGCTGGCGGCAAAGTCGATCTCCTCGACCGTGTTGAAGCGGCCGATGCCGAAGCGCACGGACGACTTGACCATCGCCTCGCTGAGCCCAAGGGCCTTCAGAACATGCGAGGGTTCCTGCTGGGCGGATGTGCAGGCGGAGCCAGTCGAGAGCGCAATGTCACTCAGCGCCAGGAGAAGGGCTTCCCCCTCGAGCTGGCCGAATGAGACATTCAAGTTTCCAGGCAGCCGGGAGTCCAGGGTGCCGTTGACATGGACTTCGGGCAGCCCCTCCCGAAGCCGGCCGAGCAAGCGATCGCGCAGGAGCCGGAGCCGGCGGGATTCCTGATCCATCTCGGCAGCGGCGAGCTCGGCTGCTCTGCCCAGCCCCACAATGCCGGAGACATTCAACGTGCCCGAACGCAGGCCGCGCTCGTGACCTCCGCCGTCGATCAACGGCGTGAGCCTGACGCGGGGTCCGCGGCGGCGGACGTAGAGGGCTCCCACCCCCTTCGGGCCGTACACCTTGTGCGCCGAGATGGAGAGGAGATCGATCTTGGCGGCATCGACATCCAGCGGGACCTTGCCGAAAGCCTGGACGGCGTCGGTGTGGAACAGGGCACCGCGGGCTCGCGCCAGGGCGCCGATCTCATGCAGCGGCTGAAGCACGCCGATCTCGTTGTTGGCTGCCATGATCGAGATGAGCGTCGTCTCATCCGTGATCGACGCCTCGAGAGCGGCGAGGTCGATGAGCCCGCCGGACTGGACAGGCAGCACCGTGACATGGAAGCCCTCCCGGGCAAGGCGGGCGCAGGGATCGAGCACGGCCCGGTGCTCAGTCGCGGCAGTGATGATGTGGGAACCCCGTGGACGCTGGGCCAGAGCGGTTCCCCGGATCGCCAGATTGTCGCTCTCCGTCGCGCCGCTGGTGAAGATGATCTCCTCGGGTTCCGCTCCGATCACGGCAGCCACCTGCTCGCGGGCGATCTGCACACGTTCCTCCGCTTCCCAGCCGTAGGCGTGGTTGGGGCTCGCAGGGTTGCCGAAATCAACACTGAAGGTCGGCAGCATCGCCTCAAGGACCCGTGGGTCAACGGGAGTCGTGGCGTGGTTGTCGAGGTAAATGGGGCGCTTCATCGGAGCCAGACCAGCACAGCCCATTTCCCGCCGCAACGGCAAGGAGTGGGGAAGGGATTGCCCGGGGCTCCGCGCCGTGGTTGACTCGTGAGCATGCAGCGACTCGGGCTCGAACAGCGGTACGTCTACGGCCCTGTCCGCAGCCGGCGGCTGGGATGGTCGCTGGGAGTCAACATCTCTCCGACGGCCGTGAAGCACTGTTCTTTCGGCTGCATCTACTGTGAGCGCGGGCTCACCAGAGTCTTCTACGGATCGCCCCAGGACCGGCCCGAGTACATGCCGCCCACCAGTGAGATTCTGGAGGAGATCCGGACGGGGCTCGAGCGGGAGAGGGCCGCCGGGCGGCAGCTCGACGCCATCACCTTTGCCGGCAATGGAGAGCCGACGGACCACCCAGACTTCGGAGAGATCACGGTCGAGACGCGGCGGCTCCGAGACCAGCTCATGCCCCGGGCGAGGATGGCCCTCTTGTCCAATGCGCGCCATGTCCAGAGCGCTCGGATCAGAGATGTTATCAGTCAGTTCGACATCCGGTGCTTGAAGCTCGATGCAGGAGAGGAGTCCCTCTGGCGGCGCATCGATGTGCCCTTTGGAGTGACTCTGGACGAGGTCGTGGCGGGGATCGCGAAGATCTCGGGTGTCACCATTCAGTCGATGTTCATCACCGGCAAGGTGGACAACGCGACAGAGGCGGCAGTGGGGGCGCTCATCGAGAGACTCAGGTTCATTCGCCCGATCGAGATCCAGGTCTACACGCTTGACCGCGAGCCGCCGCTCTCCGGCGTCAGGCCTGTGGACGGGGAAAGACTGCGAGAGATCGCCGCTCGCATCCAGCGGGAGACGGGCACTCCTGCCATCGCCTACGGCGGCGAGTGAGCGCGCCTCAGACGGCGAACGATGTCCCGCAGCCGCAGGACTTGGAGGCATTGGGATTGGAGAACTTGAAGCCACTGCCCATCATGGATTCGACATAGTCCACCTCGACACCGTTGAGGTAGAGGTAGCTCTTCGGGTCGACGAAGACACGGACTCCGTGGCACTCGCTGACGACATCGCCCTCCTTCGGGGTCTCCTCAATGGCCATGCTGTAGTTCATGCCGGCGCAGCCGCCGCCGGTGACTCCCATGCGGAGTCCCCAGGCGGGCTTCTGCTCCTTTTCCAGGAGCCGCTTGACAGCGGCGGCAGCGGTCTCGGTGAGCGTGAGGCCCATGGGCAACGCGTTCTCCAAACTGTGATTGCGAATATGGTACCGAAAAGGGTGGAATTCGACAAGACCCATTTTTCGCGAAGGTGAGGTTTCATGAGCGACCGGGCGGAGCGACGCGTCCGCGAGGAGTTCGACACGTGGGCGGCCGAGGGCCGCGGCGAGCGGATGGCTGTGGGCCACCGGGCGGCCGTCGAGCAGGCCCTGGAGCGAGTGCCGATCGGATCCGGGGACAATGCGCTGGATCTCGGCTGCGGCGTCGGCTGGGCATGTCACCTCATGCGCGAGCGCGGCGCGGGCCGGGTTGTCGGGGTCGAGGCGAGCCGAGGCATGCTTGCCAGAGCCCGGCCGGCGCCCGGCGTCGCGCTTGTCGGAGCGTCGATGACGGCCCTCCCATTCCGGGATGCGACGTTCTCCCGCGCCCTCAGCGTGGAGTCCCTTTACTACGTCCCCGACGTGAACCTCGCCCTCCGCGAGGTCCGGCGGGTTCTCGCCCCGGAGGGGCGATTCATTGTGATGATGGATCTTTACGGGGGGAGCCCGGTCGCCAGTCAGTGGATCGACGCCCTGAAGGTGAAGGTTCACCTCCTCCATCCCCCCCTCTGGCGGCGGCGTCTCGAACGAGCCGGTTTCTCACGCGTCGAGATCTTTCACGTCCGCGATCCCAGGCCCCCGCTTTCGGAGAGCGAGTTCACGCCGAGTCCCTGGTTCCTGACTCATGCCGATTATCTCGCCTTCCGCGAGGCCGGGAGCCTGATTCTGGACGCGCAGTGATGCCCGTCCCTCCGGGCTTGACAGCCCGGTGGGGCCTGCGGGTCAATCCGCCATCATCTCTCGCGGTGCGTGGAGGATCCGAGTCATGACGGAGCTGGCCAAAGTCGCCGACATCCCCGAGGGGCGCGGTATCCGCGTCGAGGCGGGAGGGCAGGAGATCGCCCTGATCAACTGCGGGGGCACGATCTATGCCATCGAGCCGAACTGTCCACACATGGGAGGACCGCTCGACGAGGGGGAGCTCGATGGCAGCACACTCATCTGTCCCTGGCACGGCTGGGAGATCGATCTGACCTCGGGCAAGTGCTCGACCACCGGAGAGGATCACCGGTGCTTCGAGATCGAGGTCAAGGATGGGACGGTCTTTCTGAAGGCGTGATGACTGTCACTCGTAGAGGGGGAGGTCCTCATCGACATGGCGGAATCGCTGCAGCTGCGGCACGGCGTAGATGCCCGAGGCACCGAGCGAGCCGGTGACCTCCAGGGGAACGTGGGGGCGTTCGCGCTCCTCCAGGGCTGAGACCGCTCGGCTCTGCCGCTCGAGGGCTGCGGCAACGGCAGCGAGCCGCGCTCCATCTCCCCCGGCGGCCCTCGCCTCTTCCCACTCCTCTGCATTGCGCCGGCGGTAGTGGATGGTGCCGTCCGGCTCGACAGTGACACCCACGCCGTCGATTTCGCCATTGCCGGTGCGGCCATCCGTCAGCGACGGGGCCAGAGGCCACCCCGCCTGGCGGAGAGTCTCGATCTCGGCTCGAACCTGTTCTGCGGTCAGATGGGCTCCCGGGAAGGGTGACGTGCGCATCAGCGTCAGAGCCTCTCGCGCGGCATCGGTTCCAGAGTAAGTCTCAGCGACGTGCGCGAGCATCCGGCGCTGCGTCTCGGAATTGCTCTCGCCCCGGGCAACTTCGAGCATCTGGCGGGCCATCTGCGAACGGAGGCGGCGGGCGAGACCTGGATCCGGCTGCGGGAGCTCCTCGTGGACGGCCAGTGCCCGGTCGAGGGCGCCGAGGTCACGGAGCCGGTCGCGCTGCATGGCGCGCAGCTCGGGGCTCAGCGTTCCCTGACGCCGCTCGAGGCGCGCCAGCGCGTCGACGATGGCCTCAGCCCCGAGAGGATTGTGGACGGCGAGGGCCACCCCGCGGAATGCCGAGTCGATGAAGAAGAACGCCCCGAGCGCCGCAGGCGCAGCCAAGCCCTGACTGATGGCGCTGGAGCTGGCGAGATAGAGATTTTCATCCACACTGCGGGCCCCCTGCCAGACGAATCGGCGCGAGAGCTCCCGGCGCCGCGCCATGGCCGCTTCGACCTCGTGATCCAGCGCGAACGGGAATGAATTGCCGAGGGATTCCGCGATCCAGGCGCTGTCTCGATCTTGGCTTGACAGCGCAGTGAGCCGGGCGCGGGCGGAGGCACTCTCTCCCATGGACTGCTCCATGATCGCCGCCAAGAGGAGCGCGTCGTCCGAGACCGGCGCGGCTGGCATGTCGCGGGCCAGTTCGACGAGCGCCTCACGGGCCTGTGCAGGCCGGCCCCGGAGTGACAGCCGCAGTGCCTCAGCGGCGATCCCGGCCTGCTCGGCGCTCAGGTTGGCGTCTGCGACGGGGTCGACCTCGAGCGAACGTTGCCAAGAGCGCGTGCGAAGGCCAATCCGGTGGTCGGACTCGCGCAGGAGGCGCTCAAAGTCGTCATCGGAGGGCCACAGGGTCAGCCCTCCCTGCGCCAGTGCGACCGCCGTCTCCCACTGCCCCTGTTCCTGAGCAACGCGGATGCGGCGCAGGTGGTCACGGCGGCGGGCTCGCTCGATCTTGGAGGCGAGGGTGCGGGCTTCGTCTCGGGCGCGGAGCGCCTCGACCGTCCCGGGGGCCTCGCTGGCCAGCCGCTCGGCGAGGACGAAGATCTTCCGCTCGCGGGTCGTCGCCCGGCGCAGCCGGGGCTGGGCGAACACCACGTCATTGCCCATCTGGAAGAAGGCCTGGAACTGGCCCGTGAGCAGCTGCTGGGCGCGGCGAATCACCCAGTTCACGGTACCCGCCGCGCGGTTGTAGCGATTCTCCCACCGCAGGCGAGTGATGGTGGGCCAGGGCAGGGAGTCGCCCAGAGCCCGGAGCAGTGCGCGCTCCTCGGGCGTGTTGGCGGAGCGGGCGATCCGCCGCTGTGCCTGGGTGAACGCTGGAGTGCGCCCGTGGATGAGGACGTTGGCGAGTGTGGCCACGTTGTCGGCGAGACCCGTCGTCCCCAGACCCGCTGATTGCCAATGTGACTCGATGCGCTCGAGCATTGCACGGGCGCTGCGGAGACCATCCCGGTCGCCGAGCAGCGTCGCGGTGCAGGCCTGGGCCGTTGCCGTGTCGAGGTCGCTCTGCTGCGCCGGCACCGCCGCGCAGCAGAGCACGAGGGCGATGAAGGCCGCAGTTTTCACCGCGCATCCTCGCGGACGCGCTGGGCGAACTGCTCGAGGGCCGCGAGCCGGGCGCGTGCCTCGAGCTTCTCCCGGAACCCATCGGCGCGCTCGACCTGCAGGTAGATCGTCCTCGCCGCGCCGACGAGCTGCTCAAACGTGTCGATATCGAAAGCCGTCTGGCTGGGCGGGCTGAAGACGGCCAGCCGCTCGGCGAGATCTCGATGGTGATCGCCCAGACGCAGCCAGTGCTGGTGGACGCGGTGGCTGTCGGCGTGATGCTCGATGAGCTGCTGGCAGGCCTCGCGGTAACGCTCGTCGCCGCGCTCGATGCTGAAGCGCACCTCCCGGAGAATCTCGGCTTGCCTCATCTCCGCCTGCTCCCAGCCGTGCCGGGCCACAGCCTCCCACTCCGTACCCTCGCGCAGCGCGGCTTCCCGGCGCCACCGGTCGACGTTTTCGGCCATCGAGAGGAGAAAGAGGGCGAGGGTCTCCCCCTCAGGCTCGAAGTTCGCCAGCTCCGCCAGACGCAGATCGACCTGCAGCCGCTCGGCCGCGGCCTCGGAGAGCTCGGTGTCGAGGACCGCCACCCGCCCGAATTGGGCGGCGGCCTCCTCGAACTCCCCGAGGGCCTCGAACGCGAGTCCCTTCGCATAGCGGACAATGTCCTCCCACTGCCCGGGCCGCTGCTGCTCCCAGTTCACGAGCCGAATCAGCGAAGCGCGGAAGACGTTCTGCCCCGTGACATCGGCCGGGTAGCCGAACCGGTAGACGTCTTCGCCCCGGTGAAGCTGAAGCTCCGCGAGGATTGTCATCAGCGACTCATGAGGCCGAGTCTCTGGGGGCGTCGGCACACTCCGGCATCCGCCGAGAAGGGCTGAGGCCACCATCACCGCGAGAGCCAGGTCCCTGACGCCGCGCGTCACTGTCCACTCCGTGGTTCTCATGCTGCACCCTCTTGCGTGATCCACGTGCCCGCCTTGCCCGCGAGAGCGGCCTCGATGTCGCCGGGCTGGGTGATGATGGCCGTGCCGCTGTGGCTCGCGAAGTCGATGGCCGCCGCGATCTTCGGCCCCATTGACCCCGCGGGGAATTGCCCACTGTCCAGATGCCGCTGAGCCTCCGCAGCGGACAGACGCGCGACCTCGCGCTGAGTCGGTTTCCCCCAGTCGATGCACACCCGCGGGACGCCGGTGATGATGACCAGACGCCGAAAGCCCATCTCCTGGGCCAGGAGGGCCGAGGCCAGGTCCTTGTCGATCACGCAGCCCACGCCCTGCAAGGCCCCGTCGGGACGACGGACGACGGGGATCCCACCGCCGCCGGCCGCGATCACGATGTCGCCTCGCTCGACCAGGTGCCGGATGGCGCCGATCTCTTCGATCCGCCGGGGCACCGGCGATGCCACCACTCGCCTCCAGCCCCGTCCTGCATCCTCCCGCATCTCCCAGCCACGCTCGCTCATCAGCCGCCTCGCCTCGTCTGCCCTGTAGAAGAGCCCGATCGGCTTCGTCGGGTTTCCAAACGCCTGATCGCACGCGTCCACCTCCACCCGTGTGATCACCGTGACGATCACCGCCCCCGCGCCCCGTCGCGCCAGATGGTTCCCCAGCACCTGCTGGATCATGTACCCCATCCCCGCCTGAGAGTCCGCCACGCACACATCCAGGGGCAGCGGATCCACCTCCTTCACCGCCAGTTCACTCCGCAGAAGAATGCGCCCCATCTGTGGACCATTCCCGTGTGTGATCACGAGCGGCCAGCGGTGCCGCTCCCAGAGCGCGGCGATCTCCGCCATGGTCTCGTCGGTGTGCGTCCACTGCTCGGTGATCGTTCCCTTCTCCCCCGTCCGGACGATCGAGTTGCCGCCCAGGGCGAGGACGAGTCCGTTGTCAAAGTTCATGGGAAGTCTCTCCCTCCAGCGACCGCCACAGTGCCATCGACGGCTCATGAGTCGCCAGCAGGTTTCCCAAGCTCGCCAGCAGCTCGCGGGCTCGATCCCGGTCGCCCCGCTCCGCTGCCAGGAGCGCCAGACGGTACTTCGAGAGGATAGGCGGCAGCAGCGGGTGGGTGCCCATCGACTCGTAGAACTGCGCGGCCAGGGCACGATCCTCGAAAAGATCCCAGGCGAGGTCGCCGAGGATGCTCAGTGCGGCGGCTTCGGGCTGACCCCGCGCCAGGACGATGCTGCGGATGCGGCTGTACACCTCGCGGGCCTCGTCCAGACGTCCCAGCTTCGTGAGCGCAATGTGCTCAAGGCACAGCAGATTCAGATGAGGGGTTCGATGGGGCATCTCCCGTGCCCGGGCCACAGCCCCTTCCAGATCCCCCCCCTCGACCAACAGCTCCACGTCCAGGAAGTCGAGATCACGGTCCTCCGGAAACTGCAGATGCACCTCCCGGATCGTCCGCCGTGCTTCCTCGAGACTTCCCTGACGCATGAGGCAGACGGCGGCGCTGGCCAGCACCACCCGGTCATCCGGTTCGACCTGGCGCAGGAGCCGCAGTGTGGGCAGGGCACGATCCCACTCGGCGAGTGCGATGTCGTTGAGTGCCCGGTTGTACCACCGCTCGCGGTACCAGTCCGGGCTCCACCGGCGGAGGAGGCGGACAATGCGGGCGGCCTGGTCCCACTCGCCCTCTCCGATGAGCATCTTGGCGAGAGTGTCCGCCGAGTAGGGGTCGCCCGGATTGTAGACCAGGGCGGCGTTGTAGTTGCGCATCGCCGCGACCCAGTGGCGGCGCTCTTCGGCACGCTCTCGCGCTGCCCGTGCGGTGTCCCCCTCGGCGGCCGCGGCCTCGGCGGAGGCGCGGTGGGCCAGGGCGATGCCCTGATGGCACTCGCCCATGTAGTAGTAGGTCGTGTAGTTGCGCACGTCTTCGATGGCGATGGCGAACTCGTCGAGCGCGGCGTGGTAGAGCGCCGGGTTCCACTCGCCGAGGTAGGTCAGGACCTCTCCCATCCGGCTGTGCAGCGCGCCGCCCGCGGGCGTGATTTGAATCGCATCGCGCAGCTGGCGGCGAGCATCCGTGAGGAGCCAGAGTGCCGTGTCTGTTCCCCGCAGGGAGCGGTCGCGGAAGTAGAGATCCATTCGCGCCTGCGCCGCGACGTGGCGCGCCTCGGCGAGCATTTCTCCGAGAACGGGCCGCATCACGCGGCTGAGCGAGGGCGCCATGTGCGCCGGATTCATCGAGTGGCGTGGTCCGGCCCACCAGCGAGCCGGCCAGAGAGAGAAGAGCAGCAGAGCGGCGACAGCGCTCCATCTCAGCATGCGCGCAGCCGGAGTCAGAGGCCGGGGTCTCGAGAAGCGCGGTGTCCCCCAGATCTCCGGGGCGTTTGCTGTGAGCGCGGCGACGAGCAGACTGAGCAGCGCTGTCGGGATCACGTGCATGGGGAAGTCGAGGCCGGCTTGGATGGCGAGGATCAGGCCCGCGCAGAGGGCGCCGCGGACGAACGGGGCGGCAGCGGCTGGACAGCCGTCCCGGGCAAATCGCCATCCCCGGCCCCAGTGGAGCCACAGGCCCGCGAGGACGAGCACCAGGCCCAGAAGTCCGAGCTCAATGCTCAGCTGCAGCCAATCGTTGTGTGCCTGCGGCGTCAGCAGCGTCGTCGGGTGGAGGCGCGTGTTCTCGTGGCGCGGGTCCTGGAAGTGCTGACCCTGATACCAGGGGTAGATCCAGGCGAACGAGCCGATGCCCCAGCCCATCAGCGGGCGATCGAAGAAGGCCGGCATCCCGGTGACCAGCGTCCGCATGCGCGTGTCCCTCATCAGATCGCTGAGGGACACAAGCCGGCTCATCCGCTCGCCAAGGGACTGGGAGCCGCGCAGGGGGCTGTCGAACGTCTGCAGGGCGACCAGGGCGGCGACAGCCGTGGCGATCCAGAACGTCGCGCGGCCGCTGCGCGGTGGCCGCTCGGTCCGAGGCAAGGCCCATCGGGAGAGAGCGAACCAGAGGGCTGTCCCTCCGGTGAGAGAGATGATGACGCTGCGGCTCTGGGATCGGATGACGACCCAGAGCGCGAGCATCACCCAGGCCGCGAGAAACGTGCGGAGCCACACCCGCCGCGTCCTCGACCAAACGGCCCGGGCCAGGCAGAGTCCAGGCACGGCCACGAGTGCCGCGCCGTTGTTGTGTCCGATGAGCGAGCCGATGGCGTTGCGCTCGTAGCCCGCGGCCTGGGGGAGCGGGATGAGGCCGAAAACGGCGATCGTGCCGCTTGGCAGAAGCACGCCGCCGAGGTGCTGGGTCAGTGAGATCAGCAGAATTGGAGTGGTGATCGCGAAGAGAAGGCCAATCCACCGCTCCGCACTGCGCCGCGAGCGGAGGAAATCCTGCAGGAGCGCGAAGAATGCCAGCCCCGCCAGCGCAGTGAAGAAGGCGCGCGACTGAAGCCAGACCATGCGCCTCTCGCCCTGGGAGCCGAGTGTCCCCAGAATCAGGCTGACACCGAGGAGGCCGACCGCGGCCAGAAACCAGATGAGGCGGTGGCGAGCCGTCCGGCGCGGCTGGGGCGGCATAGATCGTGTCAGGGTCGACAGGAGCCAGGCGACGACCGCGAGGATGAGAGCAAACTTGAACAGCCCTTCCTTCAGAACGAGCGGCTCGTGGCCGGAGTTGAAGGCCGCCTCGACGTCATAGGCCCAGAATGTCTCCGGGTTGATCCGCAGCCGCTGCAGAAGAGAGACCAGCCAGGGCTGCATGACCACTTCCCGCAGCCGCCTCAGCGCGTCCTGGGTCGCCTGAAGGGGAAAGACCAGGAAGGTGAGCGCGAAGGCCTCGAGCAGCAGCAGGTGCGCCGTGCGCCGGGCCAGACGCGACAGACGCTCCACGGCCGCGCGCTCAGAGGGCCTGATTCAGGCGCGACCCGCTGCTCTCCTCGGCCTCGATGGCACGCATCATGGAGGCGGGCTCCGTGGCCTGGAGGAGCTGGGCGCGGAGCGAGGCACTGTTGAGCAGGCGGCTGACAATGGCGAGCGTGCGGATGTGCTGGCGATAGGCGCTCTCGCCCACGAGCACGAGGACGACGATGTGAACCGGATTGCCGTCAAGCGCGGCGAACTCAATTCCCCCCGTTGACCGCCCCAGAGCTCCGAGGACGCCGTCGAGACCGGGCACCGTGCCGTGAGGGATGGCGACCCCGTGCCCGATGCCGGTGGACATGGAGCGCTCGCGCGCCAGGACGATCTCGCGCGCGCGAGCGCGGTCGGTCTCGCGAAGACGGCCGGTGGACACCAGCCGGGCCAGAAGCTCGTCAATGGCCTGCGTCGCGTCCGTGGCCTGCATGGCATCCACGACGACATCCTGATGGAGCAGATCGGCGAGCTTCATGGGGTGCGACTCATCGACCTCTCATTCGGCGCCACAGTTCGAATGTCCGGCAGAACGCGGGTGTCGCGGAGAGCGAGCCATCGGCGAGCCCCACGGCGATCGCCGGGGGAGACATCCACTGCCCATCGGCGACTTCGATGCCATCCCAGCGCGGTGGCTGGTCCGTGACCAACTCGTACACGGCGACAAACTCCATGCCGGTCTCCTCGCAGGCCGGATGGTCTCCAATTCGAGTGGGCTGCCCCTCGATCCCCAGCTCCTCGGCCAGCTCGCGGGCAGCGGCTTCGTCGAATTCCTCGCCCGGAAGCACATGGCCGCCCACACTCGTGTCCCAGACCCCGGGAAATGTGTCCTTCTGAGGGCCGCGGCGCTGGAGGAAGATCTCGCCCTTCGAATTGAGCAGGACGACGTGCACAGCCCGGTGACGCAGTCCCTGCGCATGGACAACTGCCCGGGAAGCACGGCCGATGACGCGGTTGGTCTCGTCGCAGACAGGCAGGTACTCCGGGGCAATCATGCCCGGAGACTGGACCACTCGGGTGTGCACGTGCAATGGATTTGCGCGATGGGCTCCGATGACAAATGCACCCGCCTCTTGGAGGTCCTTGCCGGGGACGAGATCGACCTGACGTTCGACGGCACCGACGCGCAGCCCGTCCGTGGCCAGTGGCGCCGCGGCGAGGGCTGGCGCCTGTCGCTCCATCCGTGCTTCCGGCTCGCCTCGGAGGAGACACTGCGCCTGCTCGCCACGCATCTGAGGCGGCCTCACAGGACCACCGCGCGGGCGCTGCGATCGTTTGTGGAGGCCGCGCGGAGGGAGATGCCCGCAGGCCGCCGCCGGCGGCCTCGTCTGCAGCCACTGGGAAAGCACTTCGATCTCCAGGTCATCTGCGACGCGGTCAATCGTGAGCACTTCGGGGGCACCCTCCGGACCCGCATCTCCTGGGGAAAGACCGGAGTGCCACGCGGCCGGAACCGCCGCTCAATCGTCTTTGGCTCCTATGACGCGGCGTCAGACACCATACGCATTCATCCCGAGCTCGACTCGCGGCGGACGCCCCGGTTTTTCCTCGAGTACATCGTCTTCCACGAGCTCCTCCACGCCGTTCACCCCGTGCGCATCGCGCCCGATGGCCGGCGCCTCGTGCACTCGCCCGAGTTCAAGGCGGCGGAGCGGCGCTACCCAGGTCTCGATCGGGCCTTGGCCCACCTGGCGAAGTGGACGAGAGGAGAACGGGGCTGAGTCAGCCGAGCACGGACTGAACGTGGTGGCGCAGGGCGAGGTCGTGGAGGCGAACAAAACTCAGCTCGGTGAGACTGTCGATCACGAGATCGGCATGCCGGAGCTGCGTCCGGTGGAAGGTGTTGGTCACCGCGACGCAGGTCATGTTGGCCGCCTTGGCGGCGGAGACGCCGTTGACGGAGTCCTCGATGACGACGCAGCGGTTCTGCGACACTTCGAGGAGCTGGGCGGTGTGGATGAAGATACCAGGCTCCGGCTTGGACGTCCCGAGTTCCTCGCCACTGACGAGCACGCGGAAGCGGTCGGCGAGGCCGGTCTGGAAGAGATTGAACTCGATCTTCTCCGGTGAGCCCGACGAGGCGATGGCGAAGGGGATCTCCCGCTGGGTCAGCGCGTCGAGCAGGTCGACGACGCCCTCGAAGACCTCCACAGGCTCCTCCGCGACCTTCTCCCTGTACTTCTCGAACTTGCGGGCCTTGAACGCCTCGTACTCGATCTCCGCGCCATGGTGGCGAGCGAGATACGTGAGAATGGCCGCGTCGGTCTGGCCACAGTTCGCAACGATGTCGTCCCCGTCGAGCTGGGCGCCGAACTCAGCCACCGTCTCGAGGAAGGCAGCGAGACTCAGCCGCTCGGAGTCGAACAGCACGCCGTCGGCATCGAAGATCACGGCGAAAGGCGCAAGGGACATGGGGCGGGCACCTCGGGGACCCTGTGTATGGAGAAGCACCGGCGCCGCTGTAAAGGATTTCTTGGCGCCGGCGGATTCCATTCTGCACTGCGTATATGACATCGGACGCGAAGTGCGGTTGCATCGTCAACGCGGATCGCGGGCAGTGAGTCGATTGGCCGTGTACAGGATCACGAAGCTGACGAGGATGAGAGCCACCACGAGGAGCCAGACGCGCCCCGTCTCCCCCGATTCACTGGCGGCGTAGATCTCCAGGGCGAGTGTGTTCGTCCGGCCCGGCGTGTTTCCGGCCAGCATCAGGGTCGCGCCGAACTCGCCCAGCGCCCGCGCAAAGCTCAGGACGAGTCCGGCGATGATGCCCCGCCGAGCCAGCGGGAGCGACACGTGCCAGAAGGTGCCCCATCGGCCATAGCCGAGCAGATGGGCCGTGATCTCGAGTTCGGGGTCGACCTCTTCCAAGGCCGCCCGGCTCGTCTTGACCATGAAGGGGAGCGCTGCGGCGGTGGCCGCGATCACCGCTGCCTGCCAGGTGAAGAGGACGTGGATCCCCACCTGGGCCAGAGCGGCACCGAGAGGCCCTTGCTTGCCCAACAGCACAAGCAGCAGGTACCCTGTGACGACCGGCGGCAGGACGAGCGGCAGTGTGACCAGGACATCGATCGCTTCCTTCCCCCAGAAGCGGCCCTTGGCGAGCAGATGGGCGATGGCCAAACCCAGGACGCCTGCCGCCAGCGTGGCGAGGGTGGCGACGCGAAGGCTCAGCAGGAGGGGGTACAGGAAGCGATCGTATTCAAACACGGGAGGGCTCGGGACAGTCTTGTGAAGGAGGAAGAATGAGGCCCGGCGTGTCAGAATGGCAAGGCTGACCCTCGCGACCCGCTCGGCGCCCCGCCAAAAAGAGTTTGATCGTGGCCAGTGCCGACAGGAAGATGGGGAGTGACCACAGTCGCAGGTGGTTTCCCGTCCCCGTGGGTTTCATCTCATCGCTCCTCCAGCGTGGTCCGATGGCCCTGGCCATCGCGGCGGCTCTCGTTTCGCTCCACGGCGAGATCGCGCGGGCGCAGGGCGAGGTCGAGATGTGGAGCCGGGAGCTGCGATTCAGCCATCCGCTGGCCCCACTCTTGGCGGACTTGGACGCCGACGGCGGGCTCGATGTCTTTGTGGCAGACCTCCAGGGGGACCTTCTGGCCATCGACGGGTCGACGGGCGATCCCCTCTGGCGAGCCCGGGTGGATGGCGCCAACCTGAAGGAAGGGGCGGCGGCGGCCCTGGGAGCAGATGTGGCCTTCGATCTGTTCCTCCCCGATGAACGGGGGCGCCTGCACGTCATTGACGGCGCAAGTGGTGGTCTCGTCCAGACCCTTGAGCTGGGCATGGAGGTGACCTCGCGTCCCACGGTTGCCGATCTGGACGGGGATGGGCGAGATGAAGTTGTCATCGTCGGCGCCAATCCGTCTCAGATGCTCATTTTGACTGGCGAGACGCAGGGCAATGGGGCCCACGTTCGGCACACGGTCCCTCTCGTCACGAGCAGCGGCTTCGGGCCGTCCATCGGCGACGTGACGGGAGACGGGCTCGATGACATCGTCGTCTCTGACCGGGTGGGTTCGCTCGCCGTCTTGACGGGCGAAGGCACGCGCCTCTTCGGCTGGAGCGGCCGGGCGGCGCTGGCTTCCACCATCACTCTGGCGGATGTGTACGGAGGTGCCGCCGGTGGGGGGCGGTGCGAAATCATCTTCGCCGACAACGCGGGCCAGCTCGTGATCCTGGGGTATCAGGAGAGCGTCGATGGCGCAGGCCCTGGGCTCGTGGCACTCAGCAATGGCCTGATCGGTGAGGCGGGGACGATGTTCGGCGTCCTCTCCGCAGTTGGTGAGGCGGGGTCGGGTGTGGTCATCGCCACGACGCCGCGACGTGTGCTGGCCATGGACGGGCTCACGCGCCAGGAGGTGTGGGGCGAGTCGCTGCTCCGCGCTCCCGCCACGACGACCTCCGTCGCGGCCACGGGCCCTCGCTCGGCCATTGTGGTCCAGGGCAATGCGGACGGCGCACTCGAAGTTCACCGATTCGATGAGTCGGGGGGAGAGCGGGGTCCCTCGGTCTCGCTCGGGGGAAGGCTGAGTGGAGCTCCACTGCTCGCAGACCTCGATGGAAGCGGGGACCTCGACGCCGTCATCCTCGTCGACCGCCGAGGCCGGGTGTCCGCGACGGCCGTGCGTCTGGGCGTCGAGTGTGAAGTGGGGGATTTTCACTGGGTGTCGCCCTCTGGGAATCCAGCCAATGCCGGTCACTGGCTGCCGGGCCAGCGTGAGCGCCTCGCCACCGCAATTCAGGCGGCGACGGACCGAGTCCAGAGCATGGCCGTGCTGGCGAGCCAGGCGCTGCAGGGTGGAGAGACAGAGCAGGCGCGGACGCTTGCCGAGCAGGCTCTGGCGGTCAATCCCTCGAATGCCCTGGCTCTCGATGTCTTGGCAGAGGTGACGGCGCCGGAGCGACGGCGCCGGATGCTGGTCTACGTCACCACGGGCATCGCGATTCTGATCGCCGTCGGCTTCGGCCACCGTGCAATTTCGAGGGGACGGCGGGTGAGACGCCAGATTCAGGAGGCGCGCGCCGCCGGCAGATGGGCCGAGGTGATTCGCCTCCTCGCTCCCATCGTCAAGTCCAAGCCCGGCGATGCGGAGACCCGTCTCGCGCTCGCCGAGGCCTACGGCGCCCTGGGCCGATTCGACCCGGAGTCCAAGCCGCTCTTGCAGGAGCTGGCGGCTGCTCGGCCCACGCCCGAGAACCGATGGGCACTCGCGCGCTGCCTGCTCGCCCTTGGCGACGAGAGCGACGATGCGATTCGTCTGTTTGCCGAGATGGCCAAGGCTCATCCCGAGGACCCCGATCTCCTGCGAGTCACTGGGCGAGTCCTGATGGCCAGGGGACGGGCGAAGGAGGCCCTGCCTCACCTGAGAGAGTTCGTGCGTGGCCATCCTGACGACCAGCGCATGGGCAGTCTGCTGGTCGAGGCGCAGGTCGCCGTCGGCAGGCTCGACGGGGATTTCGTGCGAATAGCGGCTGCGGAGGTTCGCCTGGGCCGCGCAAGTGCCACGGTCTCGGAGGCGCTCTGTCGCGCCGCCGTCGAGCAGGGCCTGACGGCGGAGGCCGGTGTTGGCACGGCCGCAGAGATGGTCTTGGCCTCGAAGCCCCACGACCCGTGGGCGCTGCTGTGCCGGGCCTCGGGGCTCATCGCGCGGCAGGCGTGGGATGAAGTGACAGCCGTCGAAAGGCTTCTGCCTCCTGGCAGTCCCGCCGAGCCTCATGCTCTCACGGTCCGAGTGCTCGCCGCGGCCAGCCGAGGCGGAGGCGGCATCGATGAATCGCTGGGCCGTCTCCTGCGGTCCACTCCGCCCCCGGCGGGACCGGTCGTCGTGCGCTTGGCCAGTCTCCTGGCCGAGCAGGGAAGGCGAGATGATCTCATGCAGGCCTGCGGTGTCCTGGCACTGGCCCAGCGGGATTGCCCGGCCGTGGTGCTCGAGGCCTTGGCCGAGTGCCTCGAGCGCTCTGGCCGGGCGGAGGAGAGGGCCGAGATTCTGGGCCGCCTCGCTCAGCGGGAACCGGAGAGCCAGAGCCGCTGGCTGGCGTTCGGTCTGGCCTGCGCCCGGAACCGGCGGAGCGACCAGATGGCGCGGGAGGCCTATCG
This sequence comes from Candidatus Sumerlaeia bacterium, assembly GCA_013360565.1. GTDB lineage: Bacteria > Sumerlaeota > Sumerlaeia > JABWBI01 > JABWBI01 > JABWBI01. The sequence continues at coordinate 10,642 of JABWBI010000007.1, read as the reverse complement.
GCGTCTACTCGATGATCCCCCCACCCAGGCCGATGATCTCCGGGCGCTCCTCCTCGCCTGTGCCTCGTCTGGCCTCAATGACCCCCGTGTCAACGAGCTCGCGGAGGATCTGGCGGAGCGTCACCCCGATGATCCCGTGATGGGGCTGGTGGTGATCCGGATGCTGCTGGACCAGGGCTCAGCGGCCGAGGCGCACCGCCGGGCGTGCGAGATCGAACGCGCCATGCCGGCTCCCGATCTGCAGTCCCGCGAACTGTTGGCCCGAGCCGCCTTTGAGGCAAAAGACTACGAGCGGGCGGCGACGCACTATCACCGGCTGCGAGAGGCAGACCCTCAGTCCCTGGTCTGGCGGCGCCACCTCTCGATCGCCCTGAGCCGTCTGGGCAAGCATGACCCCGAGACGATCGCCTTGCACCGCGAGGTGGCACGCGAGAGCACAGGGGATGCCGTGGCGCAGATGATCCTCGCGCGGGCGCTCCTCGAGTCGGGGCAGATCTCCGATGGCTTGGCCGAGGTGCGGCAGACCGTCCGGAGTCACCCCGAGCTCGTCCCGCAGATCACAAAGCTCCTCTCCCGGCTCCTCGACACGCTGCCGGGCGAGAGCGCCGACCGCGTGCGGCTGCTTCTGGCGGACCTGTTGACCGATCAGGGCGACCTGGCGGAGGCGGCGTCTCAGCTGACGGTGATCCGGCAGGTCTCGCGCGAGGAGACATTGCCGCTCATGCAGAAGGTCGAGCGCGCCGCCACGACCGGGCAGAGCAACCTGGACGCCATTCAGGCGCTCGGCCTGTTGCTGCTCCACCGGGGGGAGCTGACGCGGGCACGCGAAGTCTGTGAGAGGGGCCTGCAGATCGACCCCAAGAGCACCGATCTGATCGAGACTCTTCTGCGCTGTGAGGAGGAGATCGTCCGGCAACATGACACGGCCGAAAATCGCCTGAGGCTGGGACAGCGCTATCTCGACGTGTCACGACACGACGATGCGCTCCGGGTTCTGCAGCCGATTCAGGACGATGTGTTTCTCTTCCGGCCCGTGCGGATGGCTCTGACGCGGGCCTATCTGGAAAAGCGCATGCCCGACTTGGCGTGGCAGTCGATGCACGGGGTTCCGCTGGACGACGCCTCGAAGCCGCTCCACTACCAACTCGGGGAACTCTTTCTGGAGGCAGGGCAGCCCGACAAGGCCCTCGAGGCCTGGAAGAACCTCTACGGCGCTGACATCGGCTTCCGTGACATCCGGACGCGGTACGAGGATCTGGTCGAGCAGGTGAGAACGCAGGTGTTTGCGACAGCCAATCTGACGTCGGCCGCTGCCCTGGCTTCGATTGGAGATCACCTCTTCAAAGAGCGCTTCAATCTCGAGGAGGAGGTCGGTGTCGGAGGCATGGGCCGCGTCTACCGAGCCCATGACAAGACCCTCGACGAGACGGTGGCGCTCAAAATCCTTCCCCCCGAGCTCGCGGCGAACGAGGAAATTGTCGAGCGCCTGAAACGGGAGGTGCGCGCGGCGCGCCAGCTGACTCACCCTCACATCATCCGGATCCATGATTTTGGCGCTCTGGGAGGGCAGAGGTTCATCTCCATGGAGTTCGTCAACGGACCAACCCTCCGCACCCACATCAAGGGCGCCCCGGGGCTCAGGCCTGACCAGAAGCTGCGCTTTGCCCGTCAGATGGCCGAGGCGCTGGCCTATGCGCACCGGCGCGGGATCGTTCACCGGGACATCAAGCCGGCCAACATTCTCATTCACCCCGAGGACGAAGTGAAGATCACCGACTTCGGGATCGCGAAGGTCCTCACGGGCCGCCTGGCCGACGCGACGCTGACAAATCAGATCGTCGGAACGCCGCTCTACATGGCTCCCGAGCAGATCCGCGGGGATGAGGTGGATGGGAGAGCCGACATCTACGCCTTTGGCATCACCCTCTATGAGATGCTGATGGGCCGGCCCCCTTTCACCGAGGGCAATCTCGCCTATCAGCATCTCACCGCCGCGCCGCCGCCGCTGACAGGCGTGTCTCCACGTCTCGGCCGTCTGGTGGAGAAGTGTCTCGAGAAGCAGCTCAGCGAGCGGTGGGCTCGATTCGAGGACGTCCTCGACGAGCTCTCCGAGATGACCGCCAGCGACACCGCTTTCGCCGCCAGCCCGTGAGCTTTTCCTGTTGAGTCCTCCCGCGCTGTGGTGCAGATTCCCGCTGCTCATGTGGCCCGGAGGTTCCTGGTGACCGTTCGCTTGCTCGCGCTCACCGCGCTCAGTCTCATGCTCCTCGCGTGCGGCCGTGCCCCCTATGCGGGATCGCGTCCGGTGCGCATCGCCGTCATGCCGTTCAGCGCTCCCGAGAGCATCACCGGCCAGACCTTTTCGTACGAGGGCTGGTGGTTCGGCTCGACCGATGTGCGGCAGAATCGAAATGTCGGGGCGTGGGTGGCTGAGAGCCTGGCCCGCCAGCTGGACACGGTCGACAATGTCGTGGTCGTGCCTCCCTACGATCTCCGGCGCTACCTTCTCGAGCAGGCGCGCACGCTCAAGCGCGAGCATCCGGAGATGACCGATGCACAGATCGATGCCCTGATGCGAGCGATCCCCCTGTCGGACTATGGCCGTGATCTGGAGGTCGACAAGATCGTCACGGGTCAGATCTTCGCCGCCCGGACTGCGCACAACCGGACCATCGACACCTGGGCCTCGACCGTCGAATATCAGGTTCAGATCTGGGATGTCGTTGACCTCCACGCCCAGGAGCAGGCCGGCCGCGAACCCACGGCGGAGTGGGAGAGACGTGACCGCGACCGGGAGTGGTTCGGATCGTGGCTCGCCGCGGCGGATGAGCTTGGCCAGCGCATCGCCCGTGAGCTGAGGCGAACCTACTTCTCCAACCCGCTCAATTTCCGCAACCTCTGACCTGCCCGGCCGGCTCACGTCCCTCATCGTGGAGCGTTCCATGGCTTTCGGGTCCCCTCTTGACCTCACGCCGCGGCAGATCGTCACCGAGCTCGACAAATACATCGTGGGGCAAGGGCAGGCCAAGCGCATGGTTGCCATCGCCCTGCGCAATCGGACCCGGCGCCGCCTCGTGGCACCGCCTCTCCGTGACGAGATCACTCCCAAGAACATCCTGCTCATCGGTCCCACGGGCGTGGGGAAGACCGAGATCGCCCGGCGCCTCGCCCGGCTCGCCGGAGCACCCTTCGTGAAAGTCGAGGCCACGAAGTACACCGAAGTCGGGTATGTTGGCCGCGATGTCGAGTCGATGGTTCGCGACTTGGCGGAAGTCGCCGTCAACATGGTGCGAGGCGAGCTGGCCGAGGAGATCCGACCGGCAGCCCAGGCTGCGGTGACCGAGCGCCTGCTCGACGCGCTGCTGCCTCCACCTCCCGGCTATGAGCCCTGGGCGGAGGAGCAGCGGTCCGGCGTGCCCGATGTGCCCGCCGGCACCGAGACTCCCGAGGAGAATCGCGCACAGCGCTATCATCGGAGCCGAGAGAAGATGCGGCAGCGGCTGGCCGCGGGGGAGCTCGAGGCGCGGCGTGTGGAGATCGAGGTGCGCGAGCGCGGCCCCCAGGTGACGGCCTTCATGCCGGGCGCGGGCGGTGACGAGGCGGCATCTCAGTTTCAGGACATGCTCGACAAAATGCTGCCGGGCCGGGTGCGCCGACGAGAGATGACGGTGGAGGAGGCCCGCCCAGTCCTCCTGGGCCAGGAGATCGAGCGCCGCATCGACGACGAGAAGGCCGTGCGCTCGGGAGTGAATCGCGCGGAGGAGCTGGGAATCATCTTCATTGATGAAATCGACAAGATCGCAGGGCGGGGGGGCGACACCCGAGGTCCGGATGTGTCGCGCGAGGGAGTGCAGCGTGACCTGCTGCCCATCGTCGAGGGCTCGGCCGTCTTCACGAAGCATGGGGTTGTCCGGACCGACCACATCCTGTTCATCGCCTCGGGCGCGTTTCACGCGACGAAGCCGAGTGACTTGATCCCGGAGCTGCAGGGCCGTTTTCCACTGCGGGCGCAGCTGGATCCCCTGACTGCGGCAGACTTCCACCGCATCCTCGTCGAGCCGGAGAATGCGCTGACCAAGCAGGCGGCCGCACTGCTGGCGACTGACGGCGTCGAAGTCACCTTCGCTGCTGGCGGGATCGCCGAGATCGCTCAGACGGCCGAGCGCGTGAACCGGCTCACCGAGCAGATCGGGGCCCGGCGGCTTCACACGCTGCTGGACAAGGTGCTCGAGGAGGTTGCCTTCGACGCGCCGGACGGCGGCCCGAGGCAGCTCACCGTCGATGCGGACTTCGTCCGCTCTCGCCTGGGCGAGCTGGCCCAGAGCGAGGATCTGAGCCGTTTCATCCTCTGAGAGGGCACCCAAAAAGCGTTGAGAACGGGTGCGATTTCGGGCCACGGTCTGGGGTTCATCACCCTCCGAGGTCCAGCCTTGCACCGTTTGCTTGCCCTTGCACTCCCCGTTCTCCTCTCGCCGTTGTCGCCCGCCCAGCAGGCGGCGGCCCCGGAGCGGCGGGAGAACCCCGTCCCACTTGAACGGCCGCTCATCTACCGCGTCGACGAGCAGAGCCAGGACTTGACGATCCTGGACATCGATGGCGACGGGCGGCGGGACATCCTGGCGGTCAACAATGCCAACGGGACGATCGATCTGTTCTACGGCATGACGGAGAGCCAGGCTGCGGCCGCTTCGCCGGATGCCGAGAGCGACATGCCGCCGGAGCGCATCCACGTCAAAGCCGAACTCATCACGGGACGACAGGTGGATCAGCTGGCCGCGGGGGACATCGACGGCGACGGCTTGGCGGACATCGCCGTCGGCAGCGAGCGAGGGGGCGGGGCTGTGTTCTTCCAGAGCGAGCCTCGCACTTTCGAGACTGCGCGGCGGTTGCGCGCGCCGGCTCGCCATGTGCTCGTCACCGACTGGGACACGGATGGTCGGCCCGAGCTCCTGGTCACGGCGACGCGCGAGCGGCCGGCCCGGGTTGCCTTGGTCACGGCCGGGGAGGATCGCACCCTGACCACGCGCTGGACGGTCCCGTTGACTTCGATGCCCAGCGACGCGCCGCGGCTCGCCGATTGGAACGACGATGGGTTCCAAGATCTGCTCTGGCTGTCACGCGAGTCGAGCCGGGTCCATGTCCTCTTCAATGATGGGCAGGGCGCTGCGGGCGGTGAGACAGTGATCGAGGTCGGGGCCGCGCTCGATTGGGCCCCCTTTGCGATCTCCGGTCGCATGGGGCTTCTCACACTCGAGAGTGCCTCGGGCATCGCCAGACTCCTCGCCCCCGCTGAACCGCTCAGCAGCGTGTCAGCCGCGGCGTTCGGCTCTCCGCAGCGTGTCGCCCTGCCGCAATCTGACGCCGCTGATCAGATCTCCCTCCTGGCGGGCTCACTGGGAGAGGGACCGGAGGCGGTGTACTTGCCGGTCCGAGGCGGAGCAGAGGCGCTGCTCGTCAGGTCGGACGCGGCGCGGTCGCTGCGGCGTCACGCACCGTCCGCTCTCAACGAGGTGGATTCGGCACAGCGGCTGTCCGATGGGCGGCTGGTGCTGATCAGCCGAGCGGAGGGCACCGTCGCCCTGGCGCCGCCGCCGGGCGCCCAGTCCGTTCCGCCTCAGCCACTCCCTGTTGCGCTCAGGCCGCTCGCGGCAGCGGGCGGTGAATTGGATGCCGCCCCCGGGTTGGATCTGCTGGTCATCGGCCGGGACAGCTCAGACGCGCTGGTCACCCAGGTGTTCTCAGGCCTCCTCTCGGGACAGGCGGCGTCCGCGGAAACGCTGAGGCTTCCGGGCTTCGCGAGCGACGACCCGTCGTCGATCTGGGTGGGGGATGTCAACGGTGACGGGGCGGAGGACATGACTCTGTTCTATCAGTACCGGCCACCGGCGGTGTACGTCACATCGCAACCCGGGTCTTGGGAGAGTCTCGACAGCCGCTTCCGGATACCGCCGACCTTCTTCGAGGGTGTGGGGCCCAACCAGCTCTGGGTCGGGGACCTCAACGGCGACGGCAGTCCGCAGATGCTCCTCGCCCGGGCCGGACTGGTGAGGATTCTCTCGCTCACCTCGCCCCCGAACCCCCAGGTGCGGGGCCAGATCGTCGTCGACCGGCCCGGCGCACAGATTGTGGCCGTCTGCGCGCTTGCTCGCTCCACCGGGCGGCCTCCGATGATCTTCGCGCTGGACCGGGTCTCGGGGATCGTCTCTGTCGCCGCGCCAGGGGCCGACGGTCAATGGGAAGTCATCGGGGAGGTGGAAACCGATCTGGACTCTCCGCAGCGGCTGGCGGTCGGTGACTGGGACGGCGACGGGATCACGGATCTCGCGGCCAAGGGAGCCGGCGCCGTCGTGCTTCTGTTCGGTGGTGTGACCCATCCCCCGCTGGAGCAGCTGGCGACGCTCGGCTCGCCGCTCGACGATGGCCGCTTCGGCCGGGTCGAGACGCTCGCCTGGGGCGCCAGCGGCCTCCTCGCCCATCTCACGGATCACCGGCATCATGTGCTCTTCGCTCACCGCTGGCGCGGCGCGGAGGGAGGCTTGGAAGAGCTCTGGCGCTTTCAGGTGTTCGAGACAGTCAACGAGCGCCGGGGCGACTGGGACCGGAGCCTGAGCGAAATCACCGTCGAGCCGCGGGAACTGGCGGTCGGGGACTTGGACGAAGACGGCCTTGATGACCTTGCCCTGCTGAGCCACGAGCATCTGCTCATCTACCGCGGCCGGCACTGACTCGCGGGGCGAGGATTGCCATGGGGATTTCCAGACAGAGACGGTGCACCGCGATCCGAATCAGCGCAGTTGCCGTGCTGATGGCCAGCCTGAGTGGCTCGGCCGAGACGTTTCCGGACGGCTTCGGCCGATTCGGACGCATCAACGAGGATGGCCTTCTCACGCTGCTTGTCACGCCGACCCATTTCGAGACGTTCCCGACCGAGCCCGATCTGCGTGGGACCTTCGGCCTCGGGACCGGCACCGCGTCGGTGGTCAGCCTCGACGCGACGCAGAAGACGCTCGCCATCAGCGGCGGCAGCCCGGGAGAGCCCTCTCAGATTCGCTACACGCTCCTCTATCCCGGCTTCTCGGCGACTTTCGGGACGCAGATGGAGATCCGCTTCACCGGCTCGACATTCATCGCTCAGCGCGAACCCGCTCAGACAGGCCGCACGCGCCATTGGATTCTCGTGCGCGCGCAGAGTGCGAGCTGCAACCCGATCCTCATCGCCTTCCGCAGCGGCTTCAATCCGGCGTCGTGGAGCATGACCGCGAACACCCTGACCGTCCAGGACCCCGGCGGCATCGGCGAGGTGCGCATTCTCACTCCCCGCGGCATCGCCAGCTTGCCGGCGAATCTCCCGGCCTCGGCCCTCAGCGCCTTGATCGACGACTGCGAGACCTGGGCGGCCCGCGAGATTCCCGTGCTCACGTCATTCACATCCGCCATCACATCCGGCCGAGAGGCCGTGCGCTTCACAGAGCAGTTCACCGCTTCAGGCCCGTTCGTCGCACCCGTCTCTCCCGTGCTCGCCTTCGCCATGAGCCATGGCTACCCCGCCTCGGTCGAGGGCGGCATCACGAACACGAACTGTCTGACGGCGCAGGGGCCCTTCGCGCACGTCAGCGGCACCAGCGCGTCCTACGAGCTGCCACTGCCGCCCATCGAGGAGCGTGGCTACCTGCGCCCACCTGGCCAAGCCGCGCGCCAGGTACTGCTCAACGATCTGGTGGGCCACTTGGCCGGACCGTGGGTGACCAATGCCGTCGACATGGCCTATGCCGGGATGACCAACGCTGCGGTGGCGTGGCCCCTGTTGACACCCGCCAATCAGGCCGCCATCACCAATGCCTGGAACACGTATCTCTCGACCGGGTTCACCATGCCACCCTACGCGCCGGGCACGCCCAAGCAGCCCTGGAACGAGGAGACCGAGCCCTTCACCGGCGAGTCCTACATCTGGACGTACCACATCACCGGCGTCGGCCCCCATCGCTACGACATCGACTGGGGCAATGCGCTGCCCCTCCTCGGGCTCCAGGCCTACGCCACCCGCTCAGGCGACTGGCCCTTCGTCTCGACCCGCTGGAATGCCGTCCAGCGCATCTACCGTTACTTCGACCTCGGGCACGACTGGTGCTGGATGACGGTGGTCAACGGCGACCACGGCTGGAGCACGGGAACCGGCGATCCCTATGCGGCGACGCTCGCCGGGACCATCGCCTGCGTGAAGATGGCCCGCGCGCTCGGGCAATCGGCGCTCGAGGAGAAGTTCGCGGCCCACGTCGCGCGCATCTGCGTCGGCTATGTTGCGCGCCTGTGGTACACCGACTGGGCCCGGGCCCAGGGCCTGATCGGCTCGCAGAGCCTCGTCCTCGGCTTCATGGAGAACGAGGCGTTCACCCGCGCGGTCCTCGGCACGCAGGACCCGTGGGGCGCCTCCAACATCCTCTCGGCCGACGGTGTGATTCACACAACCTATGCCCCCTTCATCGAGTTCGGCGGCAATGCACTCCAGCAGTACGAAGACCGCTACGCCGCCGCCTACCCGGCATGGTACGACGGCTCTCAGGTCTATCCGTTCACGACCACCTACAACGGCAACTCCGTCTACGTGGCCTTCCCCCACATCTTCGGTCGCACGCTCCTCGGGGAGTCGACCGCCACGCTCTGGAACTACGTCGACTCCTGCGAGAGCAATCGCAACAATGCCTGGATCGGCCCGCCGGTGATTGCCGAGATCCTCGCCCGCGACACGCCGATGCTTCTCACCCAGTGGCAGCCGGCGCGTCTGGTTGACGCGGTCTGGTCGCCCACTCAGGGGCGCGCCGCGCTCGAGTTCGATCTCCTTCAGAGCACCGATTGGCGGCTGACCGCCCGCCTGACCAGCACCGAGCAGCCCATCGACGTGCTCGTGAACGGCTCCAGCGTTCCCTTCTCCATCACCGGGGACTCGCTCAGCATTCAGCAGACGGTCAATGGCAGCGTGCAGGTTGAAGTGGTCTTTTCCGCCGCGCCGCCCGATCTCATCATTGACAACACCGATGCGGAGTTCTCGACCGCCGGATCGTGGCCCTCTTCCGCCAACAGCGGGCACTACCTCACGAACTCGCTCTACCACTTCGGCGACGGCGGGGCATCGTCGGCGACATGGCGCCCGTCGATCCCCCGGGCCGGGTTCTATGATGTCTATGCCTGGTGGGTCGCGTCGTCGAACCGCGCGACGGCGGCGCCTTACGAAGTCACGCACGCGGGAGGTACTACAAGCACGCCGCAGAACCAAACGATCAACGGCAGCCAGTGGGTACTCCTGGGGCGTTTCATCTTCGACGCCGGGACGGCAGGCGCCGTCGTGCTTCGCAGCAGCGTCCCCGGCACGCAGGTCGTCTCCGCCGATGCCGTGCGCTTCACCTACGCCTCGCCGGTGCCGGCGGGGCTGGTCCTCCTGGGGGCGGATTGAGGACTTCAGAGTGGCCTCGCCCTTGACCTGGAGCGAAAGTCGTGGTAGCTGAATGACCTCTCTGCCCGTGGGGGCGCTCCGGTTTCGACGGGGAGTGGTCACCGCGGCAGGGGCAGGCCGAGGACGTCATCTGGTCTCGTAAACCACGGTGGCACAACCAAAGAGTGCAGACGAAACTCTCGCTCTGGCTGCCTGATTAGGCGGCCCGTCTCCCCGGGGTTTGCCCGCGTCCCCGGACGAGGCGTCGACCAGCGGGCTGGCCGACGAGGGCCGTTCGTCCCTCCGAGGTGAGACCCCAACGAACTAGCGGCGGCGGCTTGGGCGCCGAATCCCTGGCCGCCGTGGCGAATCCTCAAGTTCGGCTAAGCCTGTAGTCCCTGTCCGGCGAGCTCTTCGGACGCGGGTTCGACTCCCGCCGCCTCCACCACCTTTTCCCTCGCCGCCGACTCAGGGCTGCGCCGACAAGGTGAGTGTGTAAGGTCCGCCGGTCTGGGGAGCATAGCTCGTGACGATGATGCGGTGAACGCCACTCTGCTCGACGGACAGATCGATCATGGAGTTGCGCGTGCCCCCAGAGTTGTCGTTCCAGGCGGCCACCCGGCCGTCGGGGCCGAAGATGTAGAGATAGGTGTCGAACGTGGCCTCGACGCGGGCCTCGAGGGTGTCTCCGGGCTGCGCGGTGACGGTGAAGCCGTCGCGGAAATGACCATTGTGGCGATGGGCGACAAGCATCGGCGCGTGGCCCGACGTGAGCGCGCCCGGCAGCGGTGCTTCATCGCCCGGCTCCAGGGTCCCCTCGATCGTCTGCCCGGGGGCGATCGGCGTGTCGGTGGGCGCGGCGGACAGCGCGCCGATGCTGAGCCTGTAGGCCCCCTGCTGGCCTGCCCCGTAGGTGGTGACGACGATCCAGCACTCGCCCGCTTCGGGGATGACGGCGTTTGCGATGCGAGCGGCGCGCATGTTGCCGTAGTCGTTGTTCTCGGCGATCAACTGTCCGCGCGAGTCGATGAGGTAGAGATAGCCGTCGAATTCGCACTCGAGCTCGACTGTCAGCGTCTCGCCGTCCCGGACTTCGTAGGTGTAGACGTCCCGGAGATGACCGGGCTCAGCCCGCGGGATTCCCGGCGGGAGCGGCGGCTGACCACCGGCGGGACCGCCGACCAGAGCCATGGCCTGGCCGAGCACGTGGCCCAG
>JABWBI010000104.1 GCA_013360565.1 Candidatus Sumerlaeia bacterium | reverse complement strand
GACGCAGCGCGGGTCGCGGAGGCGCTCGCCGGTGTCAGACGCACCGCGGCGGCACACCGTCGCCGCATCGATTCGGCGCGGCGCCGGCTCGATGAACTGGTGAGGCAGCAGCTGGGTTGAGTGACCTGTCGCCCTGTGGATTTCCTGAGCGGCTCGCCGTCAGCCCCCGCGCCGCTCGATGCGGTACTTCTGCATCCGGTAACGCAGATGGTGGCGCGGGATCTTGAGCCGCCGGGCGGCGGCCGAGACGTTCCAGTCGCACGCCTCCAGCGCCTCGATCATCAGTTTGACCTCGATGTCGTACAGCGAGTCGCCCGATTCGAGCGTCGGCCTGGAGGCGGGCACCGTCTCTTCCTGGCGGGGGTGGAGATCACTCGGGAGATCGGCGAGCGTGACGCGCGGGCCATCGCACAGCACCGCGACGCGCTCGATGCAGTTCTCCAGCTCGCGGATGTTGCCGCGCCAGGGCGCGGACTGCAGCGCCAGGACCGCCTCCTCCGTGAACCCCTCCAGGCGGCGGCCCAGATGCTGATTGCACCGGCTCAGAAAATGCTGCGCAAGGTGCGGGATGTCCTCTCGCCGCTGCCGGAGCGGCGGGACATCGACGGGGATCACGTTGAGACGATAGTACAGGTCCTCACGGAACTGCCCCTGGCTGACGGCCATCTCCAGGTTCCGGTTGGTGGCCGCGATGATGCGCACGTCGACGTGGATCGTCTCGACGCCGCCCACGCGCTCGAAGCAGCGTTCCTGGAGCGCCCGCAGGAGCTTGACCTGCAGCGCGGGCGCGAGCTCGCCCACCTCGTCCAGGAAGAGAGTGCCCCCGTGAGCGAGCTCGAAGCGGCCCCGCTTGCGCGCGTGAGCCCCCGTGAACGCACCTTTCTCGTGGCCGAACAGCTCGCTCTCGAGCAGCGGCTCGGGCAGGGCCCCGCAGTTGACGGCGATCAGCGGCTTGCTGGCCCGCTCACTCAGCTGGTGCAGCAGGCGCGCGATCAGCTCCTTGCCCGTGCCCGACTCCCCGCGGACCAGCACCGTCGCTCTGCTCTGCGCGGCGCGGCGGACAACGGCCAGCAGCCGCTGCGCCGACTCGCTCCGGCCGACAAAGTCCACCCCTGCAATTCCCTGAACGGACCGGCGCAGGCCCTCGGCCTCGCGGGCCACTTCGCCGTGCGCCACGGCGTTCGAGACGGCGTTGGTGGCGAGATTGGCCAGGATCATGAGCGGCTTGAGGTCGCTCTCGATGAACGTTGCCCGCCCGAGGGGGTTGATGACCTCGAGCACGCCGATGACGTCGCGCTTGCGCTTGAGCGGCAACGCGTAGATCGACCGCGTCTTCTTGCCCGTCTGCTGGTCGACCCCGGCGAAGAAACGGCGGTCCTCCTCGACATTGTTCACGAGCAGTGGCTCACCGGACTGAACCACCGCTCCGCAGATGCCCTCCCCCGGGGGGATCGGCTTGCTCGCCACCAGCGACGGGTCGTCCGACTTCCGGAAGAACAGCGCCCCCGTGACCGGGTCCTTGAGCATGATCGAGCACGCTTGGCACTGGGCGACCTCCATGGAAATGCGGACGAACAGCTCGAGCACCTCCTCCAGGTCGAGGCTGGAATTGAGGACCTCCGAGGCCTCGATGAGCTTGGCCATGACCTGGGGGTCGAGCGCGGCGGGCGTCGTCTGGACGGTCATGCCTCCAGCGTGGGGAGAGGGGCCTCCGATTTCAACGTTTCTTTGCTCCGGAACAATCGCCTGGAACCCCGGGCGGACAGTGATGTCTGACTCCCTGCCGCCGAGTGGAAGCGGTGAGTGCAAGCCGTGTCAGGCTTGACGAGCACGGCGGACCGCGCTGCAATGGCGCGCTCCCAGTCACTCACCCGGCTCGCGGCTTGCCCTTGGCGGGGGCGGTCTCTTCCCGAGCGGCGCAGGGTGCGGGACACCGGGGGATCGGCTGCCGGTCCCTGACAGAGAGGGGATCCACTCATGAGATCAGTCACCACGTACACAGCCGGCTTGAGCTTGGCCCTGGGCACGCTGACCGGAGCCCAGGAAGCGATCGAGCTCGACCAGACCTTGACCGGCCGCCTCGAAGAGGGCGACGCCACCGCGCCCGGCGGCCAGTGGCAGGACGCCTACACCTTCGACGCCAACGCGGGCCAGGAGATCGTCATCCACGTGCACTCCGCCGAGGTCGACACGATCCTCGCCGCCACGGACGCCTCGGGCCAGGCGCTCGAGAACGACGACTTCGGCTCGACACGTGAGGCGCAGGTGACGCTCACGGCAGCCGCCGACGGGCCTGTGGCGATCACCGTCCGCAGCTACCTGCCGCAGACCGAGGGGTCCTACGTGATCTCCGTCCGCGGCGGCGGCGAGGCGAGCACACTGCGAGGCATGGCGCAGACCGACGCGCAGTTCATCTCAATCGGCCAGACGATCCCCGGACGGCTCGAGCCCGGCGACGGTCAGCTCAACTCCGGCGAGTACCGCGACGGCTTCTACTTCGACGGTCAGGCGGGAGACGAGATCACGATCGACCTGCAGTCGACGGAGTTCGACCCCTACCTGATCCTGATCCCGCCTGTCAGCGCGCAGATCGACAACGACGATGCGGCCGCCGGTGACACCCTCGACTCGCAGATCTCTCTCCGCCTCCCCGACACGGGCGAGTACCGCCTGCTCGCCACGAGCTACGCCGTGGGCGAGACCGGATCGTACACCATCACGCTGAGCCCCGGCCTGAGCGGATCGCCCACGAGCACCGGAATCGAGCCCGCCGACAGCGTCGCGCTCTTCGCGGATCAGCCGCACACGGGTGAGCTCGGAGCCGGTGATGAGGTCTTCAACTCCGGCGAGCTCTTCGACGTCTACACCTTCGAGAACGACGGCAGACCGTTCAAGGTGACGCTCGCCTCCAGCGCCTTCGACACCTATCTGATCGTCATCGACCCGCAGGGGCGGCAATTCGACAACGACGACGCCAGCGGCGGCACGCTCGACTCGCAGCTCATGTTCTCCACCGCGGAGGCCGGCACCTACACCATTCTCGCCTCGAGCTATGCGACGGGCGTGCAGGGGCCCTATGAGGTGCTCGTGAGCGGCGGCGGTCTCGCCAGCCCCGTCGCCGGGCCGCCGTCGACCGGCACTCCCACGCAGCCAGCGCCCATGGGCCCGGGCGAGCTCGCGCTCAACGACTCCGGGCAGGGCAGTCTTGACCAAGGCGACGCCACACTCCAGTCGGGCGAGTACATCGACTGGTTCGAGTTCCAGGGCCAAGTCGGTCAGCAGGTCACGTTCGCACTGGAGTCCACCGTGATCGACCCGTACCTGATCGTGATCTCGCCCTCCGGCCAGCAGCAGGACAACGACGACGTCGTCCAGGGCAACCTCAACTCGGCGATCACCATGACGCTGCCGGAGACCGGCGCGTATCGGGTCGGCGCAACCTCCTACGCCGCGGGCATGGTTGGCCCCTACACCGTCGGCGTCCACGAGGGCGCCTACCAGGTCGCCGGGCCCCAGCCCTTCGTCCCCACCGTGAGCCCGACCCGGACCTACTACGGTCTGTTCTGCGGCATCAGCGACTACCTGCCCGCCGGCCCCGGCGGCTCCGATCTGCCGCTGTGCGCGAGCGATGCAACGAAGCTGCACGACACGATGGTCGAGACCGGCGTGATGCAGCCGGAAAACATCATCACCCTCACCGACACCCAGGCGACGCGTCAGGCGCTTCTCGACGCCTTCGCCGACCTGTCAGCGCGGATCGATGAAGACGACGTCTTCGTCTTCTTCTACTCGGGGCACGGCGGCCAGGGCGACCCGGGCTCCGACCCTCGCGAGGCCGACCAGATGGACGAGTACCTCTTCCTCGCCGACAGCGAGAGTTTGACGGACGACGAGCTGGCCACCCTCTTCGACGGCATTCCGGCGGAGATCTCGGTCGTCTGCCTCGACTCGTGCTTCTCCGGCGGCTTCAGCAAGGACGTGATCGTCCAGCCGCGCCGGCTGGGGCTCTTCTCAAGCGAGGAGGACCTCACCTCCTCCGTCGCCGGCAAATTCCAGGCGGGAGGCTACCTCTCCCACTTCTTCGTGACGGGCGTGGCCGGTGACGCCGACAACGACCCCACAGACTCGCAGATCACCGTCGGCGAGCTGTGCCACTACCTCCAGACCATGTTCGCCCAGAACGTCATCGCCGAGGAGTCGTCGACCAACCGCGACACCCGCGGCTATCAGCACCTCGTCGTCGACCGGGGCGGCGTGAAGGTGGAGGAGATCCTGATCGCCCGCTGACGGCCGGGCAGTCGGCCTCAGCCCCGCGAACCAGCGGCCGCGCGCGGGCGCTCCTGCGCGCGGCCTCCTTTTTGACGCGAGGTCTCGTCCGCGTTGCCCGGCGGTTCGGCCGCACGCGGTCGCGTGAAGATCATGCGCCCCGCGGACGTCTGCAGGACGCTGGTCACCGTCAAATCCACCACCCGGCCGATGAGCCCCGCCCCGTCGTCCACGACGACCATCGTCCCGTCCTCCAGATAGCCGACCCCCTGCCCCGGCTCCTTGCCCTGCTTGATCACCTCCGTCCGCAGGGCCTCCCCGACGTGGGCGACCGGCCGGACGGCATTTGTCAGATCGTTGAGGTTGAGCACCTCGACGCCCTGCAGCTGGGCGACGGCGCGCAGATTGTTGTCGTTCGTCAGAATCCTTGCGCCGATGTCGCGGGCCAGCCGGACCAGCTTGTGGTCGACGTCACGGATCTCCTCGTAGTCGATGTCGTAGACCTCGAACCTGCGCTCCACCGACTGCAGGTAGTCGAGCGTCGCCAGACCGCGCTTGCCGCGGATGCGGCGCTGCGGGTCGGCCGAGTCGGCCAGCCGCTGCAGCTCGTCGAGGACGAACTGCGGAATGATGAGCGTCCCCGCGAGGAATCCCGTGGGCAGGAGATCCTTGATCCGTCCGTCGATGATGATGTTCGTGTCGAGCAGGATGTTGTTCTCCCCGATGCGATGCCCCGGATTCAGGAGGAAGTTCAGCTTCGAGAGATTGAACCGGTCGGCGTGCTTCAGGGCGAGAATGATCCCCAGGTAGCCGAACAGGATGTTGCAGATCGGCCGCGCCTCCACCGAGCCGGGGAAGGTCGTCGCGACGAGGGCGCCCATGATCAGGCCCAGGAGAAGGCCGATCGCGCTCAGGAGGATCTTCTTCGACGAGATGATCTGCGTGTTGTGCTCGATGACAAGGAAGAGCGATGCGAGCAGGAAGGCCGTGAAGGCGAAGAGCTGGGGAATCCGCGAGTTGATCTCGCCGCCCACGCCCGCCCGCGCCAGGTCAAATCGATATCCCAGCCAGTGCCCGCACAGGGTGGCGAGGATGAGGAAGAAGAGGCGGGTGAGCGCCACGAACATGGATGCCAGCGGCCCCCGCGGTCACGGCCCGATCCGTGCCGCGCTGACTCAGTAGAGAGCGAAGGGAGCCCTGATGTCAAACGAGATCGCCAGCGGGGCAGGGCGGGACCGGCGGCTGCCCGGCGGCGAGGGGCGAAATCACTGTTGACCAGGCCTGTGAAATCCAGCACGAATACCGCGGCCCGCGCCCTTCGCCGCGTGGATGCGTGAGGAGTTGCCTCGATGACATTGCCCCTGCTGACCCTGGTGACGTTTGCCCCGCTGGCGGGTCTCGTCCTGCTGCTCTTCATCGACGGCAAGAAGATCGACGCCATCCGCGCCATCGGCCTCCTCTTCTCCTTCATTCCCTTCCTCCTCAGCCTGGCGATCCTCTTTGCCCACGACGCGGCCGACCCGGGCTTCCAGCTCACCGAGCACGTGGGCTGGATTCAGTTCGGCTCGATCCAGATCGATTACCACATGGCCGTCGATGGCATCTCGGTGCCGATGATCGTTCTGACCGGCCTCCTCGGCTTCATCGCCGGCATCGCCTCCTGGAGCATCACCGACCGCGCCAAGGAGTACTGGATCTTCTACCTCCTGCTGCAGGTCGGCATGTTCGGCACGTTCACGTCGCTCGACCTCTTCCTCTTCTACATCTTCTGGGAGCTCGTGCTGGTGCCGATGTACTTCCTCATCGGCATCTGGGGCGGACCCCGGCGCGAGTACGCCGCCCTCAAGTTCTTCCTCTACACCCTCGCCGGCAGCGTCTTCATGCTGCTCGGCTTCCTCGCGCTCTACGTCCAGCTCGGCACCTTCCAGTTCCCCGAGCTGGCCGAGCAGGCCGGCACCTTGTCCCCGCGCTTTCAGGCCTTGATCTTCGGGGCGCTCTTCCTCGGCTTCGCCATCAAGGTGCCCGTCTGGCCCTTCCACACGTGGCTTCCGGACGCTCACGTCGAGGCGCCCACGCCCATCTCCGTCATCCTCGCCGGCGTGCTTCTGAAGATGGGGACTTACGGATTCTTCCGCTTCAGCCTTCCCCTGGCGCCGGCCGCCGCCCAGGACCGGACCATCATGTTCGCCCTCGCCGTGCTCGGCGTCGTCGGCATTGTCTATGGGGCGTTCGTCGCCTTCGCCCAGACCGATTTCAAGAAGCTCGTCGCCTATTCCTCCGTCAGCCACATGGGCTTCGTCCTGCTGGGGTTGGGCGGCCTCTCCATCGCCGGCGTCAGCGGCGCCTACTTCCAGACCTTCAGCCACGGCATCCTCTCCGGCGCGATGTTCCTCCTCGTCGGCGTCCTCTACGACCGCGCCCACACCCGCGACATGGGCGCCTTCGGCGGGCTGCTCGCAAAGGTGCCGGTCTACGGCGGTATCCTCATCTTCTTCTCTCTCGGGTCGCTCGGGCTCCCGCTCCTCAGCGGCTTCATCGCCGAGTTCTTCGTCCTCCTCGGCTCATGGAAGGCCTTCCCCTGGCTCGTCGTGATCGCCGGGATCGGCGTCGTCATGACCGCCGCCTACATGCTCACCATGCTCCGCAAGATCCTCCTCGGCCCCATGGACGAAAAATGGAACGGCCTGACCGAGATCAGCGCACGGGAGAAGTGGACTCTGATCCCCCTCGCCGCGGTGACCATCGCCCTCGGCGTCTACCCCCGGCTCCTGATGGACGTCACCGATCCCAGCCTGAGTGCCATGCTCCAGCGGACGGGCGTCGAGGTCACCCTTCCGTCCTTGGCCGACCACGCCGAGATCATCGCGACCTACGAGTCCCACCAGCCCACCGGGATGCCGACGGCCCATGCCGCCCCCGAGACCGGCGAGCATCACTGAACACTGCTGTCGAGTTGAGAGGCCTCCGAGAACCCTCACGGTTTGGCGCGGGGTCTCTTGCCAGTCTTCCCGTCTGTCTTCCGCCGGCCGGGAACAGCGCGCGGCTTCGCCCGGCGCTCCTTGACGACCCGCTTCTCGGAGGGATCGTGGCCGCGGGCGCCCGGGCGCATCGACGCGACCTCGCCCGAGCCCTGCAGCCGCCGCGCCGCCGTCAGCGGACGGTGGTCCTCGCTCTGGTCGGCGTCCGAGAGGCGTGAGGGCTGGGCCACCTCCTCGATGACCTCCTCGATTGTCTGGATCGCCCACAGGGCCTGCTTCTCATGGATGACGAGCGGCGGGCAGAAGCGCAGGTTGTTCGCCCCGCAGCCCAGGATCAGCAGACCGCGCTCGAAGCACTTCTCGACAATCTCGTTGCGGAGCGTCGGCGCTGGCCGGTCGCCCTCACCGCGCTGAATGATCTCGACGCCGATCATCAGACCTTTGCCGCGGACCTGCCCGACGATCTCGTGCTTCTTCGGCCAGCCCTTCATGGCCTCGAGCACAGCCTTGCCCACGCGCTCGGCGTTCTTGATCAGTCTGCTCTCGAGCAGATCGACCGTGGCCAGCCCCGCCGCGCAGGAGACCGGGTTGCCGCCGAAGGTCGACGCGTGCGCCCCGTACGGCCAGTCCATCACGTGCTCGCGCGCCATGATCGCGCCCAGCGGCATCCCCGACGCGATGCCCTTGGCCATGCAGATGATGTCCGGCTCCACACCGAAGTGCTCGCAGGCGAAGAACTTGCCCGTCCGTCCGAATCCCGCCTGCACCTCGTCGAAGACCAGCAGGATGTCGTACTTGTCGCAGATCGCCCGCAGCCGCTCCAGGAATCCCCTCGCCGGCACGACGTAGCCGCCCTCGCCCTGAATCGGCTCCACGAAGATCGCCGCGACGCGCTCGGGGTCGATCGCCCGCTCGAAGACCGTCTCCTCGAGCTCGTCCAGGTAATGCTCGCAGCACTTTCCGTCGCCCTTGTAGAACGGGCAGCGGTACGGGTAGCAGTACTTGACGTGCTCGATCCCCGGGATGAACGGCCCGAACCGCTTCTTCTGCACGACCTTGGACGCCGTCAACGACAGCGCTCCCATCGTGCGGCCGTGGAAGGCACCGTAGAAGGCGATCGCCCGGTCGCGGCCCGTGTGATAGCGCGAGAGCTTAAACGCCGCCTCGATCGCCTCCGTGCCCGAGTTGCAGAAAAAGACCTTCGACGGACCCTTCCACGGGGCGTGCTCCGCCAAACGCTCGGCGAGCTCGACCTGAGGCTCGTAGTAGAAGTCGGTCCCCGACATGTGAATGAAGTGGCCGGCCTGCTCCTTGATCGCCCGCACGACATCGGGGTGGCTGTGCCCCGTCGCACAGACGGCGATGCCCGCCGCGCAGTCGAGGAAGACGTTCCCGTCCGGGTCGGTCACGAGGCACCCATCCCCGCGGTCGATCACAAGCGGGTAGTCACGCGTGTAGGACTGTGACAGAATCCCCTTGTCCCGCTCGATGATCCGTGCCGCCTTTGGGCCGGGGAGTCGCTTGGTCACAAGCTTCGGAAGCATCACACACACCTCACGCGGGGCAATCGAACACTCACCATGCGGGGCGTGCTCCCTCTTCGCAACTGGGAACTGTCCCGCCACGCCCAAAATCGCCCGGCGGGCCTGGACCTTTCGCACGGCCCGTGCGAAAGTCCCGCTGTCATGAGCACCAGCGCGCCCGATCTCGCCCCCCGAATTGAGGGCGCCCTTCTCGGCCTCGCTGTCGGGGATGCGCTGGCGGCACCCGTCGCGGGGCTCAAGAGCGGGCGCGTCGTTCAGCTCTTCGGAGAGATCACGGACTACGTCGACGCGCGCGAGGCCTGGGAAGACCGCCCGTGGCGCTGGGTCATGCCGGGTCTGCACACGAGCCCGACCCAGCAGGCGCTCTCCGTCCTCGCCGTCCAGGCCGAGCGCGGCGAGGTGCCCCCCGAGT
>JABWBI010000103.1 GCA_013360565.1 Candidatus Sumerlaeia bacterium | reverse complement strand
GGCAGCTGGTCCGCGGCCTGCACATCGCCGAGGATGCGCGCCACATCCACCTGCGCCGACAGGAAGGCTCCGGGCGCGGCGGGCGCCGCGACGCGGCCCGCGGTGATCGCCTGCGCCAGCTGCTGGCTGCGATTGGGGTTCGTCCCAAAGACAACGACGTCATTTCCCTCGCGATAGGCGACCGCCTGGAGCATCTGCTGTCCCTCGGCATCGAGGCTCGCCATCAGGTCTTGCATGAGCGCGTCGATCTGACCCGGCTGGTGAATCCCGAGGCACAGCGCGGGCTCCGGGCCGGCGCCGGGCACCGCGGGCGGGTCGAGCGCGATTGTGAAGATCATCTCGCCCTCAAGGTGGGCAAGGAGCGCGTTGACGTTGACGCCGGCCGTTGTCGCGCGCTCGAGCACGCGGGTCAGGGTCGTGTTGCGCCAGCTGACGACGGCGGGGTCGTTCCAGCAGGCGGCCATGTTCGAGGTGGCGAAGCCCTCGTTCCACGCGTCGAGGTCGAGGCGGATCGTTGCCACGGGTTCGCTCTGCGCGGGCAGGGAAGGCGAGGCGAGAGTCAGGGCCAGCGCCGCGGCGGTCAGGCCGCAGGTCAGGGGGTTGCGCATCAGACGGGACCTCATCTTTGGGGGTATCTGCTCATCCACCGCCCAGTGCGCGGCGGATCTCACGGTCACGGGGTGCAGATCACGGGATCCTCTCACTCGCGATCAGCAATTTCAACTCGCCCGAAGTGACAGAATCGACGGGAGAGGCCGCCGTCGCCGCCGAAGAGCTCCGTCGCCTCGCCGATCCCATCGGTCTTCGGCTGAGTCGAGAAGTAGCGCATGCCGGCGGCCTCCCCCCGCCAGTCGCGCACCCAGCCGAGAAAGATGACACTGTGCCCCGAGAGCTTGCCGGTGTCCGTCTCCGTGCGCCAGAGCTGGACGAAATCCCCCGCCACCAGCTCGTCGCTCGCGATGGTGCCGCCGATGCCGTAGGCCTCCAGGGCAGCCGAGGGACCAGGGCCGTTGATGTTTTCGACGAACCACAGGCGCTGAAACCGTGGCCATTCTTCGGGCGTCAGCTGTGGGGCCGCGCCGGGGTGCTCCCGGCGCCAGCGGTTGAGCGCCTCCAGGAAAATCTCCAGCGTGAAGCCACAGCAGTACGTGCGCCCGCGCGGTTCGCCGCTCATCACCGTCACGCCGCCAAGTTGCATGTCCCGCGAGCAGCCGTCGTAGTGGCCCTCGCCGCGCGTGGGCCACCAGTAGTCATGCGTTCCGTCCACGGGATACTCGGCCGCCACGTCGAGCACCAGCTGGTTGAACGGCGGCAGGGAGCTCCGGTCGATGGGGTCGGTTGAGCGGAGCAGTACGCAGCCCCCGAGGGCCACCGGGACGAGGCCGAGAGAAAAGAGACGGCGAAGCATGATCATTGCCCTCATGAAGGAAGTGGCGCCTGTCGATAAATCGAGTCGAGGCAGAAACCCAGCATTTCCGACAGGTGTGAAATCATGAAAGAGCGGGCGATTTCCTGTGGACAGGCTGGGGAAAGCTTCATACACATAGGCCTGTGAAGAGGCTCATCTCTTGGATCCTTGGTCTCGTTGTCATCCTCGTGGCGCTGACACTCTTCGCCAACTGGCGCGAAGAGAGCAATCGGCGGGCGCGCCAGCGGGCCGACGACCAGCGCCGGGCCGAAGCGCTCGCCCAGGAGCAGCGCGAGCAGCTGCTGGCCGCTCCGGCTCCGCCCGTCCAGGGCACGCCCAACCCCAATCTGCCGGTGGCCGATCCGCAGAACGAGTACCGTTTTCGCCAGCTCGCCGAGGAGCACCGCGTTGAAGTCCTCGAGTACCGGGCCGTCGCCCGGCGCGAGATCGTCGTCGCTCTGCGCACGCGCAGTCAGACGGGCATCGGAGACCTCCTCGACGCGGCGATCCGCGAGGGCATCCTGCTCGACTTCGACGACGACATGCAAAGCCGAAACGCGAGGACCACGGTTGACCCGTCGAGCGGGGCCCACATCTGGCACACGCGCTTCACGTTTCGAGAGGGCTGATCCCATGCACGCACGGGAGGACATCCGGGGTTGAACCTGTGGCCTGAGGCGAGCGACCGCCTCGTCGACCAATTGGAGGAGCAGCTCAAACCCAAGCGCTTCCTCCATGTCCTGGGCGTGCTGCACACGGCTCTGGGACTCGCGGCGAGCCACGGCGTTCCCCCCGAGCCGGTCGCCTGGGCGGCGCTGCTCCACGACATGTGCAAATCCGTCAACAAGCGCGAGCTCCTGCGGATGATCGAGCGTGACGGTGAGAGGATGCCTCCGGAAGACCTCGAGTTTCCGGGCATCTGGCACGGCTGGGCGGCGGCCGGTGAGGCGCGCCGGTGCTGGGGCATCCGCGACGAGCAGATCCTCGAGGCGGTGCGCCACCACTCGACGGGCCACCCCGGACACGGCGTCCTCGGCAGGATCCTGGTCCTCGCCGATCACCTCGAACCCAACCGCAACAGCGCGGCGCAGCGCCGGCCGATCCTCGAGCGGGCACACCGCGACCTCGACGCGGCGCTGGCCGAGGTGCTCGAATCCAAAATCTTCCACATGAGGGCGAAAGACCAGCCGGTTCACCCGCGCGCGCTCATGACCCTCGCGTCGCTTCAGACCGTCGCCAAGGAGGCGTGACCATTCGCAACTCCACGGAAACCAAGGTCCGCATCGTCGCCCGGGCGGCCGACGACCTCAAAGCCGAGGACGTGCTCGTGCTCGACGTCCGGGGCATCTGCACCTTCACCGATTTCTTCCTGATCGCCAGCGCGGGGAGCCGCAATCAGTTCCGGGCCATTCTGCGAGAAATCCGGTCGCGGCTCAGCGAGGGCGGATTCACGCCGCCCCGGGCGGAGGACGAGGATTCCGGACGTTGGGTCGTCCTCGATCTGGGGGATGTCGTGGTGCACTTGTTTGACCCGCGTGCCCGAGCCCACTACAACCTTGAAGCGCTCTGGGGCGATGCTCACTCGGTTGACACGGCGAGCTTCTTGACAGCCTGAGATTCTTGCGTCTAGAGTTCCCGGCGTCGACGGTTTCTGACACCCCGGTTCAGTGCCAAGCGAGGGTTGAGGTGTCCCCCCGGCTGAGGATGGCCTGAACCCGAAGCACCGGATTGTGGGCCGCTACGAGCCAAGTCCGCACACCGCAGACACCTGTGTGAGAATGGCTGTCAAGCGCCCGGCCCCCAAGCGATCTGCCGTCTCCCGAACCCCGAAGAAGAGATCCGCCAAGTCCGCCATGCCCACGTCCACTCGCGCCAAGTTGCCCAGACCCAAGCCCCTGAGTCCTTCCCAGCAGAAGGCCTACATCAACGAGATCAAGGCGGCGGTGAAGAAGCGCGTCAATGTCATGCGCGGCTTCCGCGTCGGTGAGACCGTTGTGGAGCCGTCGGTCGGCGTCTGCCGCATCGAGGGGATCAAGAGCCAGCAGATCGACGGGAAGCGGGAGGACTACTACATCTTCAACTCCGGCACGGCGAAGGTCTACGTCCCGCTCAGTCAGATTGAGCGGCGCGGCGTCCGCCGGCCGATGACACGGGACGAGATCAAGAAGATCTACGCCCAGCTGAAGGTGCCGGTCATCCCCTCGCGCAGTGATGCCCGGCTCCAATACCTGGCCTACCGCGAGGTGATGAAGTCGGGCGAACCCCAGAAGATCTCCAAGCTGCTCCGCGAGCTCTACATGCTGGACAGGATGGACGAGCTCAAGGGCAAGGAGAAGGAGATCATGGAACAGGCCAAGAAGTTCCTTGTCGACGAGATCGCCTTCATCCGGGAAGACCCCAAGGCCAAGGTGCTCGAGGAGATCCAGGAGTGCCTGGACTCAATGTACAAGCGCAAGGTCACGAAGGACAAAGAAGCCCGGGCCAAGCGCGCGCAGGCCGCGAACAACTGAAGGGGGTCCGCAGGACCCGCATCAGGGAGAGAAGCCCCGGACGCCGGTCGTCCGGGGCTTCGCGCTGATGAGACGGGCAACTTTTGGACCAGGGGATTGACTTCCGGCCACCTTCTCTGCTAGCAAGTTCTCTGCCGAACAGGCACTCCCCCGGGTGAGGGGCTTCCTTTGAACCTCGGAATGCACCAAGTCCTCTCGGTCTCGATGCAGCAGCGTCAGCAGCTGGTCATGACCCCGGCCATGGTGCAGGCGATTCGCCTCCTGCAGCTCAATTCGATGGAGCTGGAGCAGGAAGTGATTCAGGAGATGGAGGAGAACCCTTTCCTCGAAATGGTCGAGGAAGAGGAGGAGGCGACCAGCGAGGACGCCGCCCCGCCCGCCTCCGAGGGCGACGGGGACATCGAGCGCGTGCCCGACACCGTGCTGCTCGACAGCGCGACGCCGGAGTCCAAGCTGACGGAGCATGAGGGGCTCGAGTCACCTCTCGATTTCATCGAGAAGCCCGACCGGACGGAGGATGTCGACCCGAGCCTGGAGGATTACTATCAGGAGGCCTACGACGACTCCATCTACGCGACGGCCGAGGCGCAGGGCGACACGCTGGATTTCTCCCAGATGGACGGAGCGGACGCGACGCTCTACGACCATCTGCTGCGTCAGCTCCACGTCACGGACCTCGACGGCGTCGACCTCGAAATCGCCGAGTTCCTGATCGGCAACATCGACAGCAATGGCTACCTGAAGAATCACCTCGCCGAGGAGCGCCTGCCCGAGGTCAGCGCGCCCGCGGCGGAAGAGCTCTCCGAAGAGGACGAGGAGATGCTCATCGTCGGGGCGGAGGAGGTGGCCGAGATCGAGGCGGCACGGCGGGGCGAGCCGCCGCTGGACAACGGCAACGGATCGCACGGGCCGGAGGCCGCGGCGGCGCCCGCGGAGCCGGTGCAGGACATCCTCGACGTCGCGGCGGAGAAGTTCGACGTCGGGCGCAGCCGCGTCGAGGAGGTGCTGGAGATCATCCAGGAGTTCGACCCGCCGGGCGTCGGCGCGCGGAGCATCCAGGAGTGCCTGCTGATTCAGCTCCGCGCGGCGGCCGAGCCCGACGAGCAGCTGGTGACACTCGTCCGTGACCACTTCCAGGACCTGGCGCGCCGGCGCCTCAAGGTGATCTCGCGGGCGATGAAGATCCCCGAGAAGCGCGTGGCCGAGCTGTGCCAGCGCATCGCCACGCTCGAGCCCAAGCCCGGCCGCGCCATCGGCGGCGACCGGCCGCAGTACATCACGCCGGACGTGGTCGTCTCGAAGATCGACGGCAAGTACTACATCTCCCTGAACGAGGGGCGGACGGATCACCTGAAGATCTCGTCGTACTACCGGCAGCGCTTCCAGAGCATGCTCGCCGGCGGCAAGCGCGACAGGGATGCGCCGGAGAACCCGGAGGCCGATTACATCCGGAAGAAGTACAGCGACGCCGTCGTCCTGATCCGCAACATCGAGCGGCGCAAGGGCACGATCATGAAGATCGCCGCGGCCATCATGGAGAAGCAGACCGAGTTCCTCGAGAAGGGCATCGAGCACCTGCGGCCGATGACGCTCAAGGACATCGCCGCGGAGGTCGGCATGCACGAGGCCACGGTCAGCCGCGTGACGGCCAACAAGTACGTCGAGACGCCGCGGGGGACGTTCCCGCTCAAGCACTTCTTCTCGTCGGGGCTGGAGAGCGACACCGGCGAGTCGCAGTCCTCGCGGGCAATCCGCAACCAGATCAAGGAGATGATCGAGGCGGAGGACCCCCGGCACCCGCTGAGTGACCAGCGGATCGCCGACCTTCTCCGCGAGAAGGGCACACGCATCGCCCGCCGCACGGTGACGAAGTACCGCGAGCAGATGAAGATCCTGCCCACGAACATGAGAAGGCAGAGCTGAGTCCGTGAGCAAATCTCAGGCGCTGGACGTGTGGAGCCTTCCCTCGATTCGCTGAATTCGATCACGGTCAATCCGGACCTGTCGCACGGCCACTGTCCGTGGCTGTGGTTCGCCTGCGGTTGGCGCGGGCCGCGTGGGTCGGCGCCTGGTGTCCCGCTACGACACCCGCTTGGCGGCGACTTCGCACCGGACTTCCCCGACGAAGGCGGAGAAGGAGAGTCTGGAGGATGCTGCCGTCTCGATCCTCGGCGTGAAGAAACCTCGCTCGGACTGGGGAGAGGTCATCGGCTTCGGCGTCCACGCCGTCGCTGTCATCCGCCCACGGGTGCCGACTCGCTTCGACACGGACTGGGGTCATGGTGGCGTCGTCGTGAAGCTGATGAGGAGGAAGTCGCAGCGCTTCGTCAACTTCCACCGGGCGTTCACCACAATCCCCGGACTCGCATCCCCTCACATCCAGCAGTCGGTTGCCGCTGGCCTGAGCCCCAGGTGTCACGTCGTCCTGGAGTTCAGACAGGGGATCTCCGTGGAGGAGCTACTCGACGACGCGCGGTCCGGAGCGCATTCGCTCAGCAGAGCCATCGGCAGGACCATCCTCACGCAGCTCCTGACAGAGATCATCGCCCCGACCTGGGGGGCAGGGCATCGTTTCTGGGACTTCCGAGCGGCCAATCTCGTCTGGGACGCAGAGCGGCGGCATCTCGCCCTGGTGGACACGGACTTCTTCCGTCCGAGTGCCGAGGAGCTCATGGGGACACCGGGGTGCTGGACTCAGCGTGACCGGATGGAGGGGGTGGCGTTAAGACGTCTGCCGGGCGTGGTGGAGGTGTTGCTCGGGGTGAAGCGATCTGATGTTCGGACAGCGCTGGAGGAGTCGGGGCTCCGTGGCTGCCTCCATGGCCTGGGGCGGTCCGAGCGTCATCTTCGAGGGCGGAGTGGCTCGCTGTCCAAGGGCCTGAAGATCTTCTGGGCATCCCTCGCCCAGTCGAGCGGCGGATGACCATGCTGCATTGCAGTGTCATCTGGAGCCAGGGGAAGCCGCACTCAGGCTCCCTCCGGCATCGACCGGGCAAGGAAAGAGAGGCGGGCATCGAGGTCCATGCCTGGGTCACGCTTGAGCGTCTGAAGGATATCCACCGCGGCCTGGAGGTGAGCGAGACTTGCTTCGATCCCTTCGCGGCCAAGCGCATCCCGCCACCTCTTGTCCTCGCCACTGAGATGACGCGCATGCGTTGAGGCCAATTCCAGAAAGAGGCTGCTGAGACCATCCCATGCGATGGCTCGTGTCTGCGCTTCCCTCCTCGGGCCGACGGTGCCACCCTTGCGGGAGTTGCAGACCACACAGCAGGCCACCAGATTGTCGAGGGTGTCCATGCCGCCCTGGATCTCGGGGATCACATGGTCGACGGTGGCCCACCGGCTCCGGAGCGGCTCGGTCTTGCCGTGGGCGTCGTAGAGGTCGAGTCCGGGCACTTGGCGGTCGAGGAGCTTGATGGCCTGCGGAAGCAGCAGCAGAGCCCCGCAGAGCCGGCAGGCGAAGCCATCTCGCACGAGCACGTGGGCCTTGGTGTTGACGTTTGCCATGAGGGGGGGCGCTCTCGCTTCAGGTAGGGAGTCTGACCGCTCCGGACGGAACTGGCATCTTCGTTGATGTTGCCCTGAAGCGCCAGTGTGTCCCGCCGGTGCCGACCGTGGACCCCTCAGCACGGCAGCATGTCGTCTTCGAAGAACGGGCAGTCGTGCTCGCCGCCCGCCAAGTACCGCTGCACCGTCTTCTCCCCAAGCGCCTCACGAGCCTCCGCGCAGTCGCAGCTCTGCTCAGGCACAGGAGATGTCCAGGCCGTGGCCAAGCCCCTCGTCGACGATGAGCTCTGGGCGCTCATCGCCCCTCTTCTGCCCCCGCCGCCGCTCAGGCGCAGGCGCCATCCCGGACGAAAGCGGCTCGAGGACCGCGCCGTCTTCACCGGCATCCTCTTCGTCCTCAAGACCGGCATCCCCTGGGAGGACCTTCCCCAGGAGATGGGCTGCGGCTCGGGCATGACCTGCTGGCGCCGCCTGGAGGAGTGGCAGAGGGCCGGCGCCTGGAAGCGAATCCACAAGGTGCTGCTCGACAAACTGCGGGCCGCCGATCAGATCGACTGGTCGCGGGCGGTTGTCGACTCCTCCTCGATCCGGGCCGTTGGCGGGGGGGAAAAAGACGGGACCCAATCCCACCGACCGCGCAAGGCCGGGAAGCAAACACCACCTGCTCACCGACGGCCGTGGCATTCCCCTCACCGTGCTCCTGACTGGCGCAAACACCCATGACTCGGTGCCGCTCAAGGAGCTCGTCGAGGCGCTCCCGCCCATCGCGGGCAAGGTGGGCCGGCCCCGCAGGCGTCCCGACCGCCTCCTGGGTGATCGCGCTTACGACAGCAGGGCGCTCCGCCAATGGCTGCGCGCCCTGGGCATCACGCCGCTGCTGGCCAAGAGGGGGACCGAGCACGGCAGCGGCCTGGGCGTCTGGCGCTGGGTCGGCGAGCGGACGATCTCGTGGTTTCACCAGTTCCGCCGCCTGCGAATCCGCTACGAGCGCCGCGCCGACATCCACGAGGCATTCCTCATGATCGGGTGCATTCAGGTCTGCTGGCGATTCCTCACGGAGTCATTCTGATAGGCGCTCTTATGCTCTGCCGCAACCCCGCGCACGTCCCCTCCTCCTCCTATGGACAGTCACCGCCCGAGAGCAAGGCCCGGATCATCCAGGCCGCACTCAAGCGCCACGTAGAGCGACCCGGTGAGACCGCCCCACGCTGGCACATCCTCAAGCCCACGCTCTGGCGGAAAACGAAGCATCTCAGCATTCAGCCCCCCGAGCGAACTGCCGCCTAACCGCTGCCCCATTCGCCGATCTGCTGAACAACGCTGAGATGTCACCACGCGTGCTGCCAAACATCCGGGGAGAGAGCAGCTGATCAAAAATCAGTAGGTCCAACCCCGGAGCGCAGAGTGCTGATCTGACTCCGATTGCGCGACGGATCGCCTCACAGGAGTCGCCACATCACAGACACCGATCGCGAACGTCGTCTCGAACTCGCAATGAGCGCGATGTGCAAACGGCTGAGATCACTTGGCTTTCCGAATCACCCCAACCGTCAGAGGGAGGACGCGTCGTCACAGGCTGCAACAAGGCGGGCGCAAACCGGTCACACGGGCCAATTGCCAGCCCAAAGCGGCACAGCGCACTCGGTTTGTATCATCAATGCTTTCAGCGGTGGAAGTGGTGCTGGCGCAGGGAATCGAACCCCGGACCTGCTGATTACAAGTCGAGGCCGCTGACGGACATAACACAGAATGCTGAACTTACAGGGAGTTATCTCCAAAGTCCCCTCTGACTGGAACCCATTTCGGAGCAGGCTACTAGGGCCGCAACTGGGGCCGCAGGGGTGAAGAAGTACGCCTGAGTCCGGCGGCGGTCAGCTCCGAGGTCTGGGCGGCGTGGCGTGGGACCGCCTCGGTGCTGGCCCATTGGCCCTCTGCTCTGCCGGCTGGCGGCGGACCCATGCGGCTTGGCCATCTTGGCCGCACAGAGAGAGCTCCGGGAGTGCCAATCTCAGCTGAAACTCAGAGCGACTCCCTGATGCGGGCCTCGATGGCGTCGGTGATTTCGTGGTGCCCGTTGCTCATGTCGTCGAGGCTCATCTTGTCCCAGACGTCGAAGTAACTGCCTCTCCACAAACGCCCCGCTGCCGACTCATCACACAGCAGGGCTTTCAGACACGCATCCTTTTCCATCGTCAGCTTCCACTTGATGCTTTTCACTGTTCGACTCCTAACTCGACGAACGAGACGGATTCTCCGGCCAGCTGAGGCTGACCCATCTCCATCGTCTCCTGCGGCCCGATGTACCTCGCCGCAGAAGTGATGACCTCTCTCCCGACGACGACCTCGCCCTCGGGGACGGGGTCGTCCGACAAAATCCGGTGGATTTTGCCGCAAGGGGAACCCTGCGAGTTCCCCCGGCAAGAGGAACTCGAGGAGTTCCTCCGGCTGGGCAGCGATGCCGCCCCTCCGATGATGCGTCTCATCTCAGTCTCCTTCTTCTGCCGCCGTGAGGAACCCCGGCGGGTCCATGCGGCCAAACACATGCCCCCGGACAGCATCAAGCCGACTGCCCATTCGTATCGCGTCATGGAGCCCGAAGGGCCTGACAACCGCTCCTGCCACTCGACGGCACTCACTTCGGCACCTCCTTGGTGTTCTCCGTGACGTTGCCGGGCAACTCGGCGGTGGCGATGAGCATCTTCAGGCGTTCGGTGACGACATCGCCGATGGGGTCGAGCTGTGGGATCAGATCCCGCTGGAAATTGAGCGGCGACCCGAGAGAGTCGAAGGACTCAAGCGGCCACGTCGCACGGCGAACTTCGGGCGAGATGGAGCCGAGAAGATGCTGCTCGACCCTCGCGAACGTCTTGCCCGTTCGAGCGGACAGCGACGACGCAAGGTCCTGTGCGTCGCGTGCCCAGAGTCCAACGATGTAGGAGCCGACATCCTTCTGGGCCATCTCTGGCGTGCCGCCAATGACGCGGCGTCCCCAGCGAATCAACTCCGCAATCGTCGCATCCGAAACGTCCTCCAGGCGGATTGCGGGGGGCTGGAAGAACTCCTCGGTGCCGAATTCCCCCACGCTGACGCCCAGAGTCAGGAAGGCGTCGCCGGGATCGCCATGGGCCCCGTTGACCAGGAACCGGCCCGGTAGCCGTCCTCATGCTCGTAGGGAAAGTGTGCCTCCTCGATCTCTTCGTTGGCCGGAACGAACGCGTATGTCTGGCCCACGCGGTCGTCCAGCGC
>JABWBI010000102.1 GCA_013360565.1 Candidatus Sumerlaeia bacterium | reverse complement strand
CTGCGGGCCGGGCCCGGCTCGCCGCTCAGCGCCAGCGCCTCGGCCAGGTGGACCAGGACCTCCGGCTCCCGGGGTGCCAGTTCCAGGCCCTTCGAGAGATGTGTGGCTGCCCGGCGCGCGTCTCCTCGCACGAGGGCAATTCGCCCAAGGTAGTGGTCGATCTTCCAGGAGAGGATCGACTGGTCGAGCGTGTCTCCGGGCGTCTGCGCCAGTGCCCGCAGGCCGCGTTCGGCCTCGTCCAGTTTTCCGCCGAGGAAGGAGGCGATTGCGGCGTTGAATCGTGCCTCGCCCGAGCCGGGGAAGCGAGCCACCCCCGCAGCGGCCTCGCGCCGGAACTCCTCCAGCCGCCCGCTCTGGAGGAGCGCCTCGAGCAGGATGTTCTGCGCGATCAGCACCGCGTGATTGCCCGGGTCCGCGAGGCCGGCTTCCAGGGCCCGCCGAGCCCACTGCGCGGCCTGATCGAACCGGCGCTCGACCAAGTGGAGCTGCGCCACGAACTGATGGCTGTGGGCCTGACTGGGCTCCTCCGCCGCCAGCTGCTCCAGCTGCGCCAGGCGGCCGGCCTTCCGCTTCTCCGACCACGCCTCGGCGAGATATCCGGTGTGGAACAGTTTCACGCCGGAGCGCTGAAACGGCGGCGTGCCGCCCGTCTGGCTGTCGATGATCTGTGTGTGAACGGGCCGGACCCAGCGGAATCGCGGTGAGAGCCAGTGAACCCGCGCCATGTGGCTGACGACCGTCAGCTCGGGGATGAGGCGATCGGGGTCGGTGAAGCTGTGCACCGCCAAGGTCATCGCATGGCCGGGCCGGAGCCCCTCGATCTCCCGCCGGAAGCACGCGCGAGACTCCTCGGCCAGCCACTCGTCTCCGTCGATGAAGATGGCGATGTCGCCCGCCGCCTGCGCGCAGACGAAGTTCCGCGCCGCGCCGAAGTCGAACGGACCGTCCCAGCGGCGATGGATCACGCGGGCGCCCATCCGCTCCGCGATGCGCGGCGACTCGTCCTCGCTGCCGGTGTCGTACACCAGCATCTCGTCGACGAGGCCCGCCAGGCTCGCGAGACAGCGCTCGAGACCGGCCGCCTCGTCGCGCACTGTCATGCAGAGCGACAGGCGCGGGGTCAGATGGGAACCTCCACCTGGTCGAGGACCTGCAGCAGCACGCGCTCGTCCTCGTGCCGCGTCATGTCGGAGACGTCGAATGTTTTCGCCACCTGGATGCGGTGCGCCAGCACGGGGACGGCCATCTCCTTCACATCGTCCGGCACGCAGTAGTCCCGCCCCTCCAGGTAGGCCCGGGCCTGCGCCGCCGCGCGCAGGGCGAGTGCGCCGCGGGTGGAGACGCCGAGCTCGATCAGCGCGCTCTGGCGCGTGGCCCCGGCGATCCGCGCCGTGTAGTCCAGCAGATCGTCGTCCACCTTGACCTCCGTCACCTCCGCCTGCATCGCCATCACCTCGCCGGCGGTGACCACCGGCTCGATCTCGGGGACGACTCCGGCGACGCGCTGCTCGCGCAGCACCGTGATCTCATCGGCCATCTCCGGGTATCCCATCTGGATGCGCATGAGAAAGCGGTCCATCTGGCTCTTCGGCAGCGGGAAGGTGCCGTGAAACTCGATCGGATTCTGTGTGGCGATCACCATGAACGGGTGCGGCAGGTCGTGGGTGGTCTTGTCGATCGAGACCTGCGCACTGTTCATCGCCTCGAGCAGGGCCGACTGTGTCTTGGGGGTCGTGCGGTTGATCTCATCGGCGAGGATGATGTTGGCGAAGATCGGGCCCGGCTGAAATTGGAACTCGCCCGTCGTGGAGCGGTAGACGGTCACGCCGAGGATGTCGCTCGGGAGCAGGTCGGAGGTGAACTGGATGCGTTGAAAGGAGCAGGAGACGGACTTCGCCAGGAGCTGCGCGAGGGTCGTCTTGCCGACGCCGGGCACGTCCTCGATGAGCAGGTGACCACGCGCGAGCAGCGCCACCAGCGCCCGGCGGATCACGTCCGTCTTTCCTTTGATCACTGACTCGATGTTGCGCTGGAGCTTGGCCAGGACGGGGCGACGGGACACGGGGGAGTCCTTGCAGAGAGCGAGATGATGCCCGACGCTCCTGCCACATCTCTCCGGGGATGTCACCGGGAATCCGTGCTCGGCTTGACATGCCCCGCCAGCACTGGTCCCCTGGTCTCATGTCGGCGGGGCTCCCCCAGTTCCTTGTCACCACGCTGACGCGGGATGTGGAGCTCCCCTTCGAGAGCCGCGTCGTCAGCGCGCCTCCTCACGTCGCGGTGGAGTCCCGCGGGGGTCGGGTGACCGTGCGTCCTCTGCGTCCCGGGCGAGGCGCGCTCCACGTCGAGATGGCCGGTGAGCAATCGTCTGTGGTCACAGTGAGCGTGTTTCGCGAGCGCGAGGCTTTTCTGGTGACGGCCCTGTGCTCGAACGTCCACGAGGGGTGGGATCCGTCGCTCCACGATCGCCACCCTCACCGGGAGTGCTGCGGGCCCGGCAAGCGGGGCCACGCGTTCGTCCATGCGCGGAGGATGGAGCGAGTTCTCCACGGCGCGGGCCTGCCGGTCACCTGGATGGTCGATGCCACCGTGGCCCGCGACCACCGGCGCGACCTGCTCGCCTGGCGCGCGGAGCACGGCGATGAGATCGCGCTCATGCCGCCTTCGCGGAGTCACTTCAACCCGCTGAACTGGAACACGGACCGGACCGCCGGCGAGACCACGGCGATGGTCTCGTCCGAGCGTCAGGCCCTTGAGCGGGCCATCGGGCGGCCCGTCACCTCTCTTGCCATCGATCAGTTCATCGGCAGTGTGGGGACTCACTTCGCCGAGGCGGCCGAGCGGCTGGGTTTCACCGCTCTCTGGGGGATGGGCTTCGACCACGCCCACTGCGACACGTCCATGCATCACTTCGGTTGCCCATGGGACTGCTACCGCCCCTCGCGCGCGGATTTCCGGATTCCGGGCCGAGACCCCAGGCCTCTCTGGGTCTTCCCCTGGACCGCCCGCGATCTCATCAACACCGTCCGTGTGCCGGGGGGAATGAGCGGCGCGGTCATGTTCTCCACGGACGTCGACGACATCCTGTTCTGCCAAGTTGCCCAGCACCAGCCCGACTACCTCGAACGCCTCGTGGCCGGGCTCGCCGCCAATGCCGCGGACAACGATTTCCTGTGCGTCCTCATTCATCAGGAAGACCACGACTCCTGGCACGAGGCCGGTCTCGAACTCTACGCGCGCCTCTTCGCCGCGAGGCCCGCCGAACTCACCCCCGCCACGGTGGGTGAGGTCGCCGCTTGGCTCGACATCACGCATCCCCATCCGCGACAGCCCTCGCAGCGGCTCCGGCTGGAGGATCCCCTGCTGTGCAAGGGCCAAGTCGCCTGGACGCAGCCCGGCGTTCACCGTCCCTCGGACTGGGGGCCCTATCCTCCGCACATCTTCGAGTGGGATGTCGACCGGCAGGTGGTGCGAGTCGAAGGCGAAGCCCGCCCGCTGCGGGTCATCGACTACGCGGCCCATCATCTCGTGGAGGAGACGGGCGCCTACCCCGTCGAGCCCCTCGGATGAGCGTCTACGCTGCCGCCGAGCGCGTCGCCTCCTTCGCCAGGCGCCGGCTGGATGAGGCGTGCCTTCCGGGTCTCGCGCTCGTGCTCACGGACCGGACAGACACGCTGCACCAGTCGGGCCACGGTGTCTCCGACCGCGGCTCGTGCGCACCGGTCTCGCCTCAGACGCTCTTCGAGATCGGCTCGATTTCGAAGGGATTCACCGCGGCTGCGGTTCTGCGCCAAGCCGAGGAGCGGAGGATCGACCTGTTCGCCCCGATCCAGTCCCTCCTCCCGTGGTTCGACGTCCCGGCCGGCGGCACCGCGATCACGGCTCATCATCTGCTGACCCACACCGCGGGACTTCCCAGCGGCAATGACATTGGGCCAAACTCGCGCGCCGGCTGTGCCGCGATGCGCGAGCGCGAGACCGTCACCCCGCCCGGAGTCCGCTATCACTACTCCAACCTCGGTTACGAGGTCCTCGGCTATCTCCAGGAGGATCTTCTCGGCGAGGAATTCGGTGTCCTTCTGGACCGGCTGGTGTTGACGCCCCTCGGCATGCGGCAGAGCGCGGCCACGATCACACACGCCGTCCGGCCGCGCATGGCGGTCGGCCATGTGCCAAAGTTCGATGACCGGCCCCGCCCCCGGGGGAATCCGCTGGTGCCGGCGCCGTGGCACGAGACGGCGTCGGCCTGCGGCAGCGTCGCCGCCAGCGCCGAGGAGATGGCGCTCTGGATGCGCTCACTGCTCAACCGTGGGGCGGGACTTCTCTCGACCCGGAGCTTTGCGCAGATGTCTCGCGCTCACGTCCGCATCCGGGATGGCGAGGACTATGGGTATGGTCTGCGGAGAAGGCAAATGAGGGACCGGCTCATCCTCGGGCACTCCGGAGGCATGGTCGGCTTTCACTCGGACATGGCACTCGACCTCGAGGCGGGACTCGGCGCGGCGGTGCTCGTGAATGCGTCGGCGCGCTGCGGCTGGATCGCGAGCGACATCACGGGATTCGCGCTGGAGGCGCTGCGCGCGGCCGCCTGCCGATCCGAGCCGCCGCCAGAGCCGCTGCCGCTGGATGAGCCGGCGACACGCGACGCCGCCTGCTTCGAGGGGACTTATCACGCCGTCAACGAGACGCTGGTGGTCGAAGCGGATGGCGCGGGGCTTCAGCTCCGGCGTGGCAATGGGCGATGGAGACTTCTCCGCCGGGGAGACGGCGAGTTCTGCGTCGACGATCCGCGCGTGGTGTATCCCCTCAAGTTCCAGCGCATCGGGGGGTCCGTCGTGAGTCTGACGCTCGGGCCGCTCCGCGCGTCGCGAAATCTCTCTGGACCGGCAGGCACCGTCCCCACGGAATGGCGGAGCGCGGAAGGGCACTACCGGTCATTCACGCCGTGGGACACGAACTTCCGCGTCTTCGCCCGGGGTGAGGAGCTCGTCGTCACGGCTCCTCCCTGCTGCGGCGGCGAGACGGTGCTCGTTCCCGAGGGGCCGGGGCTCTTTCGCCTGGGCGAGGGATCGCCGGAGTGGCTCCGGTTCGACACTGTGATCGGCGGGATGGCCCAGCGCGCGCTGCTCTCGGGGGTGCCTTACACGCGCGTCGCGCGGTGACGACAGGCAACGTCGATGCCAGCGGCGCCGGTCTCAGGGCGGCTACCGCGGATTCATCGCGGCGAAGATGCTGTCCTGTGCGAGGCCGATGATCCAATTGTGATCCGCGCCGTCGATTTCCTCATAGGCGATCCAGTCCGGGTGTGACTGCGCCAGCTCGCGTCCCATCCGGACCGGCACGATGTCGTCCCGGCTCCCGTGGATGATCGTCACCGCCGGGCGCGGGGTCCGGGCGCTGAGTTCGCTCAGCCGCGCTCGGTTGTCGAAGCGGTCGAGGGCCAAGCTGCAAAGTGGCCATCCGACGGCGAAGCGAGCCATGTCGACGAGGCTGGTGAAGGGGGAGATCATCACAATCCGGCGAGGAGGGCGCAGCACGGCGAGGTCAAGTGCGACCGCCGCGCCGATGGAGTGGCCGAGATAGCCGACCTCGGCGGTGGCCATCCGCGCCGTGAGAGCATCCGCAAAAGCCCGGGCACTCTCCAGGATGTGACGGCGAGTCGGCCGTCCCTCGCACAGGCCGTAGCCAGGATAGTCGACGAGCAGAAAGGCCGTGTCGTCCCGTGGATGTGCGGCGGCAAAATCCAGCCAATCGAGGGCCAGGGCGCCGTTGCCACCGAACACGATCCACACCTGGGCCGCACTCGCGCCGCGCCGGGGAGCGGTGAGGAAGGCGACCTGGCGCCCCTGGCCGGTCTGGACGACGATCTCCTCGACTCCGTGCTGAAGCTCGGCCGGCTCGTAGGCCCGCGCCAGGTAGATCATGCGACGCTGACACCCGAAGAGGAGCAACAGAAAGGCGAGCGGGGCTCCGATGGCGACAGCGATCATCACTCGCGCCGCTCTCCGCCTCACGCCCCCGCGCCCGGGACGCCGGGCGGGGGCCACGAGTGGCGGGGCCTGCCGGCCGCTCTCACTCACGCGGAGCCCCCGAGCGCTCCTCGCGCGGCGGGCCCGTGTCGAAGGTCAGCTCCGCCGGAGCGACCTCGACGCGGTCATGCCGCTCAGTGACAGTCACCCGGGCACCGCGGTCATTGACATTCTGCGCGGCGAGAAGATCGAGAAGAGCGGCGGTCGCGTCGAGCGTCACCTGGCAGGGCAGCCACGAGTCCTGATCGATCCAGATGATCATGCGGAGACCGGCGATCCGCTCGAGCCCCACGAGGCGACACTCACGCCCGTCGAGCATCGCTGTCCCGATATCGTGGATCGTGTCGAATCCCTCGACGAGCCGATCGACGGGCTGGTCGGCGAGAAAGAGACCCGCGAGCGCGAGGCCCTCGGCGGCAAGACCGCTCGTGCACTCGTCGACTTCGGCCAGCGTCGCCGGCGCCGCCGTGTCGAGTGTCAGGCCCTCGCGCTGGCTCCACACCGTCAGACGCTCGCCGTCGGACACGACGCGCAGCCGGCCCTCCGGGTGCTCGCCGTCGAGAAGCACGCGGTTGGGCCGCTCGATGGCGAACACGGCGATGGTCTCCGTCCGCTCGGTCTCTTCGCTGACCTGCATCTCGGTGATGCGATGAACCTCGGCGCGGTAGGAGAGAACGGCTTCCACGGTCTCGCCCATGCGGACCAGAGCCGCTCGCGGATCGGACTCGGGCGTCTGGCCCCACGCGCCGGCGGCCAGGCTCAGGGCGGCGAGGAGGTGGGCGGACCGCACGGCGAGATTTCCTTGGCGCAGGGCTGGCGCGCTCCCTAGACTTTGGCGCTCGCAGGGTCGCATGGCGCGGCCCGCTGTGTCAAACCAAGGCCCGGGAGCGAGTGGCACTCATGGCGCTGAGCGAGACCCAGATCCGCGAGATTGTCGACTCGGTCGTGAGCCGGCTCGGAGTCGCGACACCGCCCCCCGCTCCGGTGGCGACACCGGCCGCCCCCTCTGGCCCGCTGATGAGCGTCTTCGAGCGCATGGAAGACGCGATCGAAGCCGCCGCGGCGGCATTTCCCAAATTTCAAAGAGTCTCGATGGAAAAGCGGCGGCAGTTCATCGAGAAGCTGCGTCAGGTGGGGCTGCAGTACGCCGAGGATTTCTCGATCCGCAATGTCGCGGAGACGAAGATGGGGCGGATCGAGCACAACATCGCGAAGTATCAGCTGATCGCGGCGAAGACGCCGGGGCCGGAGATCATCGAGCCAAAGGCTTTCAGCGGCGACCGTGGCTTGACCACCGTGGAGTACGCACCCTACGGCGTGATCGGAGCGGTGACCCCCTCGACTCATCCGCTGCCGACCTTCCTGAACAATGCGATCTCCATCCTCTCGGCCGGCAACACGGTGGTCTTCAACGCCCACCCGGCGTCGAAAAACGTCTTCGCGTATGGCATCGACATCTTCGCGCGGGCTCTGGCCGCCATCGGCGCGCCCCCGAATCTCTTCACCTGCGTGCGGACGCCGACGATCGAGTCGGCCAACGTGATGTTCACTCATCCCAAGGTGCGTGTGCTGCTGGTCACCGGCGGGCCCGGTGTGGTCAAGGCGGCGCTGTCGTCGAACAAGAAGGCGATCACGGCGGGGCCGGGGAATCCTCCCGTCGTCGTCGACGAGACGGCGGACATCCCCAAGGCTGCGCGGGGCATCGTCGAGGGCGCGTCGTTCGACAACAACATCATCTGCATCGGCGAGAAAGAGGTCTTCTGCGTCGAGCGCGTGTTCGACTCACTGATCCGCGAGCTGCTCAAGAACCGGTGTGTCCTGCTCAGTCGCGAGCAGATCGACCAGCTGGCGATCAGGGCGTTTCAGTTCGAGGGCGGTGTCGGCTGCTCGGCGCCGAACCTGAACCGCGATCTGGTGGGGCGCGACGCGGCGGTCCTCGCCGAGGCGATCGGGCTCCGGGTGCCGAGGGAGACGCTGCTGCTCATCGGCGAGACCAGGGCCGATCACCCCTTCGTGCAGGAGGAGCAGATGATGCCGTTCTTGCCGGTCGTCCGCTGCCGGGACTTCGACGAGGCCCTCACGCACGCCGTGCAGGCCGAGCATGGTCACGGACACACGGCGACGATCTGGTCGCGGAACGTGGAGAACATGCACCGCATGGCCGTCGCGATGAACTGCTCGATCTTTGTCAAGAATGGCCCGACGCTGGCGGGTCTCGGAGCGGGGGGAGAGGGCTACACCTCGTACTCGATCGCCAGCCCGACCGGCGAGGGGATCACAACGGCCCGCACCTTCACGCGCGAGCGACGCTGTGTCCTGGTCGACTACTTCCGGATCGTCTGAGCGAGAGGCGGACCGGTGCCGTCTTCATCCGACTGGGTCTCCTTTCTCCTCCGGACGCTGCCCGGCACCGGAGCCGAGCAGATCGCGCTGTGGCGCGCGACGCTGACGGCGCAGGGGATGTCACCTGAGAGCTGGCTTCAGCTCAAGCCGCGCAACCGCTCGAAGCTCTTTCCCCTCTCGGAGAGCCAGGAGGAGACCTTGGCGCGCCGGGTTCCCGAGTGCCTCCGCTTCTCGGCGGCGATGGAGGACGACGCGATCTGGCTGATGACTCCGGATGACCCGGGGTGGCCGCGGGGCGCGCTCGAGCCTCTCGGGCCGCGCGCGCCGGAGTTTCTCTCCGGGTGGGGGAGCCGTGCCGTTCTCGGCCAACCCCACGTCGCGGTCGTCGGGTCCCGGAGCGCGACGCCAGAGGCGGTGCAGTTTGCCGAGATCGCGGCGCGCTCGCTGGTGGAGATGGGGCTGGGCGTGATCAGCGGCGGAGCCCGCGGGATCGATCAGGCGGCCCACCGGGCGGCGCTGCGCACCGGGGGCACGACCATCTTTGTGCTCTCCGAGGGCGTGGTGTCCTCCACGGATCACGCCCACCGGGAAGAGCTCGATCCGGCGCGGGTGTGCCTCGTCTCGCAGGTCTGGCCGACACAGCGCTTCTCGACGGCGGAGGCGCTCGCGCGCAACCACCTCATCGTGGCGCTGTCGCAGGCGGTCCTCGTCGTGGCGGCCGAGAGCACGGGAGGGTCACTGCGGACGGGCCTCGCGGCGCTCGAGATGAGGCGGCCCACCTTCGTGATTCATCATCCCGAGGTGACGGTGCACACGGCGGGCAACCACCGCCTGCGCCAGGCAGGGGCCATCGCGCTGCCCGCGGAGGCTTTTCGCGCGGGCCA
>JABWBI010000101.1 GCA_013360565.1 Candidatus Sumerlaeia bacterium | reverse complement strand
GGGCCGGGGAACGACGGGCGGGGAGAGGGGAGCGGCCTCCGGAGGCTGCGGAAGGGAAACGGGCGGCATCGCCGGCAGCGGAGCCAGTGCTTTCCCGACGGGCTTGGGTGGCTCGATGCTGGCGGGTGGCTTGATCCGAAGCGCCGGGGGCGGGAGGACGGGACTCATGCCGGGCATCGGTGGTCCCTCGGGGACGGGCATGCGCGGCGCGCCGAGCGGAATGGGGCGCGGGGCCCCCAGGGAAGAACCGGCCATGGGCCGCGGGGGAGGCGGGGGGGCCGGAAGGACCCGCTTGACCAGGCGCGGGCCGGAGGTCAGGGAGGCGGGAGACGAAGAGGGCGGCTGAGAGGGCGCCGGTGTGGTGCCTTCACCGGGGCGGCGGGTGACCTTCTTGATGACTCCGCCGCCACTCTGGCGGGCCTCGTGGGCTGCGCGGATCTTGCGGACCACCTCGTCGTCAAGGGTGTTCGAGTGGTGCTCAACGGGCACCTTGATGCGCTTGAGCTCATCCATCATTTCCTTGGTGCTCAGGCCGAGCACCTTGGCCAGCTCGTGAACGCGCATAGAGGACAGATCCTCAATCCTCGCCCCTGTCCGCTCGAGCGGAGTCTGGGCAGTCTTCTGAAGTGTTCGATGATGGTGGCCGCATCGCCAGGGCGTCAACTCTTTTCCCGGGCAAGGGGGCCAAAACCTGGTGTGGGCACGGGCCTCAGGCGTTGGGCTGCGGCTCGCTCTCTTCGCGGGCCTCGGCGGTGGCCAACTCTTCGGCCTCGGGGGGAGCGGCGGTCTCGCCGCTCTCCGGGGAGGACTCCTCGTCCGGAGCCGTGGAGGACTCTGGGCTCGCCGGCTCGGTGGCCTTCATCTCCTTGAGGGCGTCCTGGTACTGCTTGGCGCCCTCGATGAGAGGCCGCCACATGTTGGGACTCTCGAGGTTGGCGATGTCCTGGAGCTGGTGGGGTTCGGCGGCGGCGATGGCCTCGACGCTCGAGTACTTGCGCGAGCCCATGATGGCCAGCCGCACCTGCTCGTCGAGGCCGGGCATCTGGGACAGGAAGTCGGCGAGGTACTGGTGCTGAATCTCCTCGTCGGGCGTTTCGTCGATCTCGTCCTCGACGGCCTGGATGTCGATCTTCCATCCCGTCAGGCGCGCGGCGAGGCGGGCGTTCTGACCGCGGCGGCCAATGGCGAGGCTGAGCTGGCCCTTGTCGACGATGACGGTGGCGACCTTCGTCTCGCTGTTGATCTGGACGTCTTTGACCTGGACGGGGTTGAGGGCGCCTTTGATAAACACGATCGGGTTCGTCGAGTACGGGACGATGTCGATGCGCTCGTTCTCGAGTTCGCGCACGACCATCTGGACGCGGCTGCCCTTCATGCCGACGCAGGCGCCGACGGGGTCGACATCGGGATTGTTGGAGATGACCGAGATCTTCGAGCGGACGCCGGGCTCGCGGGCGACGTTGAGGATCTTGACGATGCGGTCGGCGATCTCGGGGACCTCCTGCTCGAAGAGCTTGATGACGAGGTCGGGGTGGGTCCGCGAGACCTTCACGATGGGTCCCTTGGAATTCACATTGACATCGACGATGAGGACCTTGAGCCGGTCGCCGAAGCGGTAGCGGGCGTTGTGCGGGATCTCGTAGTGCGGCAGGAGGGCCTCGGCCCGGTTGATGAGGACGATGGCGTCGCGCTTCTCGAAGCGCTGGACGATGGCGGTGGCGACCTGGCCGACCTTGTCCTTGAACTCGGCGTAGACCTTGAGGCGCTCGGCGTCGCGGAGCTTCTGCATGACGACCTGCCGGGCCGACTGGGCAGCGATGCGCCCGAACTCCTCGGGGTTGATCTCGACCTCGACCTCGTCGCCCTCCTCGACATCGGGGATGTAGATGCGGGCCTCGTCGAGGTCCATCTCGGTGCGGGGATTGGCGACCTTGGCGACGACAGTCTTGGTGACGAACAGATGGAGATCGCCCGTGTCCGGCTCGATGGTCGGGCGGGCGTTGTTGTACATGGTCAGGTTCTTCTTGGAGGCGGTGACGAGGGCCTGCTCGAGGGCCTCGACGACGATGTGAGGGTCCAGATCCTTCTCTTTGCAGATTTGGCGGATGAACATTTTCAGCGCGTCGCGCGTGTTCGTCATGGCGTAAGTCCTCCAACGCCAGCGCGGCAGGAAATCGAGGCCTCCGCGCGGGCATCAAAAAAGGCCGGCGAGCCGCCAGCCTTTCGTGCCGCCACGATAGCCAGCGCCTTCCCCCGGGCGCAAGCTTTTTCGGGGCCGTTGGAGTTCACGGAGCAGGTGGACTCTCGCGCATCCGCAGGTTGGCCACGCACTCCTGGAGCAGCTGGATGCCGTAGACCTTGGTGATCCCGGCGGGGAGGATGACCTGAGCGATGCCGGACATCTGGGCCTCGAGCTTGGCCCCGCTGACGACGCCGATCACCTCGCCCGACTCCGGCCAGACGACCGGCGCCCCGCTCATGCCGAGGGAGACGTGCCGGTCGAGGAAGAGGAACGACGATTGGCGGTCGCCGTGGGTGATCTCGAAGCGGGAGGCGACGGTCGCACGGAGGGCGAACGTCTGGGCCTGGACGGAGCGGATGAACTCCTGGGCCTCCTGGGGTGGCAGGTCGGCCACGCCGAGGTTGCGGGGGTCGTCGAGGGCCTGGAAGCCGACGACGGCGACCTCGTCGCCCTGGCGCACGATGAGGGGGTCGCCGATCTTGGCCCAGGGCAGGGGGGGATGCTCGCCGTCGGTCTTGAGGACGCCCAGGTCGGCGGTCATGCGGGCGCGCTGGTCCATCTTCCACTGGATGTTGGTGCCGACGAGTTTGCAGGTGATGACTTGGCCGGCGGGGAGGATGATCGCCACCTGCTGGCGCTGGGCGACGGCCTGGAGGTTGTGCCCAGCGGTGGCGATGAAACCGTCCTCGGTGAGGATGAAGCCGGTGCCGATCTGGCCGGTGACGAGGATCTGATTGGGAGCGGGCCGCTGGATGAGCACGACCCGGACCACGGTGGGGGCGAGGGACTCGACGGCGCGGGAGAAGTCGCTGGCGCTCATGACACCCCCTGTCTGAAGAAAGCCGACTGGAAAATCAACACGCACACGCGGTTGACTTTGGATGGCCGGAGTGGGTTGGTGAGAGACGGATGAGGGGCCAGTCCACCGGGGGAAAGGGGGATGACATGAGAATCCTCTGTGCCATGTGGCTGCAGGTGATTGCGGTCACGGTGGGGGCTGCGCAGCTCGGGCTGGCTCCGCTGCCGCCTGTGCGGCTGCGCGAGGTGGGCCAGGCCGGCGGGGAGCGGGTCTTCACGTTTCACAACGATGGGTTCGTCTTCACCGGCCAGGGCAAGACGCTCGAGCTGTGGGACGACACGGGCCCCGAGCCCGAGCGGCTCGACCAGATTCGACTCAGCCACCGCGTGCTGAGCGTGAGCGCCAGCGGGGACTTCCTCTACGTCACGACGACAAACGGCTTGGCGATTCTGGTGGTGGACGAGGGCGACTTCGGAGAGCCTTACCTGGAGGTCGTCAGCGGGTACGAGGCGCTGGGAATCCGCACATCAATTCTGCTCTCCACGATTCAGCACAGAGTTCTCATGGCTCTTGGCCGAGGCGGAATCACACTGCCCTTCAACCAGATCGACTTCGTCATCGCAGACAATCCTCTGACTCTGGAGGTCGCCGGGCCCATCACCGGGATCGGGGTCATCAATGACCTCGAGAGCTGGACCATCGGCGGGCAGACGATCATGGCGGCGATGACGAGCCAGGGGCTCTACACCTACGATGTCTCCGATGTCGCCACCCCGGTGCCGCTGGACAGCATCCCCGTGCTCGGCGGACTGCTGGCCGGGGCTCACAGCCCGCCTCTCGAGCTGCTGGCGGTGATCCAGCCGGGGGTGGGCATCCGGCAGGTGGACGTCTCCGACCCGGCCGACATCGACTTCACGGGGACGGCGATTCCGCTCTTCGGAAGCCAGGACATCGACTGGGCGGAGTCGCTGGGGCTGCCGTATCTCTACAGCGCCAACGGATTCAACCAGGGCTGGACGCTGCACAGTCTGGCGAATCCGGATTCGCCGGAGCTGATCGTTCAGAGCCCCCAGGTGGGGATCACGGCGCGGATCATCGACACGGCGCCGAATCGGGTGAGTGTGGGCAACCGCGATCTGGGTGTCACCGTCTTCGACATGACCGTGCCAGCCTCACCGTCGCCGGAGTTCGTCTTCCGCGGCTTCAACACGCCGCGCTTGGCGATCGGGTGGGACCGGGTCTACGCCTCGGCCTACTCCGGCGGCGTTCAGGCGTATCACCTCCCGCCCGATGCCGAGGGGCAGCTCGCGCCGGCGGGGATGTGGCCGGGCAGCAGCCAAGCCATCGATGCGCTGGGGATGTTCGTGTACTCGCTGACGTCGACGGCCCCGGGGAGCCTCCAGGTGCTGGACGCCTCCAATCCGCCGGCCCAGGCCGGCGCGTTCAACACACCGGGGTTCCGCCTGGACGTCGACATCCTCGACCACGGCGGCGCGATCGGCCGGGTTGGCTACATCACCGACGGCAACGCCATCCGGACCGTGGATGTCGATGACCCGGCGAACATCACGCCCCTGGACACATTCACCCTGTCTC
This sequence comes from Candidatus Sumerlaeia bacterium, assembly GCA_013360565.1. Classification (GTDB taxonomy): domain Bacteria; phylum Sumerlaeota; class Sumerlaeia; order JABWBI01; family JABWBI01; genus JABWBI01. The sequence continues at coordinate 4,641 of JABWBI010000101.1, read as the reverse complement.
CCCCTTCGTTCGCGCTCAACTCCACGGTCGCTCAGCAGCTGAGCCTGACCCACGCCTACGTCTGCGCGGGCCCGGGCGGGATGCAGATTCTCAACGCGACCGACCCGGCCGATCTGACACCACTGGGCACCTTCCCCTCGACGGCCGCGACAGACATCGCGATCAAGGACACGTGGGGCTTTCTGGCCGATGGGATCTCGGGCGTGCGCGTCCTGGACTTGGCGGATCCGATGATGCCCGTTCAAGAGGGAGTCTACGACACGCCCGACAGCGCGCGGGCGGTGAGCGTCTCGGGCGAGTTCGTCTTCGTGGCCGACACGTCGTCGCTGATCGTGCTCAACGTCTCCAACCCGCAGGCGATCCAACTCGTCTCGCAGGTGCCGTCGGCCGACGGGGTGGAGGATGTCGACCTCTGGAACGACTTCGTCGTCATCGCGGACGGCCGGGGCGGTGTGCGCGTGTTCGAGTTCGGGCGGGGGCTGGAATTCGACGCGGACATCGGCGACCTGCTGCTCGGCACGAATGGCGACCGGTCCGGCCTCGACCTCAATGGCGACGGCCGCGTCGGGCCCGCCGACATCGTGACGATCATCAACGAGCAGAATTGACGAGCCGCCGAAGGGACTGTCCGATGCGCCCTGCACTTCTGACTCTGACGTCGATCCTGCTGGCCGTGGCGACCCAGAGAGCCGGGGCGGGTCCAGCCGACGACGGCGGCCGGCTCCGGCGAGAGGGGCAGGCGGGCGGTGAGGCCGTGGCCGGCGCGCCGGTGAGCGTGGAATACGCCGTGGTGTCGAGCGGCAACCGCGTCACGCTGTACACTCACGTCGGCTCGGTGCCGCTGAAGGTGGACAGCGTGAAGCTGGACGGCACGGTGCAGGGCCTGGCGACCTCGGGAAGTGCCAGCAACTTGCGGGACTTCACGGTCTTCGCCACGACGGACACCACGCTCTACAGCATCAAGGTGAGGGTCCTCCGCCGGGGCCTCGAGCTGTTCATCGCCGGGAAGATCCAATTCCCGCTGCCCTTCTTCATCCACCCTCTCGCCATGCTCGGCCCGGGACTCCCCGAAGGGGACCACGCGGCGGTGGGCCTGGGGCCAGGCGCGACGGGAGGGTTCGCCCTCGTCGACGTCTCGGACGCAGCTCACCCCACACAGGTCTCGGAGGTGACGGGCATTGGGGGAGCCACCGGCCTCGTCGCCTGGCAGCCCGACGCCTCGCACACCTATCTCGCGGCGGGGACGAGCACGGGGTTTCACCTCTACGACGTGACGAATCCCGGTGCGCCCGTTCCGCTGGATGAAGTGCCCGTCGGCGTGGGTGTGTCCGCGGTGGCGGTGGACGACGTTCGGGACCGTGCCGTCATGGTGGTGTCCGTCGGCATCATCCAGTTCATCGATCTGTCCGATCCGCAGAACCTCTCGCTCATCGGCACCCCGGTCCCCCGCGCGACCCAGGGTCTGGACTTCGCCTTCCTGAACGGAACCAGCACTCTGTTCACGGCCGACGACAGCTCCGGCTGGTCGATCTGGGACATCGACGACCCCGCCAGCCCCATGATCGTCACCAGCATGCCGATGATCGGCATCGTCTCGACGATCGCGGAGACGGACGGGGCGGTGTTCGTCGGCAACCGGGACCTGGGGATGTTCACCTACACCGTCACGGCGCCGGACCAGGTGACGCCGGCGGCGGTCTACCCGGGCTTCAACTGCCGTCAGGCCTACCTCGCGGAGGGCCGCCTCTTTGCGTCCACGTTCTCGGGCGGCATGCAGGTCTTCTCGATGCCGCCGAGCGGCGAGGGAGAGATGGAGCAGCTCGCCGCGTGGCCGCACATCAGCTGGTCGGGTGACGTGGTGGGGACGACGATCCACTCGACGCAGGGGCCGAACGGGATGCTGCGGACGATGGACCTCGGCAATCCGCCGGCCGTCCTCGACGAGTTCGACACCCGGGGGCTGGGCTACAGCGTCGAGGTCTACGACTACGGCGGCCCCATCGGGCGGGTCGCCTTCGTGGCGGACGGCACGTCGCTGGAGGCGCTGTCCGTGAACGACCCGGCGGACATCGGCGCCCTCGGGTCGTTCGGCGTGACAACGACAGGCGACCTTGCACGGCACGCGGTGAATGTCGAGGTGACGGCGCTCCCCTCCGCGCCGAACCAAGTGCTGGCGTTCGTCGCATGCCTGGGTTTCGGCCTGAAGATCGTCGATGCCACCGACCCCACGGCGCTGACGCAGGCCGGCATGTTCTCCGCCACGTCGGTGTACGACGTGGAGATCGCGGACACGACGGCCTATCTGGCCGACGGGCTCACGGGCCTTCGGATCGTCGATGTCTCCGATCCGGCGATGCCGGTGGAGCTGGGCCTGTTCAACACACCCGGGCGCGCGCTCGGTGTCACGGTGTCGGGCGAGGTGGCCTTCGTGGCCGACCAGACGTCGCTCTTGGCGCTGGACGTCTCCAATCCGGCCAGCGTTCAGCTCATTCACCGCTGGGAGACGACGACCGCGCAGTCCGTGGACCGGGAGGGTGACTTTCTCGCCGTCGCCGATGGCCGGGGCGGCGCGCTCGTCTTCACCTTCGGCCCAGATCAGCCGCTGGACGGAGACCTCGGCGATCTGCTGCTGGGGATCGAGGGGGACGACTCGGGGCTCGACCTCAATCACGATGGTGCCGCCGGTGTCGCGGATATCGTGACGGTCATCAACGGGGGTCTGTGAGGCTCAGGGGAGCGCGGGGCCTCGCCCGTTGCCGAGCATCTCGGCGACGATGAGCGCGACATCGTCGGGCATCGGGGTGCCCGCGGCGAAGTCATCGGCCTCGCGCTTGATGCTCGAGACGAGGTCGTCGGCGCTCTCGCGGCCGTGGCGCGTGACAATGGCGGCCAGACGCTCCTCGCCGAAGAGGTCGTCGGGGTCGGCGGAGTGGGTCTCGGTGAGGCCGTCGGTGTAGAGGATGATCTTGTCGCCCTGGGCGAGGTCGAGGGTCTGCTCGACGAGGACGGAGGGATCGAGGTAGCCGATGGGAAGGCCGCTGTGGGTCTCGACGAGCTCGGCCCGGCCGGTGCCGGCGTGCCACCAGACGGGCCAGGTGTGGCCGGCGTTGCAGAGAGTGACACGCCGCTGGCGGGTGTCGAGGACGGCGTACTGCATGGTGATGAAGTGCTCCTGGGCGAGGTTCTCGCACAGGATGTCGTGGAGGCGGACAACCATGTCGCGGGGCCGGTAGAGGATGGAGGCGCGGCCGGAGCCGGAGGAGCCGACGGCGGTCTTCATCGCCTCGACGCTCATCTTGAGCGTGGCGCCGATGAGGGCAGCGGAGATGCCGTGGCCCGAGACATCGGCGATGTAGAGGCCGACGTGGGCCTCGTCGATGGGGAAGACGTCGTAGATGTCTCCCCCGACGGCCTCGCAGGCGAGGTAGATCGAGCCGAAGCGGATCGAGTCGCCCTGGGGGAGATGGACAGGGAGGAAGCGCTGCTGGACGCGCTTGGCAAGTTCGAGCTGGCGGGCGAACTCGCGGTTGGCGGCGGCGAGGTCCTCGTTCTTGTCGTGCAGGGTCCGGTTCTGATGCTCGAGCTGCTCGTCGAGGCGCTTGAGCTCCTCGAAGGCACGCAGGCGCCCGGAGAGAAAGTGGAACGCAAGCGTGACCAGGCCGACGAACGTGAGCCACGCCGCGCCGGACACCAGGCGGATCTTGAGGAGCGTCCGGAGCAGGTCGTCCTTGCGCAGGTCGACGCCGAGCACGCCGATGGGCGTGCCACCCTCGTCGTAGAGCGGCGCATAGCCGCTGAGGAAAGTCCCCCACTGATCGCGGTGGAACTCGCGGTCGGCGGTCGGGCCCTGGAGCGCGGCCTCGAGCATGTCGGCCTCGAGCCCCTCGGGGTAATTCAGCCCCGGCCGGGCCCCGATTTCGCCGGCGTCAATGATGCCGTCGCTGTTGAGATCCCGCGTGTACCAGACGGCGTCGACGACGAACTGCCATGTGTCGGGGGCATTGACGGGGTGACCCTGTGCGTCGACGACGGTGTAATCGACGGGGTCGGTGGGTCGCACGCGGCGGAGCGCGTAGATGTAGGTGATGCGGGGAGCGAGGGAGACGCTTCCTTCGTGCTCGGCGCGGAACCGCTGCTGCACCTCCTCGAGGTAGGACGACATGCGGAGGAAAGCGGCGTGGCGGGGATCGGCGGTGTCGAGGGGGTCGAGCGATCCGTCGATCAGCTGGAAGTCGCGGCCGAAACCGGGAATCGCCATGAGACCCTCGGCGGCGCTGGCGGCCACGCCCGCGAGGAGCTTGCGCACCTCGCCGATGATCGAGCGGACGGCGGTGGAGTGGACGGCGAAGACGAGGACCGTGACCAGGAGGACGGTGAGGAGATACGAGCGGCGAAGGCGGCGGGCGATCATCGAAGCGTTGACGCGCTCACGGGCGGCTTCGTTGACGGCGCCGGGAGACCGGCGACGACGCGAGAGCCAAGCCCTTCCGGGGGCACAAGTCAACCGGGCAGGAGGTCAATCGCGGGCGGCGGGCGGGACCAGCGTCAATACGGCGCGGTTTCGCATCGTCTCGGCGGACGCGAGCAGCGGGGCGAGCGCCGCGCCCCGCAGGGCATTCCAGTCGGCGCCGGGCAGGGCGC
>JABWBI010000422.1 GCA_013360565.1 Candidatus Sumerlaeia bacterium | reverse complement strand
CTCAGCCCCGCGGCCTCCGCCGGGCTCCCGGGCTCGACACGGACCGTGAGACTTCCGCTTGCCGGGTCGCGCTCAATGGAGAGACCCGTCGTCAGCGGCGTCGTGATGGCGGGGTTGTAGTTGGTGAGACTGAAGTAGACGGTTCGGCCCAGCGGCCACAGCACCAGCACACCCACCGCCGCCAGGGCGGGGAGCATGAAGAGAAGAGGCGCGAGACGCGACCTCACGCGGTCGTCCCGGTCACGGCGCGAGCACGCCGCGCCAGTCGGTGGCCACCTGCCGTAGCGCCTCGGCGGGCGGACGGGCCCGGCGCATCGCCTCCTGGAAGCCACGGTCGAGCGGCGGGAAGAGATTGCCGGCATTGGGCAGAACGGGCCTGTTCCGCGCCGTCGCCGCGAGGACCTCGCCGAACTCGGCGACGAGGCGATTGCCCTGCACCGCCGGGAGACTGTAGGCGCTCTCGCGCGTGGGCAGCAGGTTGTTGCGCTCGGCGAAGACCGCCTGCTGCCCGGGCTGCGTGAGCCAGTGGATGAAGAGATAGGCCGCCTCGGGCTCGTCGCAGCCGGCGCTGATGACCAGCGTGTGTCCCCCGACGGGTGCGACGCGGACGTCGCCGCCCTCGCTGTGAGGCACCGGCGCGATCCCGAGGTTGGCGGGATCGCTGAACTCCGGCCCCGCGAGGAGGTCCGCGGTCGCCCACGGGCCGTTGAGGATCGAGCCGACGCGCCCGTTCTTCAGGGCCTCCATGCGGTTGTTGTAGTCGTTGGCGATGTCGAAATCCGGCGGGAGCACGCCGGCGTCCTGCTGGTCGAGGATGAACTGGAGCGCGGCGGCCGCCTCGGCCGAATGGATGAGCGGCTCATGCGTGTCCGGGTCGAGCATGTCCCCGCCAAACGACCAGAGGAACGGCAGAAAGAAGTACGAGTCGCTGATGGCAAAGGCGAACTCGTGGATGCCGGGGTGCGCAGCCTGCCATTCGTCGCGCTGTGCCACCAGCTCCTGCCAGGTCGCCGGCGGAGTCAGCCCCGCCCGCTCGAACATCCGCCGATTGTAGAGGAGAGCGAGACAGTCGGTGACCTGGGGCAGCCCCCAGAGGTCGCCGTCGTAGTCGGCCGTCGCCAGAGTGTTTGGCAGAAAGTCGGCGCGGTCCTCGTCCGTGAGATCGTAGGTCACCTCGCGGAGCAACCCGAGCGATGCGAACTCGCTCACCCACATGATCTCGGCCCGCATGACGTCGGGGCCTTCGCCCGCCTGCGCCGCCACGAGGAACTTGTCGTGGGCTCCGTCGAAGGGCTCATAGGCCATGTCGATGTCGACACCGGGGAACTGCGCCTCGAAGGAGGCCACGAGCGCCTGGAGCGTGACCGTCTCCTCGGCGTTGTGAGTCTGCCAGAACGTCAGCCGCACGGGCACCGCCCGGGCCGCCAGGTCAGCGGCCACCTGGGCCAGATCGAGCTGGGCCCACCCCCCGGCGGCGGTGAACGTCAGTGTCCCCGCTGTGATGAGTCGCCTCATGGCAGTCTCCCCGTGTGATTGAGGTG
>JABWBI010000100.1 GCA_013360565.1 Candidatus Sumerlaeia bacterium | reverse complement strand
TCGACGCGGAGTACCGCGAGCGGCTCGAGGCGCTGACGAGCCAGCAGGCTCAGGAGATCGAGATGCTCCGGGCCGAGCTGGAGCGGCTGCGCGGGGCTGCGCCGAAGGGCCTGGCCAGCCTGGCCAAACGGCTCGTGGGGCGGGGGCCGCAGGCGTGAGCTTCCCCGAGGTCGAACTGCCGGACGCGCCGGGCTTCGTCGTGGGCCACGGGGACCGTCCCCATCTGGGGATGGGCTGGTGGGATCGGCAAGAGTGGCCGGGGCGGCCGGGACTCCACTGCCGCACGACGCATCCGTGGGCGCAGTTCCGCTTGGCCGGGCGGCCACCGCATCGGCATCTGAAGCTGCTCCTGGCGGCGTCGGTGCGCCTGATCGGAGCGCCCTGCGAGGTGGACGTGCTCTGCGAGGTGGACACGGCCGGGCCCCGTCTGCTGGGACGGCTGGTGATTCCATGGGAGGACTGGGCCGTTCACGCCGTGCCGTGCGAGGTCGCGGCGGCGGCGCCGCTGATCTTCACGCTGAGGACTCTGACGCCGTGCGTTCCGGACGCCGTGCTGCACAACGGTGACCACCGGCGTCTGGGCGTTCACCTGGCGGCGGCGCATCTGTGTTGATTGCGCGGGGGGGGGCTGATTGACTGGGGGTGTGGACTCCGGCCCGGCCCTCCGCGTGAGCATCGTGGTGTTGACCTACAACTCCGAGGCCGTCATCGACGCGTGCCTCCACTCGCTTGCGCCGCTTGCCGGGCGGGCGGAGATCATCGCCGTGGACAACGCCTCGGGTGATGCGACGCGGGCCGCGGTGATGCGTCACGTGCCACCGGCGACGTTCATCCCCAATGCCGAGAACCGTGGATGCGCCGGGGGCAACAATGTCGGGTGGCGCGCGAGCGGGGGCGATCTCGTCGTGTTCGTCAATCCGGACGTCGTGGTCACGCCTGGGTGGCTCGATCCACTGGTCGCAGCGTTCGAGTCCGACCCGGCGCTGGGCATCGCGGGGTCGAAGCTGCTCTATCCCGAGAGCGCCACGATCCAGCACGCGGGCGGCATTCTCTATCCCAACGGGATGGTGGACCACATCGGCAACGGCGAGGAAGACGTGGGGCAGTTCGACGAGGTCGACGAGGTCGACTACGTCACGGGCGCCTCGATGGCGGTGCGGCGGCGTGTGCTGGAGGATCTCGGCGGGTTCGACGAGGACTTCAACCCCGCGTACTTCGAAGAGACCGACCTGTGCTGGCGCGCGCGGCGAGCGGGCTGGAAGGTCCGCATGGTGCCGGCGTCGGTGGCCTTCCATCACGAGTCGACGATTCTCCAGCGCAAGTCGCCGCGGTTTCTGTGGCTCTTCTACCGGGCGAGGATGCGCTTCGTCGTGAAGAACTACTCCTGGGGCGCCCTGCTGGGCACGTGGCTGCCCGCCGAGATCATGTGGATGCTCACGCCCCACGCGAAGGGCGGGCGGCTGCGGCAGGTCAGGGCCTACGGCCAAGCGATCGCCTACGCGTGGGCGCGCTGGCGCGGGCGCCCGGCGCGGACTTCCGTCTGCATCGTCCGGAAGTGAATCGGCAGAGCCGCTTTCCGGACAGTTGACGCGCGCGCGCCCGGGGGGCATGGTGCGGGGCTGCACGAGAGCGAGGAAGTCACGATGATCATCAGCATGGAGCGTGGCGCTCCGAGAGAGCAGATCGAAGCCGTCATCGGGCGGATTCACGAGTTGGGGTACGAGTCGCACCCGATCTACGGAGCCGAGCGCACGGTCATCGGCGTCGTGGGGCGCCTGCACCGGCCGGAGAAAGAGCTGTTCGAGGGATTGGCGGGCGTGGAGACGGTCGTCTACATCTCCAAGCCGTTCAAGCTGTCATCGCTCGAGTTCCACCCGGTTCCGACGGTCGTCGACGTCGACGGCGTGAAGATCGGGGGACCGGAGATCGTCCTCATCGCCGGGCCGTGCTCAGTCGAGAGCGAGGAGCAGATCGTCACGATCGCGAAGGCGGTGCGCAGCGCCGGAGCCAAGATCCTCCGCGGCGGCGCCTACAAGCCGCGCACGTCGCCTTTCGCCTTCCAGGGGCTCAAGCGCGACGGGCTCGAGATGCTGCGGACCGCGAAGCGGGAGACCGGGCTGAAGATCGTGACCGAGGTTCTGTCGGTGACCGACCTCGACCTCGTCGTGGAGTACGCGGACATGATTCAGCTCGGGGCGAGGAACTGCCAGAACTTCTCCCTGCTCGAGGCCGTGGGCAAGACACGCAAGCCGGTGCTCTACAAGCGCGGCATGGCGACGACGATCCACGAGTGGCTCCAGGCGGCCGACTACCTGCTCGACGGCGGCAACACGCAGGTCGTGCTCTGCGAGCGCGGCATCCGCACGTTCGAGACGGCGACGCGGAACACGCTGGACATCAACGCCGTGCCCGTCGTCAAGGAGCTCTCGCACCTCCCCATCCTCGTCGACCCCAGCCACGGCACCGGGCACAACCACCTGGTGACAGCGGTCGCACGCGCCGGCATCGCCGCCGGGGCGGACGGCCTGGCGATCGAGGTCCATCACCAGCCTGACAAGGCCTGGAGCGACGGCCACCAGTCGCTGCGCCCAGGGCAGTTCGAGGAGTGCGTCGCCGAGGTCCGGAAGATCGCGGCGGCGATGGGACGCGCGCTCTGATCAGAGCCGGAAGACGTTTGGCAGGTCCAGGCCGGCGGTGACGCCACGGGTGTCGAAGACGAGGGGGGCCTGGGCACAGATTTCGCGCACGGCGATGTCCGAGTGCGGCGTGATGATGATGACGGCGTCGCTGCGGCGGAGAAGCGCTCTCGTCAGGGGGCTGGAGCGGAGGGCGGCGCCCTCGACGTCGATCTGGGAGACGAAGGGGTCGTGGTAGGCGACCTTGGCCTTGGCCTGGAGGAGGAGCCCGATGATGTCGAGGGCGGGCGACTCGCGGACGTCGGAGACGTCGGCCTTGTAGGCGACGCCGATGACCGTGATGCGAGAGCGTGAGAGGGCTTTGCCACGGTCATTGAGCAGCATCGAGAGGCGCTGGACCACGTGGCGCGGCATCTCGGCGTTGACCTCCTCGGCGAGGTCGATGAAGCGGGTGGTGAAGTTGAGCAGCCGCATCTTCCAGGAGAGGTACTGCGGGTCGACGGGGATGCAGTGGCCGCCGATGCCGGGGCCGGGCCTGAAAGACATGAAGCCGAAGGGCTTAGTGGCCGAGGCGCGGATGACCTCCCAGGTGTCGAGCCCCAGGCGCTGGCAGGCGAGGGCGAACTCGTTGACGAGGCCGATGTTGACGGCGCGGAAGGTGTTCTCGAGCAGCTTGGCCATCTCCGCGGCCTCGGCACTGGAGACGGGGTGGACCGTCTCGAAGATGCGCCCGTAGAACGCGGCCGCGCGCTGGGTGCACGCGGGGGTGATGCCGCCGATGACCTTGGGAATGCGCGTGAGCGGCCAGACGAGGTTTCCGGGGTCGACGCGCTCGGGGCTGAAGGCGAGATGGAAATCACGGCCACAGCGGAGGCCGGTCGCCTCGAGAATCGGCAGGACAATCTCGCGCGTCGTGCCGGGGTAGGTGGTCGACTCGAGGATGACGAGCTGGCCTCGCCGGAGGTGGGGGGCGAGTGTCTCCGCGGCCGTGTGGATGAAGGAGATGTCCGGCTCCTTCGACTTCCGCAGAGGGGTGGGCACACAGATGCTCACCGCGTCCGCCTCGCGCAGGGCGGTCCAGTCCTCGGCCACGCGCAGGGCCCCAGAGGCGACGAGCGGTCCGAGGTCGGACGACTTGATGTCCTCGATGGGCGACTGGCCGGAGGCGATCTCGCGCCGGCGGCGGGGGTCGACGTCGAAGCCGACGGCGCGCAGACCGGCACGGGCCATCTCGACGAGGAGGGGGAGTCCGACGTAGCCGAGGCCAATGACGCCGGCCGACTGGGCCGTGCCCGCTGGGCGGGGGGTCTTGGCAGTTGAGCGGAGGCGGGCGGCTCTGCTAGGCATCGGAGACCCATTTCTCCTGAGGGGCGATGGGCGCCAGAGACTGCGCTGAAAGGGCGATCCCGTCAACGTGAGAGTCACCGTCCTGGGCAGCGGAACCAGCTTCGGCGTGCCGATGATCGGCTGCCGGTGCGCCGTCTGCACATCCTCCGATCCGCGCGACCGGCGGACGCGGTCGAGCATCCACGTGCAGGTGCGCGAGGATTTCGCGTTCCTCGTCGACACCTCGATTGATCTGCGGCAGCAGGCGCTGGCCAACGATCTGCGGCGCGTCGACGCGGTGTTCTACACCCACACGCACTCGGACCACGTCAACGGACTCGACGACCTTCGCTCGTTCAATTGGCTCCAGCGGGGGCCGGTGCATCTGCACTCGCGGAGCGACATCCTCGACGACATCGCGATGCGCTTCGCCCACTGCTTCCACCCGCCGCAGGAGGGCGCGGGGGTTCCGTTGATCACACTCAATCCGGTCACGGGCCCACTGACGGTCGGCGGTGTCGAGGTGACGCCGGTCCCGGTCAAGCACGGCATCCTCGACATCCTGGGCTGGCGCTTCGACGGCTTCGCCTACGTCACCGACGCGAGCGTGATCCCCGAGGAGTCGATGCGCCTGCTCGAGGGCGTCGAGGTGCTGATCGTCAACGCGCTGCGCCACGAGCCCCACCCGACGCACATGAGCGTGGGCGAGGCGCTGGAGGTCGCACGGCGGCTGCGGCCGCGGCAGACGTGGTTCACGCACATCTGCCACGACCTGGGGCACGCGGCGACGAACGCCGCCCTGCCGCCGGAGGCGCAGCTGGCGCACGATGGGCTCGTGTTCGATGTCTGAGGGCCCGGGGACTCAGGGCTCTTCGGCGGCGAACAGGGCGTCGACGAACTGATCCGCGTGGAAGGGGCGGAGATCCTCGGGCCCCTCCCCCACTCCGATGAGGGCGATGGGAACGTCGAGGGTGTCGCCGATGCCGAGCACCATGCCGCCCTTGGCCGTGCCGTCGAGTTTGGTGAGGACGAGGCCTGTCAGCGGGACGGCGTCATGGAAGATCTTGGCCTGCTGAAGAGCGTTCTGGCCGGTCGTGGCGTCGAGGACGAGAAGCGTCTCGTGGGGCGCCCCGGGGAGCACCTTCTGGATGACGCGGACGACCTTCTTGAGCTCCTCCATGAGGTTGGTCTTGGTGTGGAGGCGTCCGGCGGTGTCGATGAGCACCACGTCGGTCTGCTGAGCCTGGGCTTTGACGAGGGCGTCGTAGCACACGGAGCCGGGGTCGGCGCCGTGGGCCTGCTTGACGACTTCGCTGCCGGTGCGCTGGCCCCAGATCTCGAGCTGCTCGATGGCCGCGGCGCGGAAGGTATCGCCCGCGACGAGCATGACGCTGTTGCCCTCGCCGCGGAGCCACTGGGCGATCTTGCCGATCGACGTCGTCTTGCCCACGCCGTTCACGCCGGCGACGAGGATGACGAAGGGCTTCTCTGGCCGATCGGACCAGTGGGCCTCACGGTGGCGGAGACGCGCGCGCATGGCCTCCTGGAAGAGGGGGATGAGCCCCTCGGCGGTCTCGACATGGCGCGCCTCGGCGCTGGCGCGCACCTCGTCGATCAGCGCGTGCGCGGTGGCGACCCCGACGTCAGCCTGGAGGAGAATCTCCTCGATCTCCTCGAGGAGGTCCTCGTCGACACGGCGCCCGGCCAGGGCGCGCAGGGGAGTGAGCAGGGCGCTCTTGGTCTTGGCCAGCCGGTCCCGCAGCCGGGCGAGGAAACCGCGGGGCTCCGGGGCGGCGGCGGGCTCGGACTTGGCGGAGCGGCGGAAGAGCATCAGTCCGAGCTCTCCGGTGTGGCCGGGCCGGGGCTGTGAGCCGCCCCTCGCGCGGGAAAGAGCACGGAGAGGAGCACGCTGAGCACCAGAATGCCGCCGACGACCCCGAGCGTCAGCGGGAGGGGGAGGTGCACATGGGCCATGCCGGCGAGCATCTTGGCGCCGATGAACATGAGGATGATCGCGAGGCCGTACTTGAGGAGATGGAAGAGGTGCATCAGGCCGCTCAGGGCGAAGAACATCGAGCGGAGGCCGAGGATGGCGAAAACGTTGGACGTGAAGATGATGAACGGGTCCTGCGTGATGCCGAAGATCGCGGGGATCGAGTCGACGGCGAAGATGAGGTCGGTCGTCTCGACGAAGAGCAGGACGAGAAAGAGCGGCGTGGCCCAGAGGACGCCGTCGATGCGGACGAAGAACTTGGCCCCGGCGTACTCGGCGGTCACGCGCAGGTGGCGGCGCGCGAGGCGGATGACGGGGTTCTTCTCCGGCTCGATCTCCTTCTCGCCGCTGATCAGCATCTGGAAGCCGGTGTAGAGGAGGATCGCGCCGAAGACATAGATGAGCCAGTGCCACCGGGCAAGGAGAATGGCGCCCACCGCGATGAAGATGCCGCGCATGACGAGGGCGCCGAGGATGCCCCAGAAGAGGACCTTGTGCTGCACCTCGCGGGGGACGGCGAAGTAGCTGAAGATGACGAGGAAGACGAAGAGGTTGTCGACGCTGAGGGAGATCTCGAGCAGGTAGCCCGTGAAGAATTCCATGGCCGGCTTCCAGCCGTGCCAGAAGTAGATGGCGACGTTGAAGCTCAGGGCGAGGCTGATGCACAGGCTGGTCATCAGCAACGCCTCGCGCATCCTGACCACGTGAGAGCGCCGGTGGAGCACGCCGAGGTCGATGACCATGATCGTCAGGACCACGGCGCTGAAGCCGATCCACATCAGAAGACCGCCCTGTGTCACCGCTGTCCGTCCTCCGGCGGCGCCGGGGCCGCGTGGATTTCCCAGAGCACGCGCGGCGGGGCCGTGAACCGGTTGCCCGGCCCGCGGATCACCGCCACTGGCTCGCGGTCTGGAATCTCGCCCGGCGTGGTGATGAAGACCGCCGCCTGGCCGAACTGGTCCCAGAGCGCCGCGGGACCATACTCTCCTTGGCCGGTCTGATTCCAGCCTGGCGGCAGGAAAGACGTGACCTCCGGAAGGGACGCGGGAGGTGTCCGCCGGGCCACGCGGAGATGGGTGGGAAGGTAGAGCACGCGGCCCGACACAAAGACGGGCCGCCGTCCCGCGGCGAGGGCATCGGCCTGGCGCAGTGCGTCGTGGAGGCCCGTCTCCCAGACCTCAGCCGTCAGCGCAGGCGCGCGCAGGAAGAGCTGGAGGACGAGGAGAAGCGCTGTCGCCCCGCCGAGGACCAGACCCGTCGCCCGCAGGCCATCGATGTTCGCCCGGAGCCACTCGTGAAGCCGCTTCAGGCGGCGGAGCCTGAGGGGGAGGCTCTCGTGAGCCCAGCGGACGGCGCCGCGGAAAATGGCGGCCGTGCCGAAGGCGCTGATCAGATGCGCGGCCGGCAGGGCGGCGATGCCCCGCAGCGCGTGCGGTGCTTCGCGGGTGAGGCTCGGTGCGACGGGCGCCAGGAGGAACCAGAGCGCGAGCGTGAGGTCCTGGGGACGGCGCTGGGTCAGAGCGATGACGAGTCCGATCAGGAGACCCGGCAGCTCGATGAGATGCATCTGGCCGAAACCGGGTATGCTGTGGCGAGAATTGGCGTCGCCGCCGAGGAAGAGGAAGGGGAAGGAGAGGTGGCTGAGCCAGTTCGCCACGAACTGCGCCGCCTCCTCGCCGAGCGAAGTCTCTTCGCTGAAGATCGTCACGGCCGTCCACCGCTGGAGGCCTTCCGCCCGGTGGGCGGCCATCCAGAGTCCGACGGGCAGCAGCGTCGCCACGAAGGCGAGGAGCGCGAGGAGGGCCGCTTGGCGGTTGCGCCTCAGGTCGCCGCGGTGGGCCCAGGCGAGGGCGATCACGAAGAGGGGCACCGTGACGCGCATGGGCTCGTAGGTGTAGAGGGCGAGGGCGAGGCAGACGCCGGCGAGCCACCAGGGCCGGCCGGCGGCGAGACGGCCTCGCTCGAACATCAGCAGCGCCAAGGCGAGCCACAGCGGGACGAAGATGCCCTGCTGAGCCCACCGGCTGAAGAGAACGTGCCAGGGGGAGATCGCCAGGAAGAAGAGGGCCAGGAGGGCGACTTCGGCGTCGAAGGCGCGGCGAGCATATCGCCACAGCGCCAGCAGCGTGAGCAGACCGGCGAGGGCCGCAGGCAGACGCGCAGCCAGAGGGGTCGGCCCGAGGGCGAGAGCGAAGGGGACATCGCACCAGTGGTAGATCGCCGATGTCCAGGAACCGTAAGCGTCGACGAAGAGCGGCGGCCCGAGCCGCTCGAAGACGGGGAGGGAAACCCCGGTTCGCGGGTCAGTGGTGTGGACGAGGTGATGATAGCCGCCCGTCTGCCCGAGCGACCAAGCGGTGTAGACCTTCTCGGCCTCGTCACGGAACATCCCGGGGGGGTTGGAGCCGAGCAGGGCAAAGCGCAGAGCTGCCCCCACGAGGAGAAGCGTGAGCGCAAAGCGCAGCTCAGGGGAGAGCGGATGGCCGAGTCGTCTCACAGCGGGCCGTGCCGGGGCCTCCTCTCATTCGAGGAATGAGACGTGGCGCAGGGGCCAGTAGCGGAAGAACGCGCGCCCGCGCAGGCGGTCGATCTCGACGCCGCCCCAGTAGCGCGAGTCGGCGGAGTTTCCCGAGTTGTCGCCGAACACGTAGAACTGGCCGTCCGGCACGCGTGTGCCGAGGAACGGGAGAGGCTGGAACCCACGCAGCGGGTCGGTGGCGAAGTAGTGATTGCGCAGATAGACATCGGGCTCGCTGACGACCGCGCCGTCGATGACGAGCCGCCCCTGGGCATCGACGGTGGGCACCTCACCTCCGAGCGCCGCGACGCGCTTGATGAAGTTCGGCGTCTGGGGGTTGAAGAGGGTGTCCCGGACAGCGGTCTGCGGGTCGTCGTGATCGGGGAGCTTGAAGACCACGATGTCACCGCGCTCGAGGGGAAAGAACCAGTACCACATCTTGTTGACGAGAATGCGGTCGTAACGGGTCTCGACCTCCGAGGGGCGGAAGTGAGGCGGGTCGTTCATGTAGAGCGTGCGGTGCGCGTCCGTCTGGCAGCGGAGCACCCCGTCGGCGCCGCGGATGAAGACCTGGCGGCCGAACAGCCGGCCGTCGGGCGTGGCGGCGACGAGGTAGAGGTCGTCGATGCCGTCGCCATTGTGGTCGCCGTGGGCGATGTGGTCGCCGATGAGCGTCGGAGTCATCGACCCCGAAGGGATCTTGTAGAGGTCGATGACGAAGGTCTTCATCAGCGTGACGAGCGCAAAGGCGAGGACCAGCGTGTCCCAGAGCTCGCGCACCTCGCGCCAGAAGCCCTTGCGCGGCGGCCGGGCGGCCGGCTCGCCCGCCGGCGAACCCC
>JABWBI010000099.1 GCA_013360565.1 Candidatus Sumerlaeia bacterium | reverse complement strand
GAGCCCAGATCCTGTGGAGGAACGGCCCCACGGGCGAGGTCCTCGCCGCGACGCGGCGACAGGGTCTCGGCCACGTCGCCTTCGTGGCCTGGGACCTGACGAGCGCCGCCATGGCCGAGAGTCAGCGGGCGCTGTCGTCCCTCGCCTCGCTCGTGCCGCCGCCCGCGACCCTGCTCAACCGCGAGCGCTTCCACCAGATGATCCTTCAGAACATCGCGCCCGACCCGAGCGTCTCGACGCCGTCGCTGCTGCTCGTACTTCTCCTGCTCGCGGCCTACTGGCTCGCCGTCGGCCCGGTGAACTACCTCGTGCTCTCCCGCCGCCGCCGCATCGAGTGGTCCTGGCTGACGATCCCCGCGATCATCGCCGCCTTCTGCGCGCTCTTCTACGCCATCGGCGCCCTCACCCGCAGCGGCCGCGACTCCCTGCGCCACATCAACGTTGTCTCCACCGCTCCGGGTGTCTCCGTGGCGCGCGCCGACGCGCTCTCCCTCCACTTCTCCGCCTCGAAGCAGAGGCTCGACTTCCGGCCCAACATCCCCTCGAGCGCGCTGTCCCAGGTCTCTCACTGGGAGAGCCCGGCGTTCGGCGCGTCCTACCAGATGAACTTCGGCCCGCCGGGGCAGCAGATCTTCCCCCAGCCGGGCTTCGGCGTCGGCAACGCGCTCCTGCGTGACAGCGGGGACCCCGCGTCCGTGCGATTCACGGGCGACGTGATGGCGCTCGAGTCCCAGTCACTGCGCCAGTGGTCCTTTGCCTACCTGGAGAGCCAGGGGGCCGTGGACCTCGGCGGAGCGATCCACGTCAGCTGCGAGTTCATCCCGGGTGCGTCCGCCGCCCGATTCCAGCTCGAGGGACGCGTGACCAATGCGACGCCGTTCACGCTCCGTCACACGGCCATCCTCTGGGGCGGCACGGCCGCGCTGATCTCCGCGCCCGGCGGCGAGGAGGGTGTCCTGCGTCCGGGCGAGACGGTCGATTTCAGCCTGCCCTGGGGAGTGGATTCGCTCTCGGCGGAGGTCATGCACCGGACGGCGTACGAGACGCGCGTTGATCAGGGGGACCAGACACACATCCGCGCCGCGACGCTGCGCGCGTCGTTCCTCGACGGGGTGGAGCTCGAATGGCTCAACACCCGCCGCGGCCGCCCCGCCCTCGTCGCCTTCGGTGATCGCCCCCTGCTGGCTCCCGAGCCCAACCGCGAGGTCGAGCGTGTGCCGGACACCACACTCTTCCTGGTCGACCTGCCGCTCACGGTGAGCAAGGATGTCGGCTTCACCCTCGGGGGCGATCTGCTCCCGGCCACCTACTCGATCATGGCCGCGAACGATGATGCCGTCCGGATCACGTCCGACTGGCAGCAGCGGCCTCAGCTCCAGGTGCGCGATGCGCAGGTGCTGGTGACCTACCGCCTGCCGCTCGCGCCCGGCGTCGGGGCGGACATCGGGTCGGTCAGCGCCAATCTGCGCTTCGCCGACTCCGACACGCAGTGGATTCGCCTCTTCGCGCTTGACCGCACGGCGTCCGAGGGCGACCCGTGGATCGCCATTCCGACGCACAGCGAGGGGGGCCCCGGCGTCGGCATTCCCCTCGCCGGCGAGCAGCGCCTCGACGCGCGCCGTGTCGTGGACGCGGCGACGGGGGAGATCACGCTGATGATCGACGCCTCTCCCAAGCCCGAGGCCCGCAATTTCGCCTATCCTCAGTACGCGAATGTTGACAGTCTCAGCCTGACCGTCGGCGGTGTCCTGCACCCCCCGGCGCCGGAGTCCACCATCCGAGAGGAGAACGCCTCATGATCGTGTGCAAGGGGCTGACCAAGCAGTACAAGGACCTCGTCGCTCTGCGGGACCTGACGATGACGATCAGCCAGGGCGACATCTTCGGCTACATCGGACCGAACGGCGCGGGAAAGACGACGACGATCAAGATCCTCGCGACGCTCATCAAGCCGACATCGGGCTACGCCGAGATCTGCAACTGCAACGTCCTGACCCAGCCCGACGACGTGAAGCGCGTCATCGGCTACATGCCCGACTTCTTCGGCGTCTACGACGACATGAAGGTCTGGGAGTATCTCGACTTCTTCGGGGCGGCCTACAAGATCGACAGGGCCAAGAGGCGCAAGATCATCGACGACGTGCTGGAGATCACCGACCTGACGGGGAAGAAGAACGACTTCGTCGAGGCCCTGAGCCGTGGCATGAAGCAGCGCCTGTGCCTCGCCAAGACGCTCGTCCACGACCCGCAGGTGCTCCTGCTCGACGAGCCCGCCAGCGGCCTCGATCCCCGCGCCCGCATCGAGATGCGCGAGCTCCTCAAGGAGCTGCGCAGGCTCGGCAAGACGATCCTCATCTCCTCGCACATCCTCACCGAGCTCGCCGACTTCTGCAACACGATCGGCATCCTCGAGCGCGGTGAGCTCCTCGCCGCCGGTGAGGTCTCCGCCATCATGGGCCAGATGGAGGGCGCACGCAAAGTCGAGATCACCATCAGGGACGCCGCCCGCGCCTCCGAGGCCCACGACCTGCTCACCGCCCACGGGGGTGTCCGCTCGGTGCAGATCGATGGCAACGAGATCGTTGTCGACGTCGACGTCACCGTGGACGACGTCTCGTTCATCAACGAGCTCCTCCTGGCCAACGGGATCAAGATCACCGCGTTCAGAGAGAGCGAGGTGGACCTCGAGGACATCTTCATGAAGATCACGAAGGGCGCTGTGCAGTGAGACCCCGCCGCCCGGGCCGCGGCGCCTTGCAGGCCCTGAGCGACGCGGTGGCCGACAATCCGATCTTCCTCCGCGAGCTCCGCCGGCGCATGCGCGGACGTGCCCTGTTCGTCGCCATGATCGCCTACATCGCCGTCATGAGCGGCGTCGCCTTCGTCATCATCTTCGGGAGGACCGTGCAGATCGCCCGCATGGGGACGGTCAACATCCTGCCGGTCATCGACAGCATGAGCCGCGACCTGTTCACCTGGATCGCCGTCGTCCAGGGCATTCTTGTTCTGCTCGTCGGTCCCATCGTCACCGCGGGCATCGCCACGGGCGAGAAGGAGAAGAAGACCCTCGACTTTCTCCAGGTCACGACGCTCCGCCCCGGAGCCTTCGTCTTCGGCGCGCTCTCGTCGACGATGCTCTACATCCTGCTCGTGCTGCTGTGTGCGCTGCCGATCCTCTCCATCACCTTCCTCTTCGGCGGCATCGCACCGAGTGACATCGCCGCGTCCTTCGGGTCGCTCCTTCTGCTCTCCATGATCCTCTCCGCCGGCGGGCTCTACGTGGCGTCGGTCCGGGAGCGCACGCGCTCGGCCCAGTCGGCCCTGCTCTTCGTCGTCGGCATCATCGGCCTCAACTTCATCCTGCTCAACGCCCTCACGCGCCGGATCTTCAGCGCGGGCACGGGCGGCTCCGCGCTGCTGCCCTTCTCGAGCATGGCCCCCGGGGGCCTCGTCACCATCTTCGGCCTGCGTGTGCAGGCCTGGCACGCCGACATCGCCGCCGCCGTGCTGGTCTTCCTGTTCCTGGCCCTGCTGGCCGCCCGCCGCATCTTCAATCCGGAGAACCGCGCCCTCTCCTACTGGCAGGGCCTGCTCTTCTTCGGCCTCGCCCAGCTCGGCTTGGCTGCCCTGCTCTGGGGGGCGCGGACGGCTCAGCCTGAGGCCATTGCCGGAAGCGCCGTGGCGACGTGGGGGCTGCTGATGGGCGCCGTGCTCATCTACCAGACGGTGCGGGTGGAGATGGGCAACGAGCTCTGGCGGCTCAAGCGCCGCGTCGCCCCGCTCCGCGCCATCGACGAGTCGATCTTGCATCAGGCGGGCCTGATCCTCCTCTGGGTTGCGATCAGCCACTGGTGGGTCACGAACACCCAGGCGCACCGCGCGGACCCCGCCGGGACAATGCTCGTCTGGCGCGCCAGTCTGGCCATCGTCATCAGCAGCGTCGTCTTCTGTGGCATGCTCGCACGTCTCTTCACCCACCTGACGCACTCCCGGCCGGCGAGTCTGCGCTGGACGCTGATCACGGTGCTGGGCCTCTTCCTCGCCATGCCTCTCCTCGTGATCGCCCTCTTCAAGCTGGGCGACGAGATGCCCGCCGGCACACAGAGGTTCTACCTCACCCTGCTGCTCCACGTCCCCTGGGTCTATCTCACGCAGATCGGTGGCGGGACCATCATCTCGGAGTTCCAGGGCGTGGACCTCGCCACCGCCGCGCAGCGCCTGCCCTGGATCTACGCCACCCTCGCCGCCGGATTGGCCCTCCTGGCCTATGTCGTCCACCTCCGGCGGTGGACAGACCCGGACTACGGCCTCAATCCGCGGCCCGAGCGCCGCATCTCCGAGCAGCCGTTCATCAAGGCCGAGGTGGTCTCCACCCTCCGGGGCTCCGGGGCGCGGGGTCCCACCGGAACCCCGTGACAGCCCCTGTGCCCGCTGCGGCGCTGCGGTTGGCCGACTCCTCCCTTTCTCAACCGGGGCTGCCCGGGAGTTCGCCTCACGGCTCCCCCAGCAAGAGCGGCACGAGCCAGGCGAGATCCTCGCCGTCGAGGACGCGGGGTGGCACAGAGAAGTCCCAGCGACCCCGGTGTGGAGTGCAGATCATCCCGCGCTGTGGAATTCGCCGATCTCAATACCAGCGGTAATCGGAGATCGTCTCCCCGCGGAGCTGCCAGACCACGCGCGGCTCCTCGTCGCCCTCGAGATCGACCAGCCACGCCCGGATGGTGGGACCGTCGGCCTCGAGATAGTTCTCCAGCGCAAGGAGCCAGTGCCCGTCGGGCGAGGGGCACAGTTCGCTCACGCGGATCGGCTCTTCCTCGCGGCGCAGCACCCACAGCGGGTCGACGGCGGGCTGTCCGATCTCCCCGCGCACGAGGTAATCCTGCTGCTGGACCCAGCCGACGGCCACATAGCTGTTTCCGTCCGGGAGCCACGCGGCCCTCCCGGGATCGGTGAACTGCGTGCGGAGAGGGCCGCCGATGTCGCTCTCGACGTCCCACCACCAGAGCCGCTCCGTCGGGGCGCCTCCTCTGACGTCGTTCTCGTCGATCTGCGCGAACAGGATGCGGCGCGAGTCCGCTGTCCACTGGGGACGGAACCGGGGAACGCCCTGTCGCGTGGCATCCAGGGTGGGCACCGAAGTCGCGAGCGTGCGGCGTGAGCGAGCGTGTCGATCGTAGACGGACAACTCGGCGTGGGGAGAGCCGGGCTGAGCCGTCATGTACTCCACGCCGGGAAGCACTGCATGGATGGCGAGGTACCGGCTGTCCGGCGACCAGTTGCCGATGTGCAAGGCAAACCTGCCTTCGCGCTGCTCCGAGAAGAACAAGTCCATCTCCCGGCTCGCCATCTCAAAGACCGAGACGCACACGCTGTCCGGCGTGTCCTCGCGCCAGAAGAGCGCACTCCGGTCGGGCGAGAGAATCAGCGCGATGTTCCCGAACCCGGGCCGGCCAAACGCGCCCTGGATCATGTTCGGCGGCCAGCCCGACGCCTCGCGCGCCGTCAGGAGGGGAATCTCACCGCCCAGGCTGAGGTCGCCTCCCTCCCCCTCGAAAGGCCACAGGCTCAGCCCCGGCCGGCCCTCCGCCCAGTTCACCAGGACCCCCGGCGAGCTGTCGTGCGAGAGCAGCAACCACATCCGCTCGCCGCCTGGGTTGACGGGAATCGTCCACCCTTCATTGGGCTCATCGTTCTCCGACAAGTCGAGGACGTGGAGGAAGAAAGGTGCCGGGGGCTGGCGCTCGCTTCCCCCTTCCCCGCGCGTGAGAAGCACCACTTGGCCGGGAGGCTGGCAAGGGGCGGTCGAGCACAGAGCAAGTGCTGCCGCAGTGACACCGAGGAAGAGCGCGGGTGCCTTCATGGCGCGGCCCTCTGCGCCTCGACGGGTTGGGTTTCCGCCGGGGCCTCACCGGGTTCTTCGAACACCCACCAAGCCATCTGGAAGGGCCTCCTGCCGCGTGGCAATTCGACAACCCTCTGAGGACCGCTCTGGCCGTTCGGACGCAGGTCACACATGTGCAGAGTCCGCCCACGCCAGAGCGCCAGCCACACGCCATCGGGAGAGATGGCCCACAGGTCAGCGATGCCAGGGAGCTCGCCGTGACGTTCGAATTCCGGTGTGCGCCAAAGGCAGCGTATCTCGGAGCCATCAACGCGCAGCTCCGCGAAGCAGCGCTCCCCGCCGATCCGCGCGACAACGATCACGCTGTCCCCCGAGGGGCTCCAGATCGCATCATCGACGGCCTCCACAGAGCCTGAAATCGGACCGACGTGTCCGCCGCGCAGATCGGCGAGCCACGGACGAAGACGTGCGCCGGCATCAACGGCAGGGTCGCGGTCGTTGTGGAGGAAGAACACCCGCTCAGACGTGGGATCCCATCGGCAGAGACCACGGTAGCCGGGCTGCGAGTAGTCCTCCTTGAATCCGCGCTCTGCGACTACTGTTGTCTGTCCTGTCGTCGCGTCCCACACGCGCAGATCGAAGGCACGGAGGTCACCGAACTGTGGCGGCGGCCACCCCCCGTTCACGAGGAATGAGTGCGCCCGCGCGGTCTGAAACGCCAAACACCGGGAATCGGGGGACCATGCCGGTTCGCCCCAGAGGATTGACCGCTCACGTGCACCATCCATCGCAAGCCAGAATTCGTCCGACGTGGCGCTGTGAACTGTCAGGCTGTGGCCGGCGGGAATGAGCAGTCCCACCTCACTCGGTTCAACTTCTATGAGAATACTGCTCACCTCGTAGTACTTGGTCCCATCAGGAGACATCCTTCGAATAAGCTGCGTGGGAGACCAGCGGTAGCCGCCTCTCTCCACCTCGTCCAGGGGCCGGGCACGAAAGCTTGGAATGGGAACGGGATCTCCAAGCGAGAAGGTTGGCCCCACCTGCTCGACCTCAATCCGGGCCATCGACCAATTCGCACCTGCTGTGGCAACTACGATCTCCGGGGATGCGCACCCCAGGGCTTCGGGATAGTACTCCGGCAAGTCTCTCAGAATGTCCTCATCCTGGCGGATCTCCACTGAACTCGCGATCGGTTCCACCCGCAGCAGTCCGTATACCGCCTCTTGAGAGGCTCCGGCGCGGCTCGAAACCAAGGTCACGCACTCGGCGGCACTCTCCGGCTGCGTGTACGCTGTGGCCTGCAGCACGACGGCCACCTGAACCCAGACACAGGCAGAGAGCGAGATACGGCCACGCATCACTCCGGTCCCTCTTCACTGGGAATGATCAGATCGACATGGTCGGTGCCACTGTGACCAAACATCGTGCAGTACCCAAGAAGCGTCTGAGGCGTCCACCCGGCCACGACCACCGTCGGCCCGCCTTCAACTGGGTACTCATACTTGTAGTTGTTGGCGGCAAATACTGTCGTCGAAGTCCCGGTACCCGCGGCGGGGACGATCTGGGCGTGCTGGCCTGGCCACACCACAATGTCACCGGGATCGAATTGCCAGCTGGCGAGCTGCTGGAACTGCACCCGGTGGCTTCGCCAGGCATTCGGCGCAGCTGGGGGCCGACCATAGGCCACATTGAGGGCGTCGACTATGCTCTGCGCATCGGTGTAGCCAGGGTTCACGAGCAACCCCGCCCCGTGCGCATGCACCACGGAACCGAAGCAATTCACGTCGGATGACTTGAAGGCACCAGGATAGAGTGCCGATTGCTGACGGCTTGGCATGATGCCGCCAGGGGGGTGGTGGCCTCGCCAGTCGAACAACAGGCCCAGGAGAAGTGTCAATTCGGCGTCGTCCACATTGAACACGGGGACACCTGACTGCCAGAGCGAATTGTAGAGCTGGGTCGTGGCGCTTGAGAAATTGGAGTAGTCCAGCCCGAGCCATGCCGAGTTTGCACGGGGACTGGTCGGCAGGCTGACGGTGGAGTCGAAAGATGTTGGCGCCGTGACCACCATTGAGGTCCTCCACCCCTCTCCTTCCGTGATCTGTGAAGCGTAAGCCCCAATGGGCACGATCACGGACCCAAAGCCATTGATGCCAGGCTCACCGTTACCATGCTGGCTGTAGAACCAATCAGCAACGGCGACCGACTGCGTGTCCATGTCCGCGTCTTCTCCGAGGGTCAGCATCACACTGACGCTGCCCGACCCGGTGCCCCAGAAGGTCTTCCTGCGATGAGCTCCGGGGGGATAGCTTCCGGGCACTGGGTGGAGGCCCCCCGTGATCCAGTTGACATCGTTGCCGTAGAGGCTCTGGAGGTCGGGCGGGTAGATCTGAGCTCGCATGTAGAGCGGCAGGCCGATGTATCACAGCCATGCCTCATCGGGCCCCTGCTCGACCGCTGATGGCAACCCGAAAGGCTCGATGTTCACGCTGAAGATCGTCATGTGGGTCGTGTCCGAGACGCGGTAGTCGATCGCTGGATTCTGACCTCCCGCCAGGCTGCCGGCCACATTTCCCTCTGCCGTCACGTAGGCCGTTGTTCCTCGCAGCGGCGGTACTTGGATGTCCATGAGGGGTTCATACCATGATCCCGATACCATGGTGGTCGTACCCGGCGGGACCGGTTGGCCCAGTCCCACAATGGTCCATTCGTACTCGTCGGGCCAGGTCTCCGGCCGCGGTGTGACGACGAGGTCCTGTCCCTTGGCCACGTACTGAGGGCTGGTCAGGGCCACGAAGGAGATCGTCATCGTGAGCGTGACCGGCTGGTCGGCGTGGCGCGGGTTGGGCGCCCAGTGACCTTCGCCGGGCTCGGGGCCAGGAATCCACTCGGGATCGTACTCGCCGTTGTCATTGTAATTGCTCACACGCAGGGTCAGCGTGGCGAACCCCGGTGCGCGTGTGGCGGGGAAGGGGAGGACGACATACGGGATCACATGGCCAGCCCTGATGATCTGGCCGTTGAGCGTGTGCGGGTAGCTCGTGCTCGGCGGCGGGGTAGTCTGCCGGGTTGGCTGTGATGCCGGCGGCGATGGCTCCGGCCAGGGCATCGATGTCGGCCTTGCGGCGGGGGGAAGGTGGACATCGGAGGGATTCCTTTCGTCAATCGCTCAAAATCATGGGCTCACCGCGTCGCGTCTGCGCCGCGATCGGCAAGAGCTGCGAAGCTTTCGGCAATTGCTGCGCGGCGCCGGGCGAGGTCTGCGCCTCTCTGGGTAAGAGCTGCACAGCTCTCGGTGAAAGCAGAGCGGATCTCGGTCTCCGCGGCGCGGATGTTGAGGGGAGCGGCGCGGATCTGACCGAATGCTGCGCAGACGGGGAGAAATGCGGCGCAGCTCTGAGTCGACGGAGCACAGCGGTGCCCGGGAGCGAATCAGCGGCGCGGGAAGTCCGCGCAGCGCGCAAGTCGAGTGCTT
>JABWBI010000006.1 GCA_013360565.1 Candidatus Sumerlaeia bacterium | reverse complement strand
AAGCGGCCGCCGCCGGCCCCGTGGCACCGGCGGCTCCGGCCGCGCGTCCCGCACGGATGGGCCAGATGCTGGTGCATGTCTGCACGGACGGGCTGACGCTCCAGCCGCAGTTCGTGCGAGTGTCATCGTCGGCGGCGCGCTCGGAGGTGCTCACAGAGCTGGTGGAGGAGGCTGTGCAGTCCTCGTCGATCGGCCTGTCGGCGGGGCAGGCGGGGGGGAGCGCGCTGCCGTTCACCGTGCGGGCGGTGTACGAGCTGGACGGGCTGGTGATCGTCGACCTGGCTCGGGAGAGCGCGGCGGGGTCCCTCGACTTCCGGGGGGAGTGCTTGCTGGCGTACTCGATCGTGAACAGTGTGGCGGACAACTTCGATGAGATCCAGGGCGTGCAGATTCTGGTCGATGGGGTCCCATCGGCAACACTGGCGGGGGCGCTGGACCTCACGGAGCCTCTGGTCCCGAATGCGGCCCTGCGGAGCGGCGGGTGAACGAGAGGAGCAGGAGCATGGAATTCTGGAAGTTCAGCGGGGCGGGAAACGACTTCGTGACGTTCGACAACCGGGTCGGCGCCCTGCCCGGGGGCCCGGCCCGAGAGGCCTGGATTCGGCGTCTGTGCGCCCGCGGTGAGGGCGTGGGCGCGGACGGGGCCCTGATCCTCGAGTCCACCGGCGACGCCGACGTGCGGATGCGATACCACAACGCCGACGGGGGCGAGGCGGGGATGTGCGGCAACGGCCTGCGCTGCCTGGCGCGGTTCGCGCATCTGATCGGAGCGGCGGGACCGGCGATGACGGTCAGGACGATGGCGGGAAGACACCGGGCGGAGATCGTCGATGACACGAAGGTGCGGGTGAGCATCACCGATCCGGGTTCCATCCGGAGAGGCCTCGCCCTGGACCATGGGGGGCGCACGTACTACGCGACGGCCTTCGACCTGGGCGTGCCGCAGGTGGTGATCGACCTCGAACCGCTGTGCCTGGAGCTCGATGCGATCGACGTGGGCACCATCGGACGGGCGCTGCGCCATCACCCCGAAGTGCTCCCGGCGGGGGCGAACATCAATTTCTTCCGTTGCGACGGGGAGAGCGTCCGGATGCGCACGTACGAGCGCGGCGTGGAGGCGGAGACGCTCGCCTGCGGAACAGGGGCGACGGCCACGGCCTTGACGATGGCTCTGGACCGTGGCCAGGGCTCGCCCGTGGAGATCACGACCCGCAGCGGCCACAGCCTGACCATCGGCTTCCGGCGCGAGGGAGACACCTTCCGTGACCTCACGCTGGAGGGACCCGCCACCCTGACATTCAGAGGAACGCTCGCCTCGGCGCTGCTGCCATGACCGAACTCCCGCGCACACCACTGGCCATTGTCCACGCTCGGCGGCTCGAAGGGGAGGACACCCCCTTCTATGGGGCGCTCGAGGGTGACGAGATCACGCCGCTGGGCACCTCGCCGTTCAGCGAGAGCATTCGGCTCCGGGGCAAGGAGCGCGTCCCGCTGCGCGCGGTGCGGCTGCTCCCCCCCGTGGTGCCGAGCAAGGTGTGCGCGATCGGCAAGAACTACCGCGACCACGTGAAGGAGATGGGGAGCGACGCCCCGCCCCCCGAGCCGATCATGTTCCTGAAACCCTCCAGCGCCGTCATCGGCCCGGAGGCTCCCATCCGGCTGCCGTCGATCAGCGAGCGCGTGGAGTACGAGGCCGAGATGGCTCTGGTGATCGGTCGCCGGTGCCGGCGCGTGTCCGAGAGCGAGGCGGCGAGTGTCATCCTCGGAGTCACGGCGCTCAACGATGTGACCGCGCGTGACCTCCAGCGGCGTGACGGCCAGTGGTCGCGGGCAAAGGGATTCGACACGTTCTGCCCGCTGGGTCCCGCCATCGTGCTCGGGCTCGATTTCCGTGGCCTGCGAGTCACCTCGCGGGTGAACGGCGAGACGAAGCAGGACGGCAACACGCGCGACCTGATCTTCCCGGTCGAGCGCCTCATTGCCCACGTGACCGCCTGCATGACGCTCTACCCGGGCGATGTGATCGCCACGGGCACGCCCTCGGGCGTGGGACCGCTCGAGCCCGGCGACCGCATCGAAGTCGAAGTCGAGGGGGTGGGAACGCTCTCGAATCCTGTCATGGCCGACACGGATGCGTGAGCGTGCCCACATCGCCCTCGGCTCGAATCTGGGTGACCGGGTCGCGGCCCTGCACCGGGCCATCGGGGCCATCGCAGCGACTCCAGGAATCGAGGTGACCGCGGTCTCCTCCCTCTGCGAGACGGCGCCGGTGGGGAAACTCGATCAGCCTCACTTCGTGAATGCCGTCATGGCCGTGGAGACATCACTCGCCCCCCAAGAGTTGATGAGCCGCCTCCTCGCGATCGAGGCGTCCATGGGCCGCGTGCGAGCGGAGCGATGGGGCCCACGCATCATCGACCTCGATCTGCTCACCCACGGCGAGACGGTCTGCCAGACCCCCACGCTGATGCTCCCCCACCCGAGGATGCGTGAGCGGCATTTCGTCCTGGTGCCTCTCCTCGAGGTGTCGCCAGACCTCCACGACCCGTTGACGGGCGAGGCCTACCGGGACATCCTCAGCGGCCTCCCGCAGACCGCCTGGGGTAGACGGCTCCACGCCGATCATGGCTGACAAGACACCCACAGAAGTTCCGCTCTTCCCTCTGGATGGGGCCGTGCTCTTTCCCGGGACGCGGCAGATGTTTCACATCTTCGAGGAGCGGTACAAGCTGCTGGTCAATGACGTCCTGGAGGGCGACCGGCACCTCGCGATTCCGCTCCTGCGGCCGGGCTGGGAGGCGCACTACTTCGAAGCGCCCGCGGTGCACCGGGTCTGCGGCATGGGAGAGATCGTCTGGTTCGAGCGGCTCGAAGAGGGCCGCTTCAACCTCGCCGTCGATGGCCGAAGCCGGATTCGCCTCCTTGAGGAGGTCCGGCAGACGCCCTACCGCGTGGCGCGGTTCGAGATCATCGGAGATCTGCGCGAGTCCGGCGATGCCCCGCTCATCGCCGAGGAGATCTCGCGACTCAGGCGTCTGGCGGCCAAGCTGACGGAGCTGTTCCCGCAGTTCCACCGCGAGATCGCCCCTCTGTCCCGCGAGGGGGCTTCCCCGTCCGAGGTTGCGGATCTGATCGCTCACCGCTTCGTGCGGGACGTCTACGACAGGCAGTCGATTCTCAATGAGCCCTCCGTGAGCCGCCGGCTTCAGCTCACACGCGTTCAGCTCATGATGCTGATCCAGCGATTCATGCGCGAGGGGGACTACCGGGAGTTCGTCGAAACGCTCGAGCCGCACTGAGGCCTCTCACCCCTGAGCGCCGAGCCGCTCGCGCCACTCACTCGGTGAGACGCCATGCTTCTCCTGGAAGTGCTGATTCAGAAGCTGGTGAGAGGAGAAACCGACCGAGTGGGCGATCTCCTTGATGAGCATGTCCGTCGTCGAGAGCAGGTGCTCGGCCCGTTCGATCCGGGCCTGGGTGATGAAGGCCTTGTAGCCCGGGGCAGCACTGCGGCGCGCGGCTTCCGCGTTGAACCACTGGCTGAAGCTCGAGGGCTGCATCTGGAAACGCTGGGCCACCGTGGAGAGCCGGAGATCCTCGGCCAGGTGGAGCCGGATGTAGTTGCAGACTTCGTCGAATCGCGACATGGGGCGGTGTGTCGCGGTCAGGCGCTCAACGGCCTCGTTGAGCTGCTCGACAGTGAAAGGCTTTTCCAGGTAGTCGTCGGCCTTCCCCTGAATGATACTCCGGGTCACCGCCTCGCTCGGCTGTCCCGTGAAGATGAGAATCTTCGTCCCCGGATGCTGCCGGCGGATGTCCGTCAGCAGGGAGATCCCGTCGTCCCCGGGCAGGTACACGTCCACGAGGGCCAGCGCGTAGTGATTGCTTCGCAGAAACTCGCGAGCCTGCTCGGCGCTCTCCGCCAGATCGAGCCTCACCTTCTCCCCCAGCGCGCGCGCGGTGAAGCGGCGCACGAGCGCGTCATCGTCGACGACGAGGACGTGGGCCTGTTGATCGGTTGACACCTTCGAGGTCACCCCCGCCGCGAAGTCCCGTACCGCGGACCCCAGAGAATCCACACTGCCTTCTGGAAAATAAGCCCTGACCGTGTATGAGTCAAGTGAGGGATGGATTTTCCGCCCCTCCCTGTCAGAGTGCTGCCAGTGCCCAGCTTGACGATCCTTCACCTTCTGACTTCGGACCGGTGGACCGGCGCGGCGCAACCGGTTTGCAGTCTCGTCCAGGGGCTCCGGGGCCGCGGTCACCGGGTGCTCCTGGGTATCGTGGCCGGCAAGTCGCTCGAGCGTCACTGCCGGGAGATGGGGCTCGATCTCGTCGAGGGTCTGAACCTGAGCCGCCGCTTCAGCCCCATCAAGCACTGGGTGGACAAGGGCGCCCTTGCAGATCTCGTCCGGAGCGAGGGCGTTGACCTCCTTCACTGTCACCTCAGCCACGACCACTGGCTCGCGGGCATTGCGCGAGAGCTCCACCGGCTGACCACGCCCATCGTCCGCACGCTGCACCGCGTCGGGGACCCGCGCCGTCAGCTCGGGGAACGGCTGCTGTGGGGGCGCTTCACCGACGCCGTGGTCGTGCTGGCGGAGTCGTGCCGCCACGAGCGCCGATTTGCCAATCTCTCGCCCGATCGCCTCCACGTCATCCACGGGGGTGTCGACATCGAGCAGTTTCATCCGCGCGTTCCGGGAATCCGCGTTCGCGAGTCGCTGGGAATTCCCCCACAGGCCCCCGTTGCCGGAATGATCGCCCACTTCAAGGCCGGTCGTGGATGGCGCACCGCTGTCCCCGCCTTTGCCGAGGTGCATCGCCGGAATCCGGGGGTGCACTTCCTCCTCGCCGGAGGGCACTCGCGCTTGGTGAAGTGGATTCGGGCCGAGATGGAGGCCGCCGGATGCCTCGCGCAGACGCACATCCTCACAGACCGCCGACACCCCTGGCCGGAGGTCTTGGCGGCCATGGACCTGAGTGTCTGGCTCGCACCGGGTTCCGAGGGCTCGGCTCGCGCTGTCCTCGAGGTGATGGCCACGGGCCGGCCTGTCCTCGCGGGGGCCCTCGGCGTGGCGCCGGAGGTGGTGGGCCCCGTCGACGAGTCGCTCCTGCTGCCCGCCGGAGTGACCGCGGCCCAGCTCGCCGAGGCCGTCGAAAACCTTGTGAGGGACCCGGCGCGCCGCATGGCGCTGGGTGAGTCGGCCCGGGCCCGGATCGTCGAGCACTACGCGCTCGCGCGACAGGTGATGGAGACCGAGGACCTCTATGGGCGCCTGACCGGCCTCTGAGGTCTCAGCGGTGCCGCCGCCAGGAGGGGTGCCGGAGCTCGAACTTCTTGACCCGGTGGTGCATCTGATCGGGCGTGAGGTGCAGCAGCTTGGCAGCCTCCTTCTGGTTCCAGCCCGCCCGCTCGAGCGCTTGGATCACGAGCGATCGCTCGATCTCCTCAAGGGCCATGCCCTCCATCGGCAGTTGAACGCCACTCCCCCCCTCGGAGGCCTTCGGGGGCGCGAAGAGCCCAGGGCCCTGCAGGTCCGCCACGTCGATCTCCAGCTGCGGCACACGGATCACCAGCCGCTCGGCGAGGTTGCGGAGCTCGCGGATGTTCCCCGGCCACGGGTGTGCCGCCAGGCGCGCCAGCGCCGCCTCGGTGACGCGCTTGGGCTGGCGCGCGTACTTCGCCGCGTACATCGAGAGAAAGAAATCCAGGAGCGCGGAGATGTCTTCGGGGCGCTCGCGGAGTGGCGGGACGTGGATCGGCACGACATTGACCCGGTAGTAGAGATCTTCCCGGAAGCGCCCCTCACGCACCTCCTCGTCGAGGTCACGATTCGTCGCGGACACCAGCCGCGCGGAGATGGGGACCGGGCGCTGCCCGCCGAGGCGCATCACCGAGTTCGACTCGATCGTCCGCAGCAGCCGGCCCTGGGCCTCGCTGTTGAGCTCGCCGATCTCGTCCATGAACACCGTGCCGCCCTGGGCCATCTCGAAGAGGCCCCGGCGCAGCGAGACCGCACCGGTGAATGCCCCGCGCTCATGGCCGAACAGCTCGGAGAGGAGCAGGTTCTCGTCGGGGAGCGCCGCGCAGTTGACGTCGACGAAGGGGCCGTCGCGCCGGAGCGAGAGCCGGTGGATCGCGCGGGCCACGAGCTCCTTGCCGACGCCGGTCTCCCCCGTGATCAGGACCGTCGCATCGCTCGGGGCGACTTCGCGCACCTCCCGCTTGATCCGCGCGATGGCCTCCGACCCGCCGACGATATCGCCGAACTCGCTCGCCCGGTCGAGCTGACGCCGCAGCAGCCGGTTCTCGTTCACCAGCCGGGACTGGCTGAGCACCTTCTCGATGCGGACCAGGATCTCCGCGCGCTCGCTCTCCTTGGCGATGTAGTCGGACGCCCCCAGCTGCATCGCCTCGACCGCGGTCTGCACGCTGTTGACCGACGTCAGGACGAGCACCGGGAGCTCAGGGTCTCGCGCCTCCGGCCCCTTGAGCGCCTGGAGGAGCCCCAGCCCATCCATCCGCGGCATGCGGATGTCCGTGACCACCAGGTCGAAGTGGCTCTGGGCCAAGCACGTCAGCGCCGCCACCCCATCCGCGGCCAGCGTGACGCGGTAGCCCGCCGACTCGAGATTCTTGACGATCCGCCGGCCGAAGGCCTCGTCGTCCTCGACGAGCAGGATGCTCTGAGCCGTCACGGGCGGCCTCCTGCGGGGAGAATCACACGGAAGACCGCTCCGCCGCCATCGCGGTTTGCGGCCTCGATGCTCCCGCCCATCTGCTCGACGATCATGCGGCAGATCATCAGCCCCAGACCTGTGCCCACTTCGGGAGCCTTGGTTGTCACGAACGGCTGAAAGAGCCGCTCGCGCACCTGCGGCGCGAGCCCGGGCCCCGTGTCGGCGACCTCGGCCACCATCCCCCGCGGGTGTGCCGCGGTGCGCAGCATGAGCCGCCCCTTGCCTCCCATCGCCTGGTAGGCGTTGAGGATCAGATTGGAGAAGACCTGCACCAGGCGATGCCGCGAGCCGAGCACGGGAGGCAGGCCGCCGTTGAAATCCAGGAACACCTCGACGTCGCGGCGCTCGTAGCGCACGAGTCCCGCGGCGTGGCGCAGAGTCTCGTTGATGTCGAGAAACTCCTGGTCCTCATCGCGCGCCTGGACAAAGCGCTCGAGATTGGTCTCGCGGAGAATCGACTGGAAGAGATCGGTCTGCTGCTGGAGCTCCTCGAGGGCACGCCGGACACCGCTGAACTCTCCCAGGGCGAAGAGCAGGTCGCTGAGGCCGTGGCGGATGTTGAGCACCGGCTTCTTGAGATCGTGCAGGACGTTCGCGGAGAGCTGGCCCGCGAGCGCAAGGCGCTCGATGTGAATGAGCTCGCGCTGGCGTTCCCGCAGCGCCTCGGTCGTCGCCTCCAGCCGGCGCCGCGTGAAGATCAACCGCCACAGCAGAGTCCCCACCGACACGATCAGGAGAGCAGCCACTCCCCGGGCCGCGAGCGCCGTCCGCGCCAGCCAGGTCCGGTCCAGGTCGAAGTGGAGGCGGCCGACCACTTGGCCCCCGGACATGCGGAGCTCATACGATCTCCAGGCGGCAACCCGGTTTCGCCAGTCCGGCGTGGTGAACCAGCCGGTGACGGGCACGAGCAGATGCTCCGTTCCGTCGTCGAGGAACTTGGTCACCCAGATGTCACGGATGAAGCCGCGGCTGTTCGCCCGCACCAGAGGCAGCAGAAGCTGCTGGAATCGGACGCCCTCCCGGCGCCCTGGCTCGCCGAGGACGCCCGACTCCTCGAAGATCCGTGCGGTCCGGGCAATGTCCTGCTCGAGAGCGTCGGCGAATCGCCCTTCCAGCCACAGCAGCGTCGCCAGGCTCACGGCCATGCCGAGCAGCGCCAGGGCAATGAGCCCCTGGGTGAAACGGTCGCGTGGGGACTGGGTGCTCACCGCTCGCCTCGGAGCCGGTAGAACTCATCGGTCTGCTCGCGGAGGCGCTGATAGGGCCGGTCGGTGGCGGGAATGAGCTGGCGCGGGACGTCACCCTGACGCTCGAAGAACCGATTGATGCTGGAGAAGAGGGCTTCGCGCAGCGGCCCGGGGATGAGGTCCCGGCGCAGGGCGACAGCGGCCACGGGGATCGGCTCCGTGGTCTGGAGAACGCGGATGAGCGTGCTGGGGTTGATCCCGTCCGCGTGGGCACTGACGACGCGGAGATAGGTGGCCTCGTCGCAGGCACCGGCGGGGGCGAGGTTGTTCAGCACCGCGATGACAGCCTCCTCGGCGGTGCCGCACCACAGAAGCGGAGGCTCGGCGGCGATGCCGAAGACCTGGCGCAACTTGAGAAGGGGAAACACGTACCCAACGGCGCTGGCCGCGCTGACGACGGCCAGGGGCCGGGTGGTGAGCGCGGTGGTGGCGCGGGTGAGCGTGGCGTCATCCATCAGCTCGGCGCGCGCGTTCTCCAGCGCAAAGAGAGGACTCGCCGCGTTGACGAAGATCACGGAGGTCTGAGTCAGGCCGCCGCCGCGATCAGACGAGCCGCTCACGTCGGGTGTCCGCACCTGACCGAGGACGCTGTAGCGGGAAGCGTGGCGGGCGAAGATCAGGGCGGGAGCAACGACGAGGTCGAACTCGCCGGCATCCATCCGGCGCGCGAGGTCCTCGTGGGAGTCCGTCCCGATCATCACCGGCGCACTTCGGCCCGCCAAGCGTGCCGCCTCGCGGAAAACCTCGTCGGCCGCCAGAGCGGATCGCAGCGCCTCGAACTCCCCGGGACGAAGCGGAATCTCGTCATTGCCGCGGAGATAAGCGACCGAGAAGGCGCCCTGGCTCGTCACGACCGCGAGCGCATGGTCGGCCGTCTCGACGATTTCCTCCGAGGCGGGCGGGGGGAGAAGCCAAGGCTCGGGGGGAAGGTTCGGCTCCTCCTGCGCCGGGGAGACGCGGAGGAGCGAGGCTCCGAGGAGGAGGGAGAGCGTCAACCGCACCATCACAGAGACGCACCATGCGGAGCCCCTGCCGGAGCGTCAAGGCTGGGACAACGTCACTCCATGGGGACCGTCGTGGAGACGAGCGCCCCCGTCCCGCCGGCGTCCGCGTCGGAGACCCAGACGACATGCAGAAGTCCGCCTGAGGCCACAGCGGCGGGCTGTGCGGCCGCCGGTGTCATTCCCCGGCTCAGGTTCTCCTGAACCCAGCCGTCGAGTGACTCGACCGCCACGTAGATCTCCGCCCCCTCCGATTCCTCCGCACGCCATGCGATGGCCCAGAGGTCATCCCCGAGCGACGTGGCACACGGGGCGACATTGTCGACCTCGGGATTGCTGTCAACGGCCACACCCAGGCCGAAGCCGGGGGGGCCTCCTCTGCCGAAGAGCACCCGGTCATGGTGAGGCGCGGCATCGTGCCAGAGCGCGGCCCATGTCCCCAGGTCGCTGAGCAACAGATAGGGAAGGCGGTTGAGATCAACCTGGAGCAGATCGATCACGGGAAGGAGGCGCCACTCGTTGCCAGGAATCTGCTCGGCCACCCGGAGCATCAGGTCGCCGTCCACCGCTTCATACCAGGCCACGATGGGAACGGGACTTGAGAAAACCTGCGGATAGCGATTGGCCGCCCGCGGATTCTGCGCGCTGATCGGCGCCATCGTGACTCGCCGCCCGCTGGGCGCGACCTCGGCGTGCACCACCTGAAACTGGGTCCCGGCGAGAGTCTGCCAGACAACATCGACGGCGCCGCTGGGGCGCGCCGCGAGCGAGGGGAACTCCGAGGCCCCCGGCAGTCCCTCGGAGAGATTCGCGGGGACACTCCAGACCCCGTCGCGGAGAAAGGCGTGCAGGACATGAGCCGGTGACTCCGTCGACCAGACGACGTGAACGGTGCCATCGGCGCTGACAGTCACCTGAGGATCGAAGAGCGAGCCCCCCGAGGCCGAGACGATCTCCTCGTCTCCCCACCGGCCGCCGCTCCAGGCCCGGTGGGCCACCGCCATGCCGCCGGCGAACTCTCCGAGGTGGACAAGGTGGACTTCGCCTCCCGGGCCAGCCGCCACCTGAGGCTGAGAGACGTCCTGAAGGAGCCCAGGTTCGAGGTCGACCGGCTGCGAATGTGCCCTTGGGCCCAGGCACAGGGCTCCCACAGCGGCACAGATCACAGCAGGGAGGCGGGGCATTCGGGTCGGTCCTTGTCCTCGCATCACACAGTATCGGCCAAAAGGTGTCGCTTGTCGACTCCCACTTTCCCTAGACAGGGACCCGCCCGAGCGGCGGCGCGTTTGGCTCCTCAGAGCACCAATCGAGCCAGCGCCTCGGCGTAGATCCGGATATTGCGCAGGTGGGAGGCGACGGGGATGCGCTCGTCGATCTGGTGAAAAAGACCCGGCTCCTGTGCTGACCAGCACGGGCCAAACCCCACCGCGCGCGGGAAGACCTTGGCATAGGTCGAGCCCGACATCGGCAGGTGAGCGGGTTCGGCGCCGGTGACCGAGCGGAACGCGTCCTCCAGAGCGGCGATGCACTCCGCCATCTCCGACGTTTCCACGAGGAAGGCCTCATAAGGCTGGTCCGAGGCCTCCAGACGCAACCCGAGAGCAGTCGCGCCAGGCCACTCGGCGATTCGCCGGTGCACCGACTCCAGCGCCGCCGCAGTCGTCAGGCCCAGGGTGGGCCGGAAGTTGAGAAGCGCTTCGAGACCTCCCGGCCGGACCTGCAGCACACCCAGACTCACGGTCGTCGCGCCGAGAAACGGATGCTCGCTCTTCACGCCGAAGACTCCGCCGAGGTGATCGCGGCAGGCTGCCTCCAGGGCCCCGAGCGTTCCGCTCAGCTCCTCACCGAGGGACGCGCCCAGCCCGCCCGAGAGCAGACGCAGCAGATCGAGCGCCGCGTTGTGCCCGCGGTGGGGGGAACTCCCGTGAGCGCGTTTGCCATGCGTGACGATCTCGCACCGTCCCGGTTCCGGCCACGCGATCTCCGGCCGTCCAACTTCGTCCGATCCGATTTTCGCCGCAGCGGCTTCGAGCCGCTGTCGCGCTTCGTCCGCGGAGGCGCTGAACTGAAGGGCCGCCTGCGCCCGATCGGGCACGATGTTGACCCGGTCCCCGGCCATGAGGGACTCGAGGCGCACGGGCGCCTCCCCCAGTGCCACTGGGTCCCAGTCCCCTCTCAGTGCTGCGTTCAGCCACCCCTTCTCACCTGTCACGAGCGGGAACGACGAGTCCGGAACGATGCTCCAAAGTGGAGGTCCCTCAAGGTCCCGGACGTACTCCACATCCTCCCACTCGCTGACCTCCTCGCCGTGACCGATGATGAGCTTGACGCGGCGCCGCAGGGGTCTGCCGAGCGCCACGATGGCTGCAACCGCGTGCAGCATCGCCATCAGCGGGCCCTTGTTGTCCTGCGTGCCCCGGCCCCAAACCTGACCGTCCTCGATGGTCCCCGAAAATGGATCGCCATGCCGCCACCCCTCTCCCGGCGGAACGACGTCGACATGCAGCGGCACACCGATCACCTCGGGGACATCTCCCGCCTCGATCACGAGCGCCCAGTCCCGGTGAGAGCGCGAACGGAGTCCCCATCGGCCGGCCTCGCAGATCAGCCAGTGATGGGCCTCGTGGACGTGGCGCTCGAAGGCTTGGCGGCCCGCGGCATCCGCAGCCCCGCTCACGGTCGGAAACTGGATGAGGCGCCGAAGGCCGGCCAGGATCTCCGGCTCATGCCGCTGAATCCAGCCGGCGAGGGCTGCGGAGACGGCGGAAGACAGGGGTGCGGGCATGTGATGTGATTGCCTGTGGATGCGTGAAGGAGCGGACCTTAGCCTGCCCGGGCTCCGGCGCTCAATCCCATTCCACCGGCGCCAAGAAGTGGCTCAGGGCGCCACAGCTTTGCTCCAGGGGCGCGACAAAGTGTCCACCCTGAAAACGCCCGGATGGCTCGGAACGGGTACTGACAGGACTTGCCATCCTTGAATTTGGACAGCAGATTCTCCGCCCCGCCCCCGGCATCGGGCTTGCATCGCGCCAACGGGCTTTGTGACCTGCGCCTGCCGGCGAGTAGACGACCCCAGGGAGGGACTCGGATGATCGAGGTCCAGAACCTCACGAAACAGTACGGCGAGATCACCGCCGTCAACGGCATCTCCTTCCGCGTCGAGAAAGGCGAGATTCTCGGCCTGCTGGGCCCCAACGGCGCTGGCAAGTCGACAACGATGAAGATCCTCACGGGATTCCTCCCCGCGACGAGTGGCCAGGCGCTCGTCGCCGGCCACAATGTCGCCACCGAGTCGCTCCAAGCCCGGCGGCACATCGGATACATGCCGGAGAACACCCCGCTGTATCCCAACATGACCGTCCGGCGGTACTTGACTTTCATGGCGTCGCTCAAGGGCGTCACGGCCCGTGAGCGGTCCCGTGCCGTAGCAGCTGCGATGGAGTCCACAGGCACGACGCATGTCGCCAATCGCCTGATCAAGCACCTGTCGAAGGGTTACCGCCAGCGTGTGGGCCTGGCGCAGGCCATCGTTTCCGATCCGGACATTCTCATCCTGGACGAGCCGACGATCGGGCTGGACCCGACGCAGATCATCGAGATCCGCCACCTGATCAGCGCGATGGCGCAGCGGCGAACTGTCATTCTCTCCTCGCACATCCTCCCCGAGGTGAGCGAGGTCTGCGAGCGCGTGGTCATCATCAACCGGGGGCAAGTGGTCGCGAGCGAGACGACGAAGGGGCTCGCGCGGCAGCTCCAGAAGACCCAGCAGGTGCTCATCGAGGCCCGCGGTGACCGCGTGGCAATCGAGAAGGTGCTGCGGGAGGCGGCACCGGTCCGGGCTGTGACCTTCGAGCGCGGCGGAACCGCGGAGGGCTCGCACCGGTTCCGCGTGGACAGCGGCTCCGAGCACGATCTGCGGGCGGAGCTGGCGCGCGCGGTCGTGGGGGCCGGGCACGATCTCCTGCACCTCGAAGAGCACACCCTGTCGCTCGAGGAGATCTTCGTGCAGCTCATCCGAACCGAGTCCAAGCGGGAGGCGGCGTGACCATGCGCAACGTCTGGCACATCTACCGGCGGGAGATCGGCACCTTCTTCACGACGCCGATGGCGTACGTCGTGATGACCCTCTTCACCATCATCGCCAACGTCTTCTTCTACGTCCGCACGACGCAGTTCGTCCAGGAGTACGCCAACGCCACGCTCATGGCCCAGATGCGGGGCATGCCGCCGGACATGAACTTCAACGCCACCGAGCTGATCGTCGCCTTCATGTTCTATCAGATGGGCGTCGTGCTTCTCTTCCTCGTCCCCATGCTCACGATGCGTCTCTTCGCCGAGGAGAATCAGATGGGGACGATCGAGCTGCTGCTCACTTGCCCGGTGCGCGACATCGAGGTCATCCTCGGCAAGTTCCTCGCCGCTCTCAGCGTCTGCGCCGTTGTCTTCGCCATCTCGATCGTCTACCCGCTGTGGCTCTCGTTCCAGACGGCGCTCGAGACCGGACCGATCCTGACGGGCTACCTGGGGCTGCTTCTCCTCGCCTCGGCCTTCGTGGGGATCGGCATCTTCTTCTCCTCGATCACCGAGAACCAGATCGTCGCGGGGGCCCTGACCTTCGCGACGCTTCTGTTCCTGTGGCTCCTCGCGGCGCTGGTGCAGACCAACACCGTCGAGAGCGGCCTGACCGAGTTCCTCTCGAGCGCGTCGATCATCCTGCGCTTCCAGAACTTCGCGCAGGGTGTCGTCAACCTGGGCGACGCCCTCTACTACCTGAGCGTGACGGGGTTCGCGCTCTTCCTCACCGTCAATGTCCTCGACTCCAAAGTGCACTGAGAGGCTGGCTGCATCATGTGGGTGAACATTCTCGGCATCGTCGCGGTCTTCTCGGCCGCCGTCGGACTCGCCACCAAGTACCTCGGGCTCGACGTCGACTCCCCGCTGTGGGTCATCGTCCCCCTCGCCGCCGCCGCCATCCTCGGCCTGGTGTGGCTCGTCTTCAACGCCAAGAACATCGTCCGGCTCGCCACCAGCCGCTCGGCCCGCTACGGCGTCAATCTCTTCGCCCTGAGCCTCATCGTCGGCTTCATCATCGTCATGGTGAACGTCGTCATCACCGGCAAGCGCATCCAGTGGGACACGACCCAGAATCGCCGCTTCTCGCTCGCGCCTCAGAGCCTCCAGGTCGTCTCCGCCCTCGACGGGGACGTGATGGTGACGGCCATCTCGCGCGGGGACCTGGCGACTGACAGCGATCTGTTCGCCACTCTCTTCGCCCGCCAGATGGATCTCTACCGCTCGGCGTCGGGGCGCGTGAACTACCGCGTCGTGAGCGCGCGCCGGAATCCCGAGGCGGTCCGCGATCTGCCCAACCCCATGGAGGGCAACATCTACGTGACAATGGGCGACCGCACGGTCCAGGTCGAGTCGTACCGCGAGATCACCGACCTGGAGGAGAAGATCACGCGGGCCATCATCGCGGTCACCCGGGAGGAACAGAAGGGCGCGTACATCGTCACCCGCCGGGGAGAGGACATCTTCACCCCCAACGAGCAGACGGGCTTCAGCTTCAGCGAGCTGAGACGGGGGCTCGAGAGCGAGCAGTTCACGGTTCACACGCTCAACCTGACCGAGAGCCCGGAGGTCCCCGACGACTGCCAGGTGCTGATCATCGCCGATCCGGAGTACAGCTTCGGCGACACGGACCTCGCGGCGCTCGCCAGCCACATCAACCGCGGTGGCCAGGTCTTCGCCTGCATCGATGTGGAGCCTCTGCTGGACGGACTGGCGGACACCGCCCTGGTCGACTTCTTCGGCCAGTTCGGCATCCAGGTCGGCAAGGATGTCGTCGTCGAGCGCAGTGCGGCGCTGAGCTTCACCCAGGGTCTCGTCGATCAGGTCTCCTTCAACTTCGACGCGGTCAACCTGAGCGAGTCCAGCGACATCACGAAGGATCTCATCAACCCTGTCTCGTTCTATCTCGCCCGGTCGGTCTC
Source organism: Candidatus Sumerlaeia bacterium (assembly GCA_013360565.1). Taxonomy (GTDB): domain Bacteria; phylum Sumerlaeota; class Sumerlaeia; order JABWBI01; family JABWBI01; genus JABWBI01. The sequence continues at coordinate 23,406 of JABWBI010000006.1, read as the reverse complement.
GGCCGCGCCCACGCTCCCCCCGGGCGTGGATGCCGAGCTGCTAATCAGCGCCTCGCGAAACTCGTGGGCGGAGGCCGATCTCGACCGATTCCGCCAAGGGCAGGTCACTCCAGGGAACGATCCGATTGCGACTGCAGCCCCCGTGGCGCAGCTCTTCACGGTCGATGTCAACGAGCATCCAGCCGTCTTCACTCCGGCGACGATGCCGGGGGCGATGCCTCTGGGGACCGTCACCATTGTCTCCTCACCGGAGGACGCTGCCGTGCCGCCGGCCCCAGAGCCGATGCCCGTGTCCGACACGCCGCCCGACATGGGGCTGAGCATGGACGAGATTCCGGAGCCGGGTGGCGCCGTGGACGAAGGACACGATCACTCCGAAGATGATGGCCACGATCATGGGGAGGACGCAGTGGCAGCGGCGGCCGCGTCCCCGGAGGACGCGGCTGGGGAGACCGCCACCGCCCCCCCGGCGCGGCTGCTCGTCATCGGCGACGCGACGGTTCTCTATGACCCGCTCATGATCCCTGGCCGCGGGGGCAACCGGGACTTCGTGCTGAACGCGATGAACTACTTGGCGGCCGACACGGACCTGATCGCCATCCGTCCGCGGGATTCCCTCAACACCGGCTTCGAGCTCTCGGCACTCCAGGCACGCCTGCTCCTTGTGATCCTGATCGCCATGCCGGTTCTCACCGCCATGTCCGGCGTCATCGTCGCGGTCCGCCGCAGGAGACTGGCATGAAGACCGCCGTCCAGTACTTTGTCCTGCTGGCCATCGCGGCGGGGCTCACTTGGTACTACAGCGCATCGCGAGAGCAGGAGGAGGCCAAGGAGCGCTCGGATCGCCTGTCGCTGCGAGTCTTTCCCCGTGGTGAGGAGGAGGACAACGCTGTCCTGCGCGACGCCGTGGCCGAGGTGCGCCTGACGCCGCGCGGATCGAGCGTGGAGATCGTCCTGGCGCGGGACCCTTCCCCGGAGGAAGGGTCGGCCACCGGATCGTGGCGCATCACGGCCCCGCGCGCGACGGGGGCCGACAACTCCACGGTCGACTCGCTGGTGTCGACGCTGGTCGGCCTGCAGCTGGCTGGCCCCGTCGAGGACAATGTCTTCACCGATGTGAGCTCCGGCGAGCTGGCCAATTTCGGACTCGAGGCCGCTGTTCTGCGCGTGGGTCTTCGCTACGACGGCGAGGCGTCTGTCCAGACGCTGCTCGTCGGCGACCAGGACCCCACGGGAAGCTTCATGTTCGGCATGATCGAGGGAGATGACGAAGTCCTCGTGCTTCAGAACCGGGACGCGGCGCTCAATCGCTCCCTCCATGATCTGCGCGACAAGCAGATCCTTCGCATCGACCAGGAGGAGGCCGTCGCACTCTCGCTCTCGGATGCCTCGGGCGAGATCGTCTACCGCGCCGAACGCGCCGATCCCGAGGCCCCGTGGCGGCTCAGCGTCCCTGTGGAGGACGACGCGGACCCCGCGGAGATCAACAGCACTCTGTCGATGATCAGCAACGTCCGGGCAACCGATTTCCTCGCCGAGGACGTCACACCCGAACAGATCGCCGGCCGCGGTCTGGCCTCACCGGAGTACAGCTTCACCGTGGTGACCGCCGAGGGAACCGGCCGCGTGACGCGCCGTCTGCTGATTGGGCGCGAGCGTGACAGCGAGCGACCGGCAATGCTGGAGAACGGCACCGCCATTGTCTCCATCACCGTCGACGCCCTCTCCGCCGCCCTCGAGAATCCAGATCGGCTCCGCTCGAAGATTGTGACCGAGATCGACCCCGAGGAGATCACCGCGCTGCGCTACGAGCGCCGGGGGCGGACCTGGACGTGGCTACCAGCAAGCCCCGAGGAGGGCTGGACGCTGGTCGATCCGCCCCCGAGCCACAGCTCTGAGGAGGCCGCCGAACCTCTGCGCAACTTGACTGACTCGCTGCGCCTGCTGCGCGCGCGCGAGGTCATCCCGGAAGACGAGACGGACGACCTGGCCGCCCTCGGCCTCGATCCGCCTGAGATCACCATGACCGTGTCGCTGGAGGGGCAGGACGAGCCTGTGGTGCTGGAACTGGGATCAGAGATCGAGCGTTCAGGGACGCAGGGACGGGCGATCCGCCGCAGCGGGCGGAGTGCCGTCCTCTTCCTCGAGCAGTGGCGGGGGGATAACCTCGCCCTGGACCTGGACGCACTCGGGCTGGGAGACACCGCCGATGAGAGTGGCCCGCTGACAGCCGCTGATCCCTCGCCCGAGCCCGGGGTCGAGGCTCCCGGTGAGGCCCCGGCAGATCAGGCCAGCTCTCCCGAAGCGGCAGCCCCCGCGTCGCCCGAGATCGAGTGACGGGCGACTTCCGTGGGCCTACTGAACAGACTCTTCGGCAAGGCGGCGCCGCCGTCCGCACCACCGCCGCGACCGACACAGGAGAAACCGGTGTCCGCCATGGATTCCAGGGAGCCCAAAGAGATCACCGCCGCCGAGCTCGCAGCACGGATGCAGGGCCCAGATTCGCCGATTCTCATCGACGTCCGCGAGGCCCCGGAGCTGGCCAGCGACGGCTGGATTCCCGGCTCGGTTCACATGCCCATGAGCACGTTCCAGGGGCGGGAGGCCGAGCTCGACAGGACACGCCCCATCGTCGTGCAGTGCGCCTCGGGCATGCGCTCGTATGATGTGGGCTGCTACCTCCTCGACAACGGCTTCACGGACGTGAGCAACCTGACGGGGGGCATTCACGCCTGGACAGGTCCCCGCGAGCGGGGCTGATCAGCCGGCCAATCGCCGGACGTTCACCCGCTTGGCCCAGTGCTTGAACCGCGCCGGGTCGACTTCGCCCGGCTGGGGTGAACTCAGATTCTCGAATGCGCACAGCGTGGCGAGCTCGAGCGCCTTCTCAATCGACTCGCCCCGGTCGAGTGCGACGCAGAGGCCTCCGGCGAAGGCATCGCCGCTGCCGATCGGGTACACCACCCCCTCCCGGGGCTCGAGCCAGACGCGCCAGGCGGCGTCCGCGGTCGCCGCATGGGCCCCGCGTCTGCCATCCGTGACGATGACCGCGTGCATCGAGCGGCGCCGGGCAAGTCGCTGCATCTGCGACACCAGGAGCCGCTGAGTCGGCGCTCCTCTCCCCCACTCCGCTCGATTGATTTTCAGGACCCAGGGCGTGAAACCGCCGGCCATGACGGCCCGCCACTGAGATGAGTCGAGAACCACTCGCGCACCGGCGGCACCCAGTGCATCGAAAAGGGGACTCCAGCTGAACTCCCTTGGCAGAGCCGGCGGCGTGCCGGAGACGAGCACGAGGGTTCCCCGAAGGGCCACATGGCTGACACGGTCCACAAGCGCGGCCAGCTCACTGGCGCTCAGCCGGGCTTCGCCCTTCCACTCCCACGAGTCGTACCCCGCTCCACGCCGCCGCCGAAAGATGACAAGCGTGCGGCGATTCTCGACCGTCCGGGGGAGGGGCTCGTGCGGGACCCCGTCCGCGCCGAGCAGATGAGCGATCCTCTGACCACGTTCGCCACCGAGCGAGATCAGGAGCCGGTGCCGCCCTGGTTCGAGGGCCTGGATCGTGCGGAACGCATTCACGGCCTTGCACGCCACGGAGGGTCCTCCGAAGTCCATCGGCAGATCGCGCTCGACGCTGCCCGTCGGCTCGCGGAACCAGACGGACTCGGCCAGGGCCGCGTTGAGGGACAGCGCGTGAATCATCTCGCCCTCACCATGGGAGCATGTTGTCCTCGAAGAAGGGGTAGCCGTTCTCACCGCCTGCTCTGCACTGCCCGATCGTCCCGTCGCCCAGCGCCCGCCGTGCCTCCGAGTTCCCGCAGTCGACAATGCCCTCCCGGGCCGGCGCTGTCGCATGCTCGCAGTGGATGCACTGCGCCATGGTGGCCTCCTTCGATCAGATCACGGCTGCTTGACCCGATTCCAAGCCAGACCCCATCCATGAGTGCAACTGCATTCGAGATGAAGCCGGAGCGCTTCCCCCTTGCGAGTGCCCGCCGTCCGGCCCAGAGTGTGCACGACTGCCCCCGAGAGAGAGGAGATCGAGTCATGACACGTCGAATCGCGCTCGCCGCCCTCGCCGCCACGCTGGCCACCGGCGCCGCCGCTCAGCAGGAGCCGAGACCACAGCTCCGGGCGATCTGGGTCAACTCGTGGAACGACGGTATGCTGTCGCCCGAGCAGGTCGAGCAGATGGTGCGCGACGTGCGGAGCGCCAATCTGAACGCGGTCGTCGTCGAGGTGCGCAAGGTCGGCGACGCCTACTACCTGGGCGGCCTCGAGCCGCGCGCGTCGAACATCCAAGGCCCCGAGGACTGGGACCCCCTTCAGCAGATCATTGACCTCTGTCATGACACATCCGGAGGCCAGCAGCGCATCGAGGTGCACGCATGGATGGTCACGTTCCGCGTCTGGCGCAACAGTCTGGGGGCTCCGCCGCCCGGCCACCTGCTCCATGAGCACCCCGAGGTGGTCATGACGAGCGCCAGCGGCGACGCCGATGGCGAGGGCTCCGTCTTCGCCGATCCGGGGCATCCCATCACCGAGGACTGGACGGTCGCCGTCTACCGCGATGTCGCGGCGCGCTATGATGTCGATGGGGTGCATTTCGACTACGTCCGCTACCCCGAATACGAGGGCGACTGGGGCCACAACCCCGTGAGCATCGAGCGGTTCAACCGGCGCAACAACCTGACGGGCGTCCCGGCGTCCGGCGATCCACGGTGGCAGGCCTGGCGGCGTGAGCAGGTCCGGGCCACGGTCCGCCGCGTCTACGGCGAGGTGATGGAGGCCAATCCCGGCTGCCTCGTGAGCGCCTCGACGCTCAACTGGGGACTCGAGACGAGCGTGTGGGACTGGCCGATGTCGCGCCCCCGCCTGCAGGCGCATCAGGACTGGGTCTCCTTCATGGACGAGGGCATCCTCGATCTGAACTGCCTGATGAACTACTCGCGCTTTGTCACGCAGCCGCTGCGGTTCCCCACCTACACCGACCTGGCGATCCGGACGCGCCTCGACCGCCACGCCATCATCGGCGCGGGTGTCTACATGAACACGGTCGAGCACGGTTTCACGCAGCTGCGGCAGGCTCTGGCAATGGGCGCCGACGGTGTGCTGCTCTACGACTACGGGACAACCAACAATGAAGATCTCCCGCGAGACGCCTACTTCGCCCGTCTCCGGGCAGAGGTCTTCCCCACGAGAGCCGAAGTTCCCGCACGCCTCTGGCGCTCGCGGCCCAACACGGGGGCCGTGATCGGCCAAGTGTTCGACGGACAGGGCAACTGGGTGGACGGCGCCACGGTCACCCTTGACGGCGTCCGCTCCATGGTCACCGACGGCACGGGGTTCTACGGCTTCTTCCGCGTCGATCCCGGGCCGCACACTGTCCAGGTCACGATGCCTCAGGCCGCCCGCCGAGTGACGGGTGAGGGCGTGATCGTCGAGCCCGGCCGCGCGGCCCGCTTCGACGTGGGATCGGCGCGTGACCGCTGACTTGACGCACGCCGCCCGGGGAACGGATAACAGCTCCCCATGATCCGCGAGAACATCGGCCCCGGCATCGACCGCCACTCCTGGCCCAATGGCCTGCGTCTGGTCACCGAGCCGGTGCCCGGCTCACGCACCGTGGCGCTCGGGCTCTGGATCGCCGCGGGTTCCCGCCTGGAGCCGCCCCCGAAACACGGCGTCGCGCACCTGCTCGAGCACATGTTCTTCAAGGGGACGGCCGACCACGACGCCGAGAGTCTGGCGCTCGCCATGAACGCGCTGGGCGGCCATTTCAACGCCTTCACCTCACAGGAGACCATCTGCCTCCACACGCGTGTCATCGATGAGCACTTCGAGCGGGCGCTGGAGCTCCTTGTCGGCCAACTGCGCCGTTCGCTCTTCGACGACGGCGAGCTCGAACGAGAGCGTTCGGTCATCCTCGAGGAAATCAAACTCACGAACGACACGCCCGACGATCTGATCCACGATCTCTTTCAGGAGAGCCTCTGGGGCGAGCACGGCCTGGGCCGATCGGTGCTCGGCACCCCGGAGACTGTCTCGGCGCTCCGGCGGGGGGATCTCCTCACCTTCATAGAGCACGAGTTCCTGCCCAGCCGACTCGTGGTCGCCATCGCGGGCGCGGTGGATCCCATCCGTGCCGCCGCGCTCGTCGAGGAATTCCTCGGAGATCTCGTTGAGCGCAATGGCGGTGGCACCCCCCTGGTCCCCCCGATTCCCGGGCACGCCGTCTGCCACACGCATCGATCCACTGAGCAGATGCACTTCTGCCTCGGCGGCGATGCGCCCAATCGCCTGGACGAGAGCCGGTACGCTTTCAACCTGCTCAACTCCATCCTCGGCGGTGGCACGTCGTCGCGCATTTTCCAGGAGATCCGCGAGCGGCGCGGCCTCGCCTACGCGATCGGGTCATTCCTCGAGGGCTTCCAGGATTCGGGCTGCTTCGGCATCTCGGGCGGCACGTCGCCCGGGGCCCTGCCGGAGGTCCTCGGCTGCTGCCGGGCGCAGATCGACCGCGTCTGCCGCGAGCCCGTCTCCCCCGCCGAACTCCGAAACGCCAAGGAGCAGATGCGCGCGCACCTGCTCCTCTCGCTCGAGAGCATGAACCACCGCATGTCCCGCCTGGCCGAGCTCGAGCTCCACTTCGGGCGTCACATCCCTCTCGAGGAGACCCTCGCACGGATCGAGGCGGTCACGGCAGACGACATCCTCGACGTCGCCCGGAGGCACCTCGCTGAGGGGCCGCGCGTCATCACGACGTTGGGCCCCGGAGCCTGAGTCCCCATGTCACTGCTTGTCCTGAGCACGTCACTCCATCCCACGAGCCGCTCGCGCATCCTCTGCCGGGCATGTCTGGCTGCGCTCGAGACACGCGGCGCGGAGGTCGCCTTCGCCGATCTCCGCGACTTTCCGCTGCCCATGTGCGACGGCGACTCGGCCTACGGCGATCCGAATGTCCGGCGCATCGCCGATCTGATCCGGCGTGCCTCGGCGATTCTGGTGGGGGTGCCGGTCTACAACTACGACGTCAATGCCGCCCTCAAGAACGCGCTGGAGCTGACCGGGAGCGCGTGGACTGGGAAGATCGTCGGCTTTCTGTGCGCGGCCGGCGGCGGCACGAGCTACATGTCGGTGATGAGCTTCGCCAACAGTCTGATGCTCGACTTCCGCTGCCTCATCATCCCGCGCTTTGTCTACGCGGAGGGCGACGACTTCGACGGCGACACGATTCGCACCGCGGACATTCAGCATCGCGTCGACGAGCTCGCCGGGACGGCTCTCGGGCTCGCCGCGGCGCTCCGGGACATCGTCCCCCGCGGCTGATCAGCCGAGGTCGTTCTCCAGCACGACGCGGTAGCGCGCCCTGCCAGCCCGCAGGTGATCGAGGGCATCGTTGACCCGAGTCAGGGGGAATGCCTCGGTCACCGCCGCGATGCCGTGCCGCGCGCAGAAGTCGAGCATCAGCGCCGTGGTCGCCGGGCTGCCCAGGGGCGAGGCGGAGATCGCCTTCTGGCCCATGATGAGCGGGAAGACGTGGACGGGGATCGGCTCGAGCACGGCGCCGACGATGTGCAGGCGCCCGCGGGGGGCGAGGGCGGCAAGATAGGCATCCCAGTCGAGCGCCACGTTGACGGTGACCAGGATGAAGTCGAGCTGACCAGCGACGGTTCTGACCTGACCGGGGTCACGCGAGTTGATCACCCGGTGCGCGCCCATCGCCATCGCCTCGTCGCGCTTGGAGTCACTCGATGAGAACGCCGTGACTTCGCAGCCCCACGCCCGGAGGAATTGAAGGGCCAGGTGACCCAGGCCGCCGATCCCAACGACACCGGCCCGATTCGTCGGGCGCACACCGCACTGGACGATGGGGTTGAAGACGGTGATGCCGCCGCAGAAGAGCGGTCCGGCCTTGGCCGTGTCGAGGCCTGCGGGCAGCGGCACTGCCCAGGCGGCGTGACATCGCACGCGGTCGGCGAAGCCCCCGTGCCGCCCCACGATCGTCTGCTCCGCCACGCGGCAGAGATTGTGATCGCCCGCCATGCACTGCGGGCAGATCATGCAAGACTTGGCGTACCAGCCCAGACCGACGCACTGCCCGGCTTCCAGGTGAGTGACGTCGCTCCCCGTGGCAGTGATGCGCCCGACGGCCTCGTGTCCGGCGACCAGCGGGTAGGCGGAGATTCCCCACTCGTTGTCGATCATCGAGAGGTCGGAGTGGCAGATGCCGCAGTGGGTGACACGGATTTCGACCTCCTCCGGCCCCAGGGGGCCCGGGTCGTACTCGTGAGGCTCCAGGCGTGCTCCTGCCGCCTTGGCGGCAAATCCGCGGATGGCTGTCATGAGATGATACTCCTCAGGCGAGACAGGTTCCGCGTATCTCCCCATTGCCACGCCACCCGTGTCAAGCGCACCATCCACCGGTGATCAGGAAGACGCTCATGTGGAGACTCCCTCTCGCTCTGATGCTCGCTTCGACGGTGCCGCGTGTGTCCCCTGCCCCCGTCGAGTTCCCTCGCACCTGGATTCAGGATCACGGCTTCGCCGTGATCAATCGCGCGGGGCAGGACGCCCGTGGCCCCGAGGTCGTCCGCCTCGACGATGGTCGCTGGCGCCTCTTCTACACCGTCACTGGCCAGGGAGTCGCCAGCGCGCGCAGCGAAGATGGCGTTCACTGGGCCGCGGAGGCCGGGCTGCGCCTCCAGAGCCGCCGGGTTGTCGGTCGCGACGACTTCGACATCGCCAATCCCTGGCTCCTCCGGCTGCGGGACGGACGATGGCGCATGCACTTCGAGTCGAACACGGGACACCGCACCCCCACGCGCCTGCGCTGCGCCATCAGTCGCACAGACGATCCCCTCGACTTCGATTTCGAACGCACGGTCATTGAGATCGGGCCATCGACAGGACTGGCCCAGGCCGAACAGGGCGCGGCCCTCATCCGGAGTGACGGCGTGCACATTCTCCTCTTCTTCGGCCGCCTCCTGCGCGGCGAGGCAGAGGGCATCATGCTCGCCACCTCTCCCGACGGCCTCGCGTGGGAAATCGAGAATCGCATTCTCTTCCCGGGCGGCCAAGCGCCCGCTCTCGTCGAGTTTGCTCCAGGCCAGATCGCCTGCGCCTTTCAGACAGCCTCCTCGAGTTTTGCCGTCTCCACCTCCTCCGACGGTCTCACCTGGACGCCACCTGCACCCCTCACGCTGCTCAACCGGAACGGTCGCGGCCTGTCCTCCGCCACGGACGCCCTGTGCCTGCACCGCCTCGACGGGGGTGATCTTCGACTGCTCGCCAACGCCCGCGAGGGCCTCATCGCTCTCTTCCCCGCCGGCGTTCTCCCCGATTGAGCCTCTGCCTCCTTTGCGCGGGCCACGCGACCCGGCGCTCTGCCCGGCCGCGACGCCTCCCCTCTCTCCCCGGCGGACCAATGCGAGAGGAGATGCCCTCCACCCCGGCTTGACAACCACGCGATCCCGCTCCAGACTCCCGAAACGCTGCATCAGACCGCTTCAACAGGGCACGGAGAGTTCACACGATGGCGCGCGTCCAACTCAAGAGCGTCTGGAAGGTCTACCCCGGCGATGTCGTCGCCGTGAACGAGGTCAGCCTCGACATCCAGGACAAGGAGTTCCTCGTCCTCGTCGGCCCCTCCGGCTGCGGGAAGTCGACGACACTCCGCATGGTGGCGGGCCTCGAAGAGATCACCAAGGGGGAGATCTACATCGGCGACCGGCTCGTCAACGACGTCGCCCCGAAGGATCGCGACATTGCGATGGTCTTCCAGAACTACGCGCTCTACCCGCACATGACCGTTTACGACAACATGGCCTTTGGCCTCAAACTCCGCAAGTTCCCCAAGCATGAGATCAAGGCCCGCGTGCAGGAGGCCGCGCGGATCCTCGGCATCGAGAATCTGCTCGACCGCAAACCCAAGGCCCTCTCCGGCGGCCAGCGCCAGCGCGTCGCCGTCGGGCGCGCCATCGTCCGCCAGCCGGCCGTCTTCCTCTTCGATGAGCCGCTCTCCAACCTCGATGCCAAGCTCCGCGTTCAGATGCGCACGGAGATCTCCAAGCTCCACTCCCGCCTCCAGGCCACGATGATCTACGTCACCCACGATCAGGTCGAGGCCATGACCATGGGCGACCGCATCGTCGTGATGAAGGACGGCGTGGTCCAGCAGGTGGCCGACCCCATCTCGCTCTACGACAGTCCGGCCAACAAGTTCGTGGCCGGTTTCATCGGCTCGCCCCCGATGAATTTCATGGACGGCACGATCGAGGGCAACGGCGGCGGACCCGTCTTCCAGGAGGGGAGCGTCTCACTCACCCTCCCCCCCAAGTTCAAGGACGCCCTCGCGGCCTACAAGGGCCGCCGTGTCGTCTTCGGCATCCGCCCCGAGGACATCATGGACCCGGGCACGCAGGCGACCGAGGCCCCCGGCATGGCCAAGGTCGCCGCCCAGGTCGAAGTCATCGAACCCATGGGCGCCGAGATCTACCTCTATCTCACCACCGGCAAGAACCCCTTCATCGCCCGCGTCGATCCCCACGTGCAGGCCCGCATCGACGAGTCCAAGACACTCGTGATGGATCTCAACAAGGCCCACTTCTTCGACCCCGAGACCGAGAGGGTCATCATCTGACCGCGGTGAGGCGAAGAGGCGGGCGTGACTGAGAGGCTGCGCGGCGAGATTCACCGGCCGCGCGGAGGCGAGCCCGATGGCCGCTGGCTGGCCGCCCTTTGGCGCCTCGAGCGCCGCTGCTATCCCCCCGGCCTCGCGTACTCGCCCGAGATGCTCGCCGGCTGGCTGAGTGACTCCGCCACTCTCACTCTGGGGCTCTGGAGTGGCGACCTCCTCATCGCGGCGCAGATCAGCGAGCTCGGCACCGGCCATCTCATCACGCTCGATGTCGATCCCCGGTTTCAGCGACGAGGCCTGGGCCGCCGCCTGCTGCGCATCACCCTGCACCTTCTCCGCCGGTGGGGTGGCCACAGGCGCACGCTCTGCGAAATCGGCGCCAAGAATCAGGCCTCACTGGCCCTCCACCGCGCGGAGGGTTTCTCGATCATTGGGCTCCTTCCCGGCTACTACCCCAATGGGGAAGACGCTCTGCTCCTCACGCGGCCTCTGGGCCGAGTCTGACGCTCCTCCGGGCGGAACTCGCTTGCGCCGGAATTCACAGACCGGTAAGGTGCCGATCCCTCTCTTGCCCCGGAGAATCCTGTTGGATCCCGCCGTCTCCTCGCACTCGCTCCCCGCCTCCGCACAGCCTGACAGAGGCGCTGCGCGTTCCGGCGCGTGGCCGCTTCGCATCCTCGCCTCGACCGGCAACGTCCTCGCCGGTCTCCTGACCAGCGTGAAGTTCGGCATCTTCCTGCTCGTCGTCCTGGCGCTGGGCGCCATCGCCGGCACGTTCATCGAGTCCTACGTCGGCACCCCCGACGGCACACCCACCGCTCAGCGCCTCGTCTATCACGCCTGGTGGTACATCGCCGTGATGACGCTGCTCGCCATCACCCTCAATGCCGCCTCGTGGCCCCACTACGTGCGCACCTGGAACCTCCCCCGCATGCGCGCCCTTCGCCGCGACCCGGCCCACTTCACCGGCCTCCCCGTCGTGCGCGAAATCGCCGGCCCGCTCACCGCCGAGCGGCTGCGCGCGCAATTCGAGAGGCGCATCGGTCCGAGGATCGTCCAGGATGGCAACGCCCTCTTCGCACAGCGAGGCATCATCCAGCGCTGGGGTTTCATCGTCACCCACGCCGGGATGACGCTTCTCCTCGCGGGGAGCGTGTTCCTCTCGGTGATGGCCCATTTCCAGGGGCCGCCCGGCACGGACACACTCTGGGTCGGCGAGGGCATGGCCCGCGACTGGATCTACACGCCCGTCGCCGAGAATCCCGATCTCCTCGAGCCCGCCCCGCTTCCCTTCGCGATCCGGCTGCACGATTTCGACGCCGACTTCTTCCCCGGCACGAACGTGCCCCGCTTTTTCGGCTCCTATGTCGAACTCATCGATGCCTCGGGCAAGAGCTCGTTCCACCACGTCACCATGAATGAGGCTCTTCGCTGGCGCGGATGGAAGTTCAGCCAAAACTCATACGCGATTCTCGACTCCTCCCTCGAACCCGATCAAGCCCAGCAGTTTGCCCGCATGGACGGGCCCGCTTTCGCCGACCTCCGTCAGCGCGGCCGGCTCGCCATCCGTCTCGTCGACAACACCCTCGCCCGCGAATTCCCCCAGTTCGACGCCGCGCCCGGTGTCCGCGTGCCCGTCCCCAACAGCGACCTCGAGTTCGAGACACTCGACGGCCGCAGCTTCCACATTCTGCGTGCTGGCCAGATGCTCGCTCACGGCACCCTGCGCGTCCCCGGTGTCACGTCGCAGGCCACCGCCGAGGTGACGGCTGGCCCGTGGTCCATCCGAGTCGACAATCTCTACCCCGATTACCAGCGCACGGAGCAGGGCCCTGTGTCCCGCGGCTCTGCGATGCGCAACCCGGCCATCACCTACACGCTGCTGCGCGGCGAGAACGAGATCGGCTCCGACACCGCTTTCCTCGCACCGGAGTTCCGCGACATGTACTTCGCCGACCTTCCCCTCAGGGCGCGGTTCCTGGGCCATGAGCCGGCTTCCGCCGGCGACTGGACCGAGGGGCAGGCGTTCGCCGTCCGCTTGGCCCTGGTCGACGCATCGGGGGCGTCCCTCGAAACCGTCATGATGGAAATCGGCGAAACCCGGCGGCTCACCGGCGGCGAGGAGTTGCCGGCGCCAGACCCCCATGCCTTCGCGGGCAGCGCAGACACGTCCGCGCAGGCCTTCGACGCGAGCGTCAGCGGGCGCCTCCCCGCCGCTTACAGCGTCTTCGGCGTCATGCGCGAGTCAGACGTCCTCAAGATCTTCTTCTACCTCAGCTTCGTCCTCTTCGGGCTGGGGCCCTACATCGCCTTCGCCTCGCGCCACTGGCAGGTCTGGGCCTGGGTGGCCCCCGACGGCAGCCGCGCGCTTGTCGGTGGACGCGCCCGGGGCCGCCGCGCGACACTGCCCGCGATGCTCGACCAGATGAAGCGAGACCTCGAGGCCCCTCCGGAGGAGTCCCATCCATGAGACGAACTCTTTCGACGCTGATCGCCCTGGCCGCGCTCTCCGCGCCCGCCGCGGAGAGCCCGTTCGAAGACGTCTGGAGCGAGACCGGCTTCGACCGCGTCGCCGTCCAGTTCCACGGCCTCAACCGCACGATGGTCACCTTCGCCCGCGACGCCCTGCGCGAGGTGACCACCCATGCGCTGATCAAGGGCGAGGACGAGATCACGCTTGTTCTCACGCTCATCGCCCAGCCCGGTCTGCTGGCTGGCCGGCGTCTCATCCCCATCGAAGGCGACGACCTCATTCCCGTCCTCGAGCAGGCGGGCATCGCGGTCGAGGACCGCGCGCTGAGGCTCAGTGACTGCTTGGGTTTCGACGGCCGGGGTCAGATCCGCGGCCAGGGGCCTGCGCTCTTCGCCGCCTCGACGGCCTACGCCACCGCACCGTCGGGCACGCCCCTGCACACGGCGATCGACCGCCTGGCCGGGAGGCTTCAGGCCCTCTCGATGCTCTCGCGCGACTTCAAGCTCGTTCCCCACCCCGTCGACCCAAATGGCCTCTGGACGACGCTCGACGAGGCGCCACCCGGTCAGCGCGCGGCCCTTCTGCCTCACCAGGGAGCACTGCTGGACGCCGTCGCCGCGGGAGATCCCGAGGCTGCGCGGTTGGCCGCCGCCCCGCTCGCAGCGGGCCTGAGGGCCCTGCCCAACTATCCCTCCGGGACGCGGCTGAGCATCGACCACGCGTACACCACGCTTCGCCCGTACTTCTGGGCCTCGCTCGCGTACGTGCTCTGCGCCGTCCTCTTCTTCGTGAGCCTCGTGACCAAGCGTGATCTCTGGTGGTGGATGGCGATCGGCGTCATGGGCGCGGGGTGGACCGTCCACATGCTCGGCGCCGCCGCCCGCGGATATCTTCTCCAGCGCATGCCGCTCTCGAATCTCTACGAGGCCACGACCACTGGCCTGGCCTTCGCCATCGGCGTGGCGCTCGTCCTCGAGCTCACCTACCGGATGCGCGTCGTCGGTCTGTGCTCCGCGGCCCTCGCCTTTCTCTACTACCGCTGGCTCAAGAGCTCGGACATCTACGGCAACGATGCCATCGAGCCGCTCCGCGCCGTGCTCAACTCCTACTGGCTCGACTACCACGTCACCTGCATGATCATCTCCTACGCCGCCTTCACCGTCGCCTTCGGAATGGCGGTCCTCTATCTCCTCAAGACCCACGCCCCCCGCCTCATGGGCTGGGCGCCGCCGCCCGAGGAGCTCGACCTCTACAACCACCGCGCCATTCAGGCCGGCTGGCCGATCCTCGGCATCGGGGTCGTGCTCGGCGCGATCTGGGCCGACACCGCATGGGGCCGCATGTGGTCCTGGGACCCCAAAGAGACCTGGGCGCTCATCACGTGGCTCATCTACACCGCCTACATGCACGTCCGCCTCGTCCACGGCTGGAGCGGGCGAGCGACCGCATGGACCTCCATCGCCGGCTACGGCTGCGTGCTGTTCACGTACCTCGGCGTCAACTTCGTCCTCTCGGGCCTCCACTCTTACGCCGGCAACGATCCCGTGGCCCTCACCGGCGTGAAGAGTCTCTTCGTCACTCACTGGCCCCTCTGGCTGGCTGCCGGTCTCCTTCTGGCGGGGGTCATCCTCTGGCGCACACTTCGCCGCGAGCGCAGACCTCTCTCGGCCGAAGCCGTCAATCCGGACGCGGCCGAGCTGACCTGATCCGCCGCCGGCGCTCTCGCATCTCCCGGCGATAGTCCGCGAGCCACGCCTTCAGCTCGCGCGTCGAGTGAAACGTCTCGCGCCATCGGATGCCGCCGAGGCGGAGCGTCTTCACCGTCGAGTGAGCGAAGGCGGCTGAGGTCGCCAGCGAACCGAGCGGCAGCAGCAGGCCGCTCAGCGGATGATGCCGCATGGTGATGGCCGTTCCCACACCCAGCAGCGGCTGAAGTCCCAGAGCGGTGACCCCACAGATCATGCGCGCCGCCCCCGGCCCCACGAACAGCCCCACCCAGGGCCAGAAGTTCATCACGGTGAGCGCGCTCACGGCGAGCGTGGCCACGGGAAGCGAATAGCCCGTGGCCGCGAAGGCGTTCTTCTCCAGTCCCTTCACGATCCCCCAGAGCGAGTCCTGCCAGCGGACACGCACCAGCCCTTGCCCCCGGGCCGCAAGACACCGGAACCCGCTCCACTTCATGAGCTGTCCCAGGGCCATGTCGTCGACGACGTGGAGTCGCAGCCGCTCGTGGCCCCCAGCAGCATCGTAGGCCCGGCGCTTCACCATGTTGAACGCTCCGATGCCCAGGTAGACCCACGAACCGTGCCTCGCATAGAGCCGCGCGGGGATCCCCGCCGTCAGATTGAGTGCGTACGACGTCAGCGCCACCTGCTCGGCAAAGGTGTGTGTGATGAGCGAGGGCAGCACGACGAGATGATCGAGCCTGTCGCGCACCATCAGCGCCACCGCCTGGCGGATCGCCCCCGGCTCAAAAATCACGTCTCCGTCCGTGAACAGCAAGATCTCCCCACGGGCCTCTGCAGCACCGCGGTGAAGCGCATGGCACTTCCCCAGCCATCCCTCCGGGAGCGCGGACAGGTGAATCACTCTCAGACGTCCGCCGCTCCGGCCAGCCCATTTTTCCGCGATGCGCCCTGTCTGATCTGTCGAGCGGTCATTCAGCACGATGATCTCCAGCTCGTCGAGCTCCTGGGCCAGCAGCGACTCCAGGCATCTCGCCAGTGCCCGCTCTTCATTTCGGGCAGGGACGAGAACGGTCACGGACGGAAGCCGTGCTTCATCCGCCGGGATGCTGGTGAGCCGGGGGAAGAGCCGCAGGCAGTCCAGCGCATTGACCAGATAGAAAAGCCAGAGGCCGAGTGACAGAAGCGCCAGGGTCCAGAGAATCATCCCCCAGGCCATACCAGGGAGCAGGGGGAAGGGACAGTGCCTTGCGATTCCGTCGCACCGCACCCGTGTGAACGGTTTTGCACACGATTCCTGGCTGAAATCCCGCATCGCCTGACAAACGACACTTGACACCGGGGGATCCGAGTCCCCAGACTGCGCACCGGGTGGAGTCCACGGGCCGAGGGGCCCCAAGGAGTCGACTCGTCATGCGATCCTTCGCACTCGCGGTCCTGTTGGCCACCAGTCCCCAGGGGGTCACGGCCCCGATGGAGCCGGTCGTCAGTCTGGGGGAGGTGGGGCTCGCCATTCCCGGCGTCAAGTTCGACGGCTCGGGCGTCAATGACACGACCGGTCACATCGTCAACGGAGTCGGCGACGTGAACGCTGATGGCCGAGAAGACTTCGCCATCACGTCGCCGCTCGACGACCCGTTCAGGCGCAATGCTGCGGGCACGGTGTATCTCATCTATGGCACACCCTCCCTCGCATCGATTGAACAGTTCGAGGTGGAGACTCTCGGCATGGGCCAGGGTGTCGTCTTCCATGGGCGGCAGGCCGGCGATCAGATCAGCCTCAATGGCATTGCCGGGCTCGGCGACATCAACGGCGATGGGATCTCCGACTTCGGCTTCTCATGCCGCCTCGACGCGAAGCCGGGGTTCATCAACAGCGGGACGGCCTACATCGTTTTCGGCAGGAGCGGCGGCGTCTCGGATCAGCTGGTCTTCGATCTCAACTCTCTGAACGGAGCCAATGGATTCATCGTCGAAGGCACATTCTCTCACGAGGATCTGGGTTCTCGCATTGCGGCCGCCGGAGACGTGAACGCCGATGGCATCGACGACTTTCTCTTGGGAGCCGGCCAGGCGCAGACAGTGGCCCCTGGCCACTCGTATCTCATCTATGGCTCACCCTCGATCGGTGCCGGAGGTACCCTGGATGTCTCCGCTCTCGACGGCCCAACGGGCGTTCGCATCAACGGTGTTCAGAGCGGCGACAGGGCCTTCTGTGTCGCAGGGCTGCGTGATATCAATGCCGACGGGATCGACGATTTCCTGATCGGGCTCTGGGGCGCGGACCGCGCGGGCCTCACCGATGTCGGCGAAGCCGTTGTTCTGTATGGTTCACGCTCGCCGCTTGGCACGGCGGGCGTCTTCAATTTGGCGGATCTCACCTCGGCTGAGGGAGTCCTCATCCGAGGCGTCGACGAGGGCGCAATGACCGGCTTTCGGGCGAGCGCGGCTGGCGACGTCAATGGAGATGGGACGGGTGACTTCATTCTGACAGCGCCCTTCAGCGCCGTGAACGGACTGCCTGACTCGGGCGTGGTCTATCTCATCTACGGATCGGCAGCGGGCATCGGAACCGGAGCGACGCTGGACCTCGCCGAGTTCGGGCCAGCGGATGGCCTGAGAATCGATGGAGCCGGTGAAGGCGACCTCGCTGGTTATCAGGCCCGGGCGGCTGGCGACATCAATGGCGATGGCTTTGCCGATTTCTTGGTCGGCGCGGCGGCGGCCGATGTCTCCGCCGAAGTCGACGCCGGCGAAACCTACCTCATCCTGGGGTCCGAGGCCCTGCTGGGCCAGGGAGGCATCTTGAGCTTGGCCGGTCTCAATGGGACCAATGGCTTCCGCTTCCAAGGGGAAGGTGCGAACGATCAGTCCGGGCGGGAGCCTTGCGGTGTCGGAGATGTCGACGGGGATGGATTTCAGGACTTCATGACGACGGCCTACTTGGCAGATCCTGGTGGAATCGTCGACGCGGGGCGGGCATATCTCATCTTCGGCAGTTCCTTCCGGGCGGAGACCTCGTATGCGTCATTCCTTCCGGGATTCAGTGCGCCCATCTCCGACCTGGGCATTGTGGGCACAGACTTCAGCTCCATCCCCCCCTCCCGCTGCGAGGTGGGCTTCACGGGCGGCGAAGGGCCCGGCAATGCCGGCGCCAGCCTCCAGCGCGTCGTCTTCACCGATCCCGACTTCGGCCTCCAGAATTTCGGCCCGCGCGAGACCATCGCCGACATCGTCTGGTATGTCACCACCGACCGCGCCGACTGGGTCTCGGGCGAGGTCGTCTTCCACTACCTCGACCGTGAGATCCCCGGGCTCGACGAGAGCCGCCTGTGCCTGTACACCGCGCCCGGTCCCTTCGGCCCCTGGGTCCACGTCCCCGGGGCGGCCTTCGACGCGATCCGCAATCGCGTCTCGGCCCCGGTGACACACCTCGGCCTCTTCCTCATCGCCCAGGCTCCGCGGGCCTCGGACGCCGACAGCGCCTCGGTCCTCGAGGTCCTCCTCGGCCAGCGGCCCGAGCACCCCGTTTTCGATCTCAACGGCGATCGGAAGATCAATGTCGCCGACCTTCTCGAAGGGCTGTGATCTCTCCGCGGACTGTCCCCAAAGCCTTGACATAGCCTCACTTGGCAGCTACGGTCCGGGCGTTTTGAAGCTGGTTCACCGCTACGTTTTGCGCGAGCTTCTCAGCCCCACGCTGCTGGGTCTCGTCGTCTTCACCTTCGTCCTGCTCCTGCGCGAGCTGTTCGACATCATCAATCTCGTCATCAATCGCGGTGCCTCCGGCTGGACGGTTCTCCAGGTCTTCGCCTGCCTCATTCCCCAGGTCATGGCCCTCACCATCCCGATGGCCATCCTCGTCGGCGCCCTGATGGGATTCGGACGCATGGCCACCGACCGTGAGATCATGGCCATGCGCACGAGCGGCATTCACCTCTTCTGGCTCGTCTCTCCCGCTCTGCTTCTCGCCTTCGGGCTGAGCCTGGCGCTCGGGCTCCTGAACATGGGGTTCATGCCGCGCCTGCACACGCGCCTGTCCGACCTCACCTACCAGCTCGTCTTCCAGTCGATCACGACTCTCGAGCCCGGGCGGCTGTACGACGAGTTCTCCAGCGGCAGCGAGGAGATGAATTTCACCTTCGAACGGGCTGGGGACGGTGAGGGCCAGCTCCGCGGCGTCGTCATTCAGATGATCCACGAGGACCGTGAGCGGGGGCAGCGCCTCATCCACACGGTCGCCGAGCGCGGGACAATCGCCCCCGACCTCGACCGCCGGGCGGTTCACATCGTCCTCGAGAACGGCACGACACAGGTGCGCAGCCGCGCCGAGCAGGAGGCCATCCGCGTCGTCAAGTTCGAGCGGCTCGAGCAGTTTATCCAGCCCGCGCTCCGCCGGATGGAGGATGGGCAGTACCAGAAGCCCCCTTCGGAGATGAGCTTCCGCGAACTCGGCGAGGCGGCCGGCGCCTCGAGCGACAGCGACTACCGCGCCGAGCTCCGCGCCGAGCGTCTGCGCCGCTGGGTCTTTCCCTTCGCGGCTCTGGCCTTCACGCTGATCGGGATTCCCTTCGGCATCATCACGAAGACCTCCGGCAAGGGTCTGGGGCTCATGTTCTCGTTCCTGCTCATCCTGGTCTACTTCGGCCTCCTCGAATGGGGCTCGGCCGTCGCCGAGTCAGGAAGTGCGCTGACTCCTCTTGCCATGTGGTCCCCAAATGTTGTTCTTGGGTCCATCGGACTCGGAATGCTCTGGTGGGTGGCTCGCCGATGACACGCTGTTCCCTTCTCCTGCTCCTGCTGATCCTCACCGCCACCGGCGCCTGGCCTCAGGGCCGCGCTCCGGCGCTGGACCTGGGCGAGGGGGCCGAGGCGATTCGCATCGAGTCGCCCGCGGGCATGGTCCAGTACGACGAGGAGCGCAACCTCCTCTACGGCACCGAGCGCGTCGTGATCACCTACCGCGAGCGGCGCCTCGAGGCCGACGCCATCGTCTTCGACCCCATGACGCGCGAGGCGCAGGCCTTCGGCGACGTCATTCTCGACGGGCCCCGCGAGCACTTCGAGGCGGACTCCGCCTGGTTCAACTTCCGTTCCGAGGAGGGGATGGCCTACAACGTCCGCGGCTACGACGGCGACATCTACATGCGCGGCGCGGAGTTCCGCCAACTCTCCGGCGAGGAGATCATCTTCCGCCGTGCCGCCCGGAACTGGGACCGCCTCGACACCGAGGAGCCCGAGTGGGTCACACCCCGCTACACGACCTGCGAGTTCCCCGAGCCGCACGTCGCCCTGCGCGCCCGCGAGTTCGATCTCTACCCCAGCGACCGTATCTTCGCCCGGCATGTGGTCATCGAGGTCCTGGGGACGCCGGTCTTCTATCTGCCGTTTTTCACCCGCGGCCTCGGCGCGGGGCAGCCGTGGGACATCCGTGCCGGCTACTCCTCGTTCCTCGGCGGCTTCGTCAATGTCCGGTACAACTACCGCCACCGGCTCTACGAACCCGACCCTGTGACCGGACAACTCGAGCGCAAGTCCGCCGGCCACCTGCGCGCCGGTGTCGACTTCTTCACCCGCCGCGGCCTCGCCTACGCCGCCGAGTACGGCTATACCTTCGACTACGGACGCCACCGCGGCCGCTGGCAGACCTACATGATCGACGACCGGGGCCGCGAGGACGACCGCCGCTGGCTCCTCCACGGCGCCCACCGCTGGCAGATCAGCGATCAGCTCGTCGGCCTCATCGGTGCCGACCTCGTCGGCGACCCCGAGATGTACGAGGATTTCTTCTTCTTCCGGGACATCGAGCGCGAGCGGGGACGGCAGGCCGAGCGCCGCGTGTATGGGGCACTGACCTACACGGACGAAGACTTTGTCAGCCGGATCTCCACCGACTGGCGCGAGCGCCTCAGCCGCGACCGGGTGACCAACTTCTCCGAGCCCAGCGACAACAACGACGACTTCTTCTTCGACCGCGACGGCGACGGCGAGGAGGAGACCGACGAGCGGTTCAACGACAGCCGCTACGGCCGCGTCAGCGAGCGTGTGGAGTACCGCTTCTCGACGAACGAGCTGCAGATCGGCCACCTCCCTCTCTTCTACGACCTCGATCTCCGCGCCTTCGGCAACCTGGACGCCGGCCTCAACCGGAACTCCACCGGCGACGATGCCCGGGTCTACGGCATCGACCTCTATCAGTCTCTCCTCTGGCAGGTGCGTCTCACCGAGCGCCTGACGCTCCTCGTCCGCGGGGGGCTCGGCGTCGCCGCCTCGGAGCGCGACAGCGACAGCTTCGACATCGACGGTCCCTTCCCCCGCCGCGTGGACAACGTCATCTTCGAGGACGACCACTCCTTCTATGTCGGCACGGATCTCACCGGCGACGATGGCCTCAACGACTTCGCCATCGACGGCACCGAGGGTGCCTTCGACACCGAGCTCCTCGACCTCGACGACGTCGACACCGTCTGGCTCTACGGTGACATCGCCACCCGCCTGCAGGCCCGGCTCAGCGACGCCCTCGTGGCCTACGCGGAGTGGCGTCTGCGCGAGTCCACCGGCCAGAGCCTGGGCGAATTCTGGGCCGAGGCGGGCAATCAGACGTTCCTCGAGGACCTCTACGCCTACCGCCTCGACGAGCACTGGATGGAGCTCGGCCTCCGGCACACCCTCCGCCGCCCCGACATCGCCTCGGGCATCCGCTACGAGCGCAACCTGCAGGGTCACAGCGAGATCTACAACGCGGAGCGGATTCAGCGCCTCTCGGCCTACACCTCCTGGCGCAACGCGGCGCGCACACTTCAGGTCGCCCTCAGCGGCGGCCTCGAGGAGACGCAGCTCCGCCACCCCAGCGACTCGCGCGAGCTCCAGCAGACCTCGCTCTTCGCGGGCCTCAATGCCAGCGTCCGCCCCCGGAGCGAGATCTGGTACGACAACTTCGCCATCACCGCCTTCTTCCCCCTCGACGACGACCCCTTCGCCACCTTCGACGACGACGACCGCGACAACGAGATCGATGAGAACGACGGCGAGATCTCCGTCTCCAACCTCCTCAACGTCAAGGTGAGTCCCGTGTGGAACCTCCAGTGGTTCGTCCGGGTGACGGACCGGGGTGATGACGGCGACGACGATGACGGCGACGATGATGACGGCGGCGGCATCAGCGGCCTCGGGGCGAACGGCTCGACGGCCATCCGCCTGCAGCGCGACCTGCACGACGCCATTCTCGAGCTCGGCATCGCCGCCAAGAACGACTCCTTC
Organism: Candidatus Sumerlaeia bacterium; assembly: GCA_013360565.1. GTDB lineage: Bacteria > Sumerlaeota > Sumerlaeia > JABWBI01 > JABWBI01 > JABWBI01. Next base: position 1,346 of record JABWBI010000006.1, on the reverse strand, counting down.
CGCAGCGGCGACAGCGGTAAGAGCGGTCGGCAGTAAGCAAAGAAGTGGGTGGCGATCACGGTAGATGCGGTGGGTGATAAGCAAAGAAGTGGGTCGCGATAGGCAAAGAAGTTGTTGGAGTTAGCCAAAGAAGTCGTCGGTGATAGCAGTAGATGTGGGCGGGAATGACCAACGAAGCCCATGGGACATGGGACGAGAAGATGAGTTTGCCGCTGAGCGGCATGGGGGTTGGCGCGTGCTTCTCGAGTGCCTGCGCAGGTGAATGCGTAGGAGATTGCGCAGGAGATTGTCATACCGGATGTCAATAATATTGTTGTCATCAAGTTATCGTTCACGCCCTGCGATCCTGGTCTTTTGACAGTTGGAGCATTGATGAAAGATGGTTGGATGATTCAGTCGAGCATGGTGTGAAATTCGCGAAGCGTTCCTCTCGCCTGGATTTCCTGGGATGATCGCATCTCGCGCATCAACTTGTCGCTGTCGGTGGTATTACGTCTCAATTCATACCTGCCGATCTCGCACAGATTCGTGCTCTCCTCTATTCCCCGTTATCCTGTCATCCCGGTATCAGTTTTGCCAAACACCGGAAATCAGACAGATTCGAAAGCCAATCAAGCCACTTGGAGATCCGAGGGATTGCGTGCCTCGCAGTAGATGTAGGCCATGAGTCAGATCCGAGTCCCATGAACCCCCACACACCGCTGGTATCGCACCTGTGACGTCGAAAGGGTCATCGCCATTGTTCAAACACCACTCATCTACGTTACCCACCATGTCCAGTATTCCTGCCGCCGAGGCTCCGTTTGGGTACATCCCGACTGCTATGGTGCGACCAAGTTTGCTGTGCTTAGAATTGGCATTTCGAGCATCACTGCCTGACCCCCACGGGTAACTGTTTCTCGGATCACCTCCAGTTGCCGCTTGAAACCATTCCCACTCCGTCGGTAATCGGACAACACTCGTTTGATCGATAACTCCCGTAGTTCTAAAGCGATATGTTAGCCAGCAGCAAAACGCAACGGCGTGATGCCACGAAACAGTAATGACTGGGTGGTTGTCCTTCTCGTCACTATCATCGTTCCACCTTCTGTCATAGCTTATGTCGCGCCACCATCGATCTTCTCTCAAGCCATCACTTGCCCTTTCGAACGCCCGAAACTGCCCCCACGTGACTGGGTACTTTGCGATCTTGAAGGGTCTTACATGTTCAGTTCTCTCGCCCCCATAATTGATCTCGAGCGTCACACTGCCACCAGGCACATCACACCACACAATGCTCGGCAACCCATCTTCCGACACGCCGACCCCTTCTCGACTATCTCCGATGGATGCGAGTCGGCGACCAA
>JABWBI010000098.1 GCA_013360565.1 Candidatus Sumerlaeia bacterium | reverse complement strand
ATCACCGCCGCGTCGAAGGGCTCGTTCACAGCGGCACGAGGCGGCGCAGCAGGATCGGCGCGATCAGCCGCGCCTTGGTGAATCCCGAGAGGCGGGTGCGCTCCCTCAGAGGAAATCCCCGCGCCACGATCTCGTCGAGCAGCCGGCGGTAGATGCGCCGGATGATCCGTGCCGGCCACAGGCGCCGGCGCTGCGCTGCCGGGAAGGCGTCGACGTCCGCGCGGTCGTAGGCATCGGCCGCCAGGGTCGCGAGCTCCATGAGGCATGCCTGGAGCCCCGTGGACGCCCGGCACTGAAGCACGTCGCTCTCCTCCACCTGGTGCCGGCGCAGCATGTCGAGCGGCAGATACATGCGGCCCGCTGCCGCGTCGCCGCCGATGTCGCGCAGGATATTCGTCAGCTGGGCCGCCAAGCCCAGGTCCTCTGCGAGGGCATCGGCCTGCCCGCCCCGCACCCCCCAGATGCCCAGGCACAGGTGGCCCACGGCCCCCGCCACCAGCGAGCAGTAGTGCCGCAGGCCGTCGAGCGTTGCGAAGCGCGCGGCGGCCAGATCCATCTCGCACCCGTCGATCACCGCGTGCAGAAGGTCGATGTCGAGGTCGAAGTCGATTGTCACCTGCACCATCGCCCGGATCACCGGGTCCACCCCGCGGTCGGTGATCTCCGCCCGCCACGCCGCCAGCGCCGCCCGGCGCTCCTCGACGGACCCCGGGCCGTCGGCCAAGTCGTCCGTGTGGCGGCAGAAGGCGTAAAGCGTGTTCATCGCCCGCCGCTGCGGCGTCGGCAAGAAGCGGAACGAGAGCGCGAAGTTCGATCGGCTCCGCCGGACGATCTCCGCACACGCCTGGTCGATGTCGCTCACGGCAGCGGCACTCGCGGCAGCCGCCGGATCAGCAGCCCGCGCGCGGCGAGCATCACCTTGTCCGCCCGCGTCAGGCGCGGCCGCCCGGTCAGGGTGTCGAAGCCCTGCCGCTCGATTTTGTGCAGGATCGCCGTCCCTCCCAGCCAGACGAGGCGGATCCACCGCGCCAGCGCCCGGTCGACCTTCGCGGCGAGCGGCCGCCCCCTGTCGAAGAGGCGCCACGTCCGGCGCACCACCTCGCGCATCAGGTCCTCGCAGTTCGGCGTGAAGACGCGGTCGAACAGCATCTCCTCGCGGACGCCGTAGCGTGCCATCAGCTCGCGCGGGATGTAGATGCGGTCGCGGCCCAGGTCCTCGCCGGCATCCTGCCAGTGGTTGGCCAGCTGCAGCGCCGTGCAGATCGCGTCACTCTGTGCGTCCATCCCCTCGTCGTCGTGGCCGAAGACGCGGAGCACCGCCCGGCCCACGGGGTCGGCGGAGCCCGAGCAATAGGCCAGCAGATCGTCCCACGTCTCGTAGCGCGTCGTGTGGGTGTCATGCACGAAGGCGTCGATCAGACGCGTCAGCAGCGCGGCTGGGATGCCGTGTGCGCGCATCACCTCCCCCAGGCGCACGAAGACCGGGTGCGACGACTCGGAGCCGGCCACCAGGTGCAGCCGCTCGCGCCAGATGCCGAGCAGATGGGCCCGCTCGCCGTGGAACCGCGCCTCGTCCGCGAAGTCGTCTGCAATCCGCGCGAAGGCGTACAGCGCGCACAGCGCGCCCCGCTGCGGCTCAGGCAACAGGCGCGACAGCACGGGGAAATTCTCGTAGTGCGCCGCTGTCAGCTCCCGGCAGAACTCGTCCGCCTCCTGCGGCGTGCAGCCGCACAGAGCCATCGCCTCGCCGCGGTCAATGAAACCGGTGGTGACGGACTGCGCCATGGACGCCAGAGAAATCCATCGGGGCCGAAGGTTCAAGGGCCAAGAGGACGCACCGGCGCGGCAAGCGCCGGCACCGCAGAGCGGCGGCGCGCGGGGTCAGCCCCGATGATCCCGAACCGCTTGACGCGCCCGAAGTACGCCAGACTCAGCCCGAGCGGGTAGACGAAGCGCCTGAGGCCCCCGGGCATCGCGAGCCAGCGCCCGAGACGCCGCGCAATGCGCCACGGGCGGTAGTACTGGCGGATGACCCAGTCGGTGCCGTCTTGGAGCTCGCGCCGCGTCATCCGCGCGGGCACGAAGAGGGCGTGGCGGTAGTCGCAGTGCTCCCAGTCGAAGTCGACGATCCGGCCGCGCATCCGCTCGAAGAGCGGCGTCCCCGGCGCCGGCGTGAGGATCGACACCTGGATCGCGTCGATGCCGATTCTGTCGAGCGCGCGGAGCGTCTCCCGGAAAACCGCCACGTCGTCGCTGTCGTGACCGAAGATCACGCCTGCCTCGACGAAGAGGCCCTGGCGGTGCAGCCGCGCCACCTGCGCGCGGTACCGGTCCGGATCGTTGAATCCCTTGGTCTGGGAGCACAGTGCTGTGCGATTGAATGATTCGAGGCCGACGAAGAGGCCGACGCAGCCCGCCGCGCGCAGCGCGCCGACGAGTTCGCTGTCATCGGCCACGTCGAGGGACGCCTGCGTGACCCACCGCTTGTGCAGCGGTGCGAGCGCGCGCAGCAGATCGAGCGCGTATTCGCGGTCCTGCGTCAGGTTGTCGTCGACGAAGATGAAGAAGCGCTCGCGGAACGAGGCGGCCTCGGCGGCGACGTCCTCGACGGGCCGGAGCCGCCGCGCGCCGCCGTGAAAGGCGGTGATCGAGCAGAAGGAGCACGTGTGCCTGCAGCCGAGGGTCGCGAAGGTGGCGTTGACGGTCAGGTACTTCCCCTTGGGCATCAGATGGCGCGGCAACGCCCTGGGTATCCTGGCGTCCAGAGAACCGTGGTAGAGGCGCTGCAACTTGCCTGCCCGGAAATCCTCCACGAGCGCCGGCCACGCGCCATAGGCCGGGCCCGCGACCACGGCATCCGCGTGCTCGAGGGCTTCGGCGGTGTTGAGCGTCGGGTGGAAGCCGCCGAGCACCACCGGGATGCCGCGCGCGCGCAAGCGCCGGGCGATCTCGTACGCCCGCGGCGCGGTCGCGGTCATGGCGGTGATGCCGACGAGGTCGAAGTGCTCGTCCCCGGGCAAGTCATCGACCTGCTCGTCGACGAGGCGCACCTCGGTGCCATCCGGGGACAGCGCGGCGACGGTGAGAAGCGAGAGCATCGAGAAGCGGAACGTCCTGCCGGAGAAGAGGCCCCGGCGGGCGAGGCCGCGCCAGGGACCCGAGGCGGGGGCGACAAGAAGGATCTTCATGGGGACTCCTTGTTGATAGGCCGACGGTCGATATGTGAACTTGTGGGGCGGAGAAAAATCAGCGCCTCCGGCGCGTGCGCAAGCCCCCGCGGAGGGCGTCGAGCATCCGGATCAGCGAGGCCAGGTCCCGCGCCGGGAGGGGGGCCATGATCCGCGCCACCTCCCGCGCGTAGTCGCGCTCCACCTTGGCGATCAGGCGCCGCCCGCCGGGCGTCAGCTCGATGACGCGGCACCGCCGGTCGCCCGGGCGTCCCACGCGCGCGACGAGCCCCGAGCGCTCCATGCGGTCGATCAGCGACGTGATGTTGGCCCGGTTGACCAGCATCATCCGGCTCAGCTCGACCTGGGTGAGGCCGCCGTCGCGGCCGGCCTGATAATGCAGCAGCAGCAGGAGGTTCAGCTGCACGTCCGTGATCCCGTGCGCCCGCAGGAAGACGTCGATGCGCTTCTTGATCTGAGACGCGGTGTGATAGAGCCCCAGCAGCGCCTCGTGGGCGGGGGCGTGGAAGGGGGCCCGCAGGCCCAGCTCGTCGCGCAGTGCCATCTCCGTCAACTCCCGGTGCCGTCTCCAGCTCCGATGACGGTCATTGTACACATGTGAACGGTCAAGTCAAGGGCAATCTGACCGCCCGGGACGGCAGGGGTCACCCCGCGAACTCGAGGTCGACCGGCGCCGGGATCAGCCCGGCGCGGTGGGCCCGGTCCAGGAACTCGCGGACGGCCGCGCGGCCCTCCTCGCCGTAGTCGAGCGTGCGCCGGTTGACGTACATGCCGACGAACTCGTCGGCGAGGTCGTGGCCCATGTCGCGGGCGTACTGCAGCGCGTGGGCGACGGCCGCTTGGCGGTTGTCAAGCGCCATCTGGATCGATGTCCTGAGGTGGCGCGAGACGGTGGGGATGAGCTCGCCCAGGCGGCGATGCACCGTGTTCGCGCCGAGTGGCAGGGGCAGGCCGCCTGTCTGCTCGCTCCACCACGGGCCGAGTTCGAGGACGGAGACGAGCCCCTCGTTCTGATACGTGAGTTGCCCCTCGTGGATGAGCAGGCCCGCGTCGACGTCGCCGCGTTTGACCGCCGCTGGGATCTGGTCGAACGCGATCACGCGGTGGCGGAAGTCGCCGATGGCCAGCCGCAGCGCGAGGTAGGCACTCGTCATCGTGCCGGGGATGCCGATGGTCACCTCGCGAAGGCGGCCCGGCTCCATCGCCTCGCGCGCGACGACCATCGGGCCGTACGTCGCCTCGCCCATCGAGGCGCCGTGCGGGAGGATAATGTACTTGTCGAGGACGTGGGCGTAGGCGTGGACGCTGATCGCGGTGATGTCGAGTTCGCCGCGCGTCGCGCGCTCGTTCAGCGTCTGGATGTCCTGCAAGATGTGTTCGTAGCGCAGCGGCGAGGTGTCGATCTGATCCGTCGCCAGCGCCCAGTGCATGAAGGCGTCGTCCGGGTCGGGCGAGTGGCCGAGGGTGAGGACGCGTTGATCGGTTGACGGGTCGATCGGTTGATTCGGCGAAGGCATGGCGGGAGTGTGAAGGAGGAAGGGAGGAGAGGCAAGGGCTCAGCGCGCCTGCCTGAACCACAGTGGACCCATGGCCCTTGGACCCCTGCGTTCCATCGCTAACCCCACCGCACTTTGGACCGCCGCGCGCCAGCGCGGTGTTCTGGAAGATCAGCGCGCCATCAAGTGAAAATGATTCACCGGCGAGTGGCCGGAGCCGATGGGATACGACGCCTTCAGCGCGGCGGTGATGTAGGCTTTGGCCTCGCGGACGGCGGCGACAGGCTTGAGGCCCTTCGCAAGGTGCGCGGTGATCGCGGCGCTGAAGGTGCAGCCGGTGCCGTGGGTGTTGGGCGTGTCGATGCGCTCGCCGGGGAGCTCCTCGCAGTCGCCGCCGTCGTAGACGAGGTCGATGGGCGCGCCGGGCAGGTGGCCGCCCTTGATGACGACGACTTGGCAGCCCATCGCCGCGATGTCCTCGGCGGCGGCGCGCATGTCGTCGAGCGTCTTGATCGTGCCGCCGGTGAGCACCTCGGCCTCGGGGATGTTGGGCGTGACGACCATCGCGATGGGCAGGAGGTAGTCGCGCATCGCCTGCACGGCGCCGTCGTCGAGCAGGCGCGAGCCGCTCTTGGCGACCATGACGGGGTCGCAGACAAACTTGGAGATGTGGTGGCGGTTGACGATCGCGCGGGCGGTGGCCTCGACGATCTCGGCGCTGGGCAGCATGCCGGTCTTGGCGGCGTCTGTGCCGATGTCGGCCATGACGGTGTCGATCTGCGCCTCGACGAGCTTGACGCTGACGGGCTCGAACGACGTCACGTCGCGCGTGTTCTGCGCGGTGATGGCCGTGATGACCGACGTGCCGTAGACGCCGAGCGCGGCGAAGGTCTTGAGATCGGCCTGGATGCCGGCGCCGGCGCCGGAGTCGGACCCGGCGATGGTCATGGCCTTGGGGACAGTCGCCACAGTCTTCAGCGGTCACCTCGCAGAGATGGAAGCCATCGCGGCACGCGCGCGCAATAGCGAATGTGGGCCTCGCCGAAGAGGCGGCGGAGCTGCGGCTCCTCGACACCGAGCACGAAGAGATGGAAGCCGGCCCAGACGGCGGCGGCGCAGAGCAGCGTCTGGCCGCTCTGCCACAGGAGCGCCTGACCCGCGATGAACAAGAGGACGCCGGCATACATCGGGTTGCGCACGTGACGATAGAGCCCGCGGACGACCAGTTCCTTGGGAGGGTCGATGGGTGCGGGCGTGCCGCGGCCGACCGTGGCGAAGTCCCAGACGGTCCACGCGTAGATCGCCGCACCGGCCGCCACGAGCAGCCAGCCGCTGTGGCGCAGGGACCCGAGCGGCAATGCGAGCAGCGGCAGCCCGGACCAGAGCAGCAATCGCGGCGCGAGCACGGCGACAAACCCCGGAACAAGGACGGTGAAGAGCAGGACTTTGACGAGGAGCTTCATGGGATGAGCCCCGGTGCGGAGCGGTCGAATCAACGAGTCAACGAATCAACGCCCAGATAGGGGCGCAGCGGTGCGGGGACCTCGATGGTGCCGTCGGCGCGCTGCCAAGTCTCCAGCAGTGCGATGACGAGGCGCGGGAGCGCGACACCCGAGGCGTTGAGGGTGTGGACGAACTCGGGCTTGGCCTCGGCCTGGCGGCGGAAGCGGATGTTGGCACGGCGCGCCTGGAAATCGGTGAAACACGAGGCCGACGAGACCTCGTAGTACCGCTTCGAGCCCGGCGCCCAGACTTCGAGGTCATAGGTCATCGCCGAGGCGAAGGTCATGCCCTCGGTCGAGAGGCGCACGGTGCGGTAGTGGAGCCCGAGCGATTCGAGCACCGTCTCGGCCTCGCGGCGAAGCGTGTCGAGCTGCTCCCACGACTTCTCGGGGAGGGTGAAGTTGACGATCTCGACCTTGTCGAACTGGTGGACGCGCGTGAGACCGCGGACCTCCTTGCCGTAGGAGCCGGCCTCGCGCCGGAAGCACGGGGTGTAGGCGACATACTTGATCGGCAGATCGTCGGCGCTGAGGATCTCGTCGCGGTGAATGTTCGTCACCGGCACCTCGGCCGTCGGGATGAGCCAGAGGTCGTCCTCGGTGACGTGGTACATGTCCTCGGCGAACTTGGGGAGCTGGCCCGTGCCGGTCATGACCTGGCGCGTGACGACGAAGGGCGGGCTGACTTCGGTGTAGCTGTGGCGCTGCACGTGGAGATCGATCATGTAGTTGATCAGGCCGCGCTCGAGGCGCGCGCCAAGACCGGTGTAGAGGATGAATCCCGAGCCGCCGAGGCGCGCGCCGCGCTTGAAGTCGATGAGGCCGAGTCCCTCCGCCAGGGCAACGTGATCCTTCGGCTCGAAGGCGAACTGCTTGGGCTCGCCGAAGCGGTGGACCTCCTCGTTGAATTCCTCCTCGGGACCGGCCTTCACGAGCTCGTGCGGGATATTCGGGATGCGCAGGAGGAGGTCGTCCATCGCCGCGCGGCGGCCGGTCTCGGCCTTTTCGATGCTCTCGAGCTCAGCCTTGTGGACGGCGACCTCGGCCTTCTGGGCCTCGGCGGCGTCGCGCTGGCCCTGCTTCATCAGGCCACCGATCTCCTGCGAGGCGCGCTTGATCTTGCCGCGCAGCTCGTCCGCCCGCGCCGTCGCCTCGCGCCACTCCCGGTCCAGCGCCAGCAGCCGATCCACGTCCGCCTCGTGCCGCTTGACTTGGCAGGCCCGCCGGACCGCCCCGGGGTTGTCACGGATGAATTTCAGATCGAGCATGGCCCAGGGACGCTGAGCACGCGCCCGGGGCTTGTCAAGGGCGGGCTGCCGCCCGCGCTTTCCACTTGAGCTTTCCCCCTGTTCTTGGCGTCGTGAGGGTTCCAACTTTCGCGAGGAGAGAGCAGACACCATGGCACGGGCGAAGATCAGCATCATCGGAGCGGGGAATGTCGGGGCGACCGCGGCCCACTGGGCCGCCGCGAAGGAGCTCGGCGACGTCGTCCTCGTCGACATCGTCGAGGGCGTCCCCCAGGGCAAGGCGCTCGACCTGGCGCAGGCCGGGCCGGTCGAGGACTTCGACGCCCTCATCACGGGCACGAACGACTACGACGCCACGGCGGGCTCGGACATCGTGATCATCACCGCCGGCCTGCCGCGCAAGCCCGGCATGAGCCGGGACGACCTCGTCGCCACCAACTTCAAGATCGTCAAGGAGGTCACCGAGCAGGTCGCCAAGCGTTCGCCCGGCGCGGTCCTCATCATTGTCTCCAACCCGCTCGACGCGATGGCCCAGACCGCCCTCAAGGTCTCGGGCTTCCCCAAGAACCGCGTCGTGGGCATGGCCGGTATCCTCGACTCCGCCCGCTATCGCACGTTCCTCGGCTGGGAGCTCGGGGTCAGCGTCGAGGACATCCAGGCGATGGTGCTCGGCGGCCACGGCGACACGATGGTCCCCGTCGTCAGCGCCACGACCGTCTCGGGCATCCCCGTCACCTCGCTGATCTCGCGCGAGAAGCTCGACGCCATCATCCAGCGCACGCGCGATGGCGGCGCCGAGATCGTGAAGTTCCTCAAGACCGGCAGCGCCTACTACGCCCCCAGCGCCGCCGCGGTTCAGATGGCCGAGGCCATCCTCCGCGACAAGCGCCGTGTCCTGCCCTGCGCCGCGTACTGCGAGGGCGAGTACGGCGTCCGGGGCCTCTACCTCGGCGTCCCGGTGATCCTGGGCAGGAGCGGCGTCGAGAAGATCCTCGAGATCCCCCTCACGTCGGACGAGCGGCTCGCGCTGAACCGGAGCGCCGCCGCCGTCGAGGAGCTCGTCAAGCTCCTCCCGCTCTGATCCCCGACCGGCTCCGGGACCAAGAGATTGGTTCCGGCGCAGCCGGGGAACAGTCGCCGGGAGGCGTTGTCCTTCCCCTCAGACAGATCTCAGGGGCCACCACACCGAGGTGAAAACGATGAGGACTCTCTGCAACGCAGTCGGCATCGCTTTGGCCATCGCGCCCGCGGCGCTGGCGGCGGACCTGACCCTGGGGACGCCCGCCGAGGGCGCCCTGACGGCCGAGGATCCGCAGAACCCGGACGGCAAGTTCGAGGACATCTACAATCTCGCGCTCGAGGCGGGTCAGACGGTCATCGTCACCTGCCAGGGCCAGGGCATCGACACGATGCTGATCGTCACGGCGCCAGACGGCACGGCGACGATCGACGACGACAGCGCGGGCAATCTCAACCCGCGCGTGGTGATCAGCTCGAGCCAGTCCGGGGTGTACAAGGTGACGGTGACCACATTCAGCGCCGGGGCGACAGGGCGCTATCGCCTGACCGCCGAGACCGGCGAGCAGCGCCGCCTCGCCCTGGGGGAGCCCGCCGACGTCGAGCTCACGGGCCTTCCCCTCACGCTGTCGCTCCCGCTGGAGGCGGGACAGGCCGTCCAGATCGCGGCGACCAACTGCACGTTCGACGCGTCGCTCACGGCGGTCGGCCCGGGGCTGCCACAGGTCTTCGCGGATGACTACACCGGCCGTCGCGAGCCGCGCCTTCATCTCATCGCCCCGCAGACGGGGACGGTGAGTGTGATCGTCAACTCGTGGTCCGACCCCCGGGGCCGGGCGACGATCACCGCGACACTGCTCACGCCGGACACCCGGATCGACTACGCCGGCGGCGCGCCGAGCGTGACGCCCCTCACACTCGCCCCCGGCGCGGAGTGCCTCCGCGTCAGCGTCGCGGCTCCCGCGGGG
>JABWBI010000421.1 GCA_013360565.1 Candidatus Sumerlaeia bacterium | reverse complement strand
GGCCCGCGCCTGCGCCAGCGTCATCCCCCGGAGCCGTCCCCACAGCGCCGACGTCAGCCCCACGTCCCAGAGGAACCACGACAGGTTCAGCCCCATCGCCAGCGGCCACACCCAGGGCGGAATCGGCGAATCGGCCGTCAGCCCCGCCTCGCGGCGGAGAAAGGGCGTGCTCGGGCGGACGAACATGATCCCTGCGACCCTGCCACGGCACAGGCACTGTCCGCAACTCCGCGCCACCACCGCGGAGGCAGGCAGGCCCGCAGCCCGTGGGCCAGCCGCACCGACAGCGACACGAGGCGCCTCGCGACGGGGAGTTCGACCGGTTCCCTCATGCTTTCACTCTGCGACGCCCGGGCGACAAATCAACGGCGCGGAGCCGGGGGCCTGTGATCTCCCGTGGCAATCGCCCCCTCGGTGCGATACACTGTCCCCCATGATGGAAGAGATTCCGAGCCCGCCCCGGGTGACGCCGCTCCCCGTCCGCAAGACGGACGTGCGGCGCGGCGAAATGCCCCCGCGTCTCACGGCGCCGCCCGCCGTGGCTCCGGACCCGATGGAAGACCTCCTCGACGCGACGCACGACGAGGACGAGGGTCCGCCGCCGGTCTGACCCTCAGATCCCGGCGCCGCCGGACGCCTCATCGACTGGGGCTATTCGGAGCGAGACGCAGAACGTCGAACCCTTGCCCGGAGTCGACTGCACCTCGATCTTCGCGCCGAGCAGATTGACCAGCTTCTTGGTGATCGTGAGCCCCAGCCCGACACCGTTGAACGTGCGGTTGAGGTCCGAGTCGATCTGGTAGAAATGCTCGAAGATCTTCTCGAGGTGCTGCGGCGCCATGCCGATGCCCGTGTCCGTGATGGATGTCTGGACCGTGCGCCGCGTGACGCGGTGGCGGACCGTGACGCGACCGGCCTGCGGGATGAACTTCACGGCGTTGTCGATCAGGTGATAGAAGATGCGCTCGAGCGCCTGCCGCTCGCCGAGCACAGGCGGCAACGGCTGCGCGGGCCGGCGGTGCTCCACCGTGACGTGGGGGGCCCGGCGCCGCTGCACGACGCGCGCGATGACGTGGTCGATCACATCCTCGAGGGCGACGGGCTCGGGATCGAGCCGGACGAGTCCGCCCGCCTGGATCTCCGCGACCTCGAGGATGTCGTTGACCAGGCTCTGCAGATCGCGGGACTTGTCCACGACCTTCTCGAGGAGGCGCTGCTGCTCGTCGTTCACCGGCCCGGTCCGGCCGTTGGCCATCAGCTGGACAAAGCCGAGGATGGACGTGAGCGGCGTGCGAAGCTCGTGGCTGATCGTGGACAGGAAGTTCGACTTCATCCGGTCGACCTCCTGGATCTCTGTGTACGCCCGGCGGAGGTCGTCGTAGAGCTCGGCGTTCTCGAGCGCCAGGCTCGCCTGATTGAGCAACCACTCGAAGTTGGTCGCGTCGTCCCGCGTCAATCCCCCCGGCTGAAACGCCTTGTCGACCGCGACGAAGGCGCGCACCCCGCGCTTGGTGCGCAGCGCGCCGAGCAGCCACTCCTCACCGAGCAGCGCGGCGGTGTCGGGGTCGAGCGACTTGGGCGGCGCCGGCTGGCGGCCGTGGAGG
>JABWBI010000097.1 GCA_013360565.1 Candidatus Sumerlaeia bacterium | reverse complement strand
GCAGATCGGCGACGCGCCGGGCTCGAACACGATGACCGATTTCCTGGAGCGCACGCAGCGCGAACGGGGCCGGGTGGAGGCGAGCACGGCGTGGTGGCCGTCGTGCTCGTTCCTCGATGACACCGCCGAGGCGCTCGCCGGGCTGATGGCGGGGCCGACGGCGGGGCTGTGGCACGTCAACGGCAACGCGGACCTCACGTTCTTCGAGATCGCGACCGCGCTGAGCGCGCGACATGGCGGGCGGTGGACGGTCGTCCCGGGCGAGACCCCGGCGCGGGATGACCGGATGATCGACGAGCGGGTGAGAGTCCGGCCGGTGCGTCTGCGGCTCGGGTGACTCAGGCCTTCGGCCGCTTCGCGGCGCGGAGCGGGTTCCTGGCGATCGAGGCATTGCGCTCTCTCATCGTCTCGATGAGGCGGATCTTCTCCACAGAGGGGAGCGCCGCGAGCTCGCGGCGGCGCCTGCGCTTGGCCTCGAGGACCCGGTCGAGATTGTGTGCAATGCGCACGGGGAGGGTGTGCATCGGAGAGTGGCGGGGCCGACGGGACTCGAACCCGCGACCTCCGGCGTGACAGGCCGGCGTTCTAACCAGCTGAACTACGACCCCGCCCTGGGGCTCCGCGCCGGGCGCCGTTCCACGCACGGTGGGTGGAACAGGGCTCGAACCTGTGACCTCCGGCTTGTAAGGCCGGCGCTCTGAACCAGCTGAGCTATCCACCCGGCAGGCGGAGGAGCGATCCTCGGGGCGTGCGGGGACAGTGTCAAGGACAAGTCTCGGATCTCGCCACCTCGCGCACCCATCCAGTCTCGGGGCACTCGGCCGCATCCAAGCCGTCGTCTTCGCGAACTCGAAGTGGGGGGCCTGTTTTTCCCTTGGGGGGAGTCAGGAGCCGGGCGACACGAGCGCTGCGAGGCGCTGCTGCTGCTCCCCGGAGAGGCCCTCGGCCTGACGCAGGCGCCGCAGACACTGGCGGAAGGAGGCGCTGCGCGGAGCGCGCTGAGAGAGCCGCTCGAGCCGCTCGAGGGCGGTGTCCCAGTCCTCGTCATGAATCGCCTGGAGTGTCAAGCTCCCCAGTGCCTGGTTGCTCAGGTCGAGGCGAGGGAAATTGTCCTCCGGCCCGAGCTGCATCTCGGCCACTTGGCTCATGACCTCCTGGGCCTCCGGCCGGCGGTTGAGCCGATGAAGAGCATGCGCCTGGAAGAAGAGAGCCATAGCATGCACTCGCCGCACGTCCCCGTAGACGCGTGCGACCTCCTGGAGTGCGGCAACGGACTCCTCGAGCCGGTCCTCCATGTAGAAGGTCTCCGCCCGGATCTGCGCCGCCGTGGCCACGAGAGCGCGGATCTCGGGATCGGTCTCGCCCCCATGGGCCCTCAGAATCTCGGCGCAGCGCAGGCGGGCATCGGCCATCCGGCCCGAGCCCGACTCGCTCAGCTCGAAGAGGAGCCCCGCCTGCTCGACCAGAGCCCGGACCCGGTCGCGGGGATCGGCCGCCGCCGCGGCGATCTCGACATAGGCGCGGTACGCCGTCCGGCGCCAGCGCTTGGCGTGGTAGATGCGCGCCAGGAGCCACATCGCGTCCCAGCGGTCCTGCGGGGTGGCCAGGATCGTGCCGCTGGCGACCGGCAGCGCCATGGCCCGGGCGTGGTCGAACTCCCGCCGCCGGGCCAGCAGGCCGGCCATCTGAAGCGAGCCCTCGCCTGCGGCGAGGTCCTCGGGGCCGCTGTCGAAGATGAGCTCCTCAGCCACCAGCTCGAGCGTTGCCTCGTCCTCGGGCAGCGTGCCGGGGACATAGACGCCGCCCTCGGGGATGGCGCAGAGGGCATTGATGAAGCGGACCCCGGCTGAAGGGGGCATGGGATTCCCGCTGAGGGCGAACAGTTCACGGGTTGTGGAGAAGGCGCAGACGGGGGCGAAGTCCCACCTCCGGCCCGCCTGGGCCTCCTCCGAGACGGAGTTGAAGCGGACCCACGCCTCCGGAAAGCGGTCGCGCAGGTTCTCGGCGCAGAGCTCGGCGTCCATGTGCACCGCGAACTCACCGACGCGGACGGCCGGGCCGCGGGAGGAGGGATAGACACACACCGGCGCAATGCCCTCGGCGGTCAGCTGCATGGCGAGTGCCTCGGCGCTCGCTTCCGAGTCGAACAGCGCCACCTGCACCCAGTGGACGCGGTCCGGCTCGTCGCCCGGCCCCAGCGCGATCTGGGCAGCCGTCAGCGGCGACAGGGCCGCGAGAATCAGCGCCATCCGTCCTTCTCCTCATGCCTGCGCCCTCCATGGGGCCTGATGTCGACTCCCTCACTCACGGCGTCTCGCCCCCCACCAGGAAATCGACGAGCCAGGCGAGGTCATCGGCGTCGATGTCGCCGTCCTGGTCGGCGTCGGCCCGGGCCCGGGGGAGTCGAGCGGGCCTCCGATGTCCGGGCCGTCGGCGAAGTGGTTGATGTAGGTCACCACGTCCGCCGCATCGCGCAGGCCGTCGCCGTTCGCGTCGCCGAGCATCTCCTCCGTGCGCGGGGGGATGAAGGCGATGTCAGTGTAGCCGAAGTTGAAGACGTGGTCGCGCAGGAGCACCGGGCCCCGGTCGGGCGTCAGCGCGAACACCCCCCAGTGAATCCCCTGGCCGTCAAAGTCCCAGGTCGTGACCGCGATCCGCCCGTCGGGAGACACGCCGGGGTGGGCCGCGTCGATGCTGCCGTAGGGGCCAGCCAAAGCGCTTCCAGCAAACTCCCCCGAGCCCTCGATGGCGGCGGTTGCGATGCGGCCGCCCGCGACCATGCGATCACCCGATGGCAGCAGACGTACACCTTGACCCACCCACACTCCATCGTGAGCGAAGCTCCAGACATCGACCAGAGCGACTTCACCCTCAGGTGACACCGACAGGCTGATCGCGGTTGGAACGTCGTAGGCCCCAACGACGACCACCCGCTGATCCCCCCGGGTCGTGAACCCCCCGGCGAGGGGCTGGGCATTGAAGTCGAACCACTGCTCGGGACTGCTGATCTCCCCCGAGGCGGACATGGGCATGACCGCCACATGCGAGATGCCGGCGTTCCAAGAGGTGAAGAAAAGCCCATAGCCGCCCCCAGGGAGCAGAGCAGAGCCAAAGGCGTGCGCGTACATGATGGGATTCTGAGGCTGCACCCACCTGGACCCGGACTCCGCCAGCTCAAGACTCGCTTCCACCGCCAATGCCTCGAAGTAGTAGGTCGCGGGCAGAGGGGTCCGCCGCCGCGTCAGGCCCACGTAGAAGGCCCCGTCGGGGGTCAGAGTGTGGAACTCCGTGTAGATCGTCCAGCCGGGGCGTGAGTAAGTATCTGCGTGGACCAAGCGCTTGTCAGGGCCGACCGAGTACAAATTCAGAACGGAATTCGTCCCTGGACAAATGAGGTATCTGCCGAATGGGTCCATCTCGAGAGTCGCAGTGCCGATCGGAACGGAGAAGAGTTGCACTTGGCTCAGGGCCCCCGACTCTGACAAGCTCCAGACTCTCAGCTGCCCGGGGTCATCGCCCCGAGTGGTGACGAAGGTGTATGGCTGCGCCGGCGCTGACGGTCGTGATGCGGTCAGCGCCAGCGCGACGACTGGCCAGCGCAACAGGCCTGGCATCACGGATCCACCTGGATCACCGTGACCTCGCGCGAGCCGGTGCCGGAGGTCGTCACGTAGCACGCGAACGTGTCCACGAGGTTGACGGCGTTGGTGGCGAGGTGGGGATAGAGCCCCGTGGAGAGTGCTTGGCTTGACTCGTCCAAAATGTGCTCGACATTGGTCGTCACGGAGCGATGGGTGCCCAGGTCCTGCGCCGAGATGTAGCGCGGTGTGCCGCTGAAGCGGTACGTCGCGCCGGGGTAGTGCAGGGTGTCGCTGGCCGGCGCGCCGGGCCGCAGGAGCGTGGCGCCGCCCGCCGGAGCGAGCCAGTCATCGTTGCCCGAGCCGTCGACCGCCAGACTCTGTGTCCAGAGATCGTAGACCAGAGGGGCGGCCGGTGACGCGCCCAGCGTGTAGCTGCTGAACGCCCGGATCGAGCTCGCCGGACCGGCGTGGTTGACGGCGAGCGAGGTGAACAGCAGGTTGCTGAAATCGTCTCCGTAGCACTCGAAGGCCGACGCCGTCGTCGAGGCCTTGGGGTACCAGAGGTTGAATTCGCCGGTTTCACGCACGGAAATGGGGCTCAACGCTTGGTTCACCAAGAGCACTGCCTGCCTCGGCCCGATGGGACTCGTGGCGCTCGTGCCCACCACCGCCCCGTGGAAGTCGAAGTACGACAGCCGCGGCTCGCCGCGCACGAAGTCGAAGTCGGAGTCGAGCGAGTTGGTGTAGCCCACGCTGTCTTGGGTGCCGTCGATCACCTGCTCGACCTCGTCGAACGCGATCTGTCGATGTGTGCCCCCGGCGACGGCGCCATCCACCGTGAAGGCGTTGTCCACTTCCGTCGCGCCGCCCAGGACAGCGCGGCCCAGCACGGCCGGTGTCAGCGAATCGGGGACGTACTGGGAACGCACCCTGGCGGTTCCGTCCCGCCGCTCGATCCACGAGACGTACACGCCGGGATCAGTCTCGTCGTTGTTGGCGCACAGCGAGACGTCCAGGATCTCGATCCGCTCGTGCTCTCGCAGGTAGGGAATCCATGTGTAGGCCTGCAAGGCACCGAAGCCTCCGGGGGAGAACTCAAGCTTGGGGGGATCGATACTCCCGCCGGTCGTGTCATCGTCGTCGGGAAACAGAGCCCCGGCGGCCAGATCCGGCCGGAGCCTCCAGACGAGAATCCGGTCGTACGTGAACTCCTGGACATCGGTCTCGTGGCTCGAGTAACGCCCGACGGCCGCCACGTAGACGGTCCCGGCGTTGTCCCCATCGCCCCGCGCGGGCACGGCACAGGCGGTGACGGCCAGGCAGTCGTGGACGTAGAACTGGTAACCCTCCACGGAGGCCTGCCGCTCCTCGTGCTCTGTGGGGAGTTCGGCCCAGGTCAGGTTCCCCCTGGGAGTGCTCTGAACGAAGTCCGAGAGCAGTCCGACATAGGCAGCCGAGACCTCCTGCGCCGTGAGTCCGGTCGTCCCGCGGAACGGGAGACCGGCCACCGCAACGGCTCTGACCGGCGTGGGATCAGAGTATGACGTGGGCCCGACTTCGATCACCTCCGTCGGGAAGACCGCCACGGTGAAGTCCTCGCCGAAGAACTCCTCCGGGGCCGTCTGGCCAAAGTGCCCCGACACGATGTCAATCTCCCGGTTGCTGTCGATCTGAGCCTCGGCGAACCGCAGGAACCGGCCGTCCGGGCCGACGGCGTCCCATTCCGGCACGACATGGTTGATGATCCCGACCGTGTACTGGACCCACGTGACGGCCGGCACCCCCACCTGGGTGACCGTCTGCCGCGGGAAGCGCGGGCGGCCGAAGTGGTGGTAGCCCGCGTCCATGCGGCCCATGAAGTCGAGGGCCGCCACCGGGTTGTCGGGCTCGTCGAAGACTCCGCCCGCGCGGTGCGGCGAGGTGAAGCCGTCATTGAGGAAATCCCGGCTCCCCGCATCGACCAGCGGCGAGCCGATCCCCAGGCCGCCGGCGTGGGCCAGGGCCAGGCCGCTGCCGCCGGCCGTGTCGTAGCCCATCGCGAAGTCGGCATCCTGATCGAAGCCGCTGCGCCCGGGGTGACCCTGCAGGTCCACGAACCGCGGGTTCAAGGAATTGCCGTCGTACACCGACCCGTCCATCGCCACCCACCCCGCCCAGACGGCGCTGGTTCCCAGAAGTCGAGATCGGGCAGCGCGACGGGGAGGCCGACCTCGACCGACTCGCCCGCGTCCGTGAAGTGCAGCGTGAAGCGGGTGTCCTCCGCCAGGAAGGTGGCCAGATGGCCCGAGCCGCCCTCGCCCTCCTTGGGAGGCCCCATCGCCGCGCCCTCGTGCCAGAGCGCGACCCACACCCGGCTCACCCCGTTGCCCGACTGCGACCCGCCGGTGTAGGCGTCCGCGCTCGTGCGGTGACCGAGGCGCTGGCTCGAGGAGTTCACAAAGTCCCCCGGCAGGGCCGATGGAG
The DNA here is from genome assembly GCA_013360565.1 of Candidatus Sumerlaeia bacterium. Classification (GTDB taxonomy): domain Bacteria; phylum Sumerlaeota; class Sumerlaeia; order JABWBI01; family JABWBI01; genus JABWBI01. The sequence goes on along the minus strand of JABWBI010000097.1, from coordinate 9,308 downwards.
CGGCGAGCCCCGCGTACACCCTGTATGTGCCAGACCCGTACGGGTCGTCAATGTGATCGAACGTGATCCCGTCGGTGTCCCTCAGGTGCCAGCCCGAGGGGAGCACCAAGGGATGGCGCGAGGCCTGGCCCCCGGCCTGGGCCAGGAAGAAGCCGTCGGTGCCCCACAGGCCTGAGCCCGAGTCGTAGCGCCGCTCGGCGCCGGAGGTCGCGTGGGCGTTCATCGGATTCTGGCGGTGGTTGTGCCGGCCGGGCGCCCCGCCGGGGAGATCGGCGTCGTCGGCGAAGAACACGCCCTCGAAGATGGTGCCTGGCTCAATGTCCGTCTGATTCATCCAGTAGGTGTTCGAGCGGTCGACGACATTGAGGTCATACGTGGCGCTCTGCTGGTCATCGTGGAAGGAGAACACTCGCCCTGTCCTCGTCACCAGATTGGATTCCCAGACGAAGTTGAGCGTGCGGCTGAGGTAGATGTCCCCATCCTCCCGGAAGTGGAGGGCAGAGCTGAGGTCGCCTCCGTGGGCAAAGGTGTTTCCCTCGACACGCAAGAAGACCGTGTGCTCATCACCTCCCCCGGCGGAGAGGGTGATTCCGCTGGCGCACCGCAGGAAGAGATTGTTCCGGATGTCCAGCTGTGTCGTGTTCGCCGACTCGCTGAAGGGGGATTCCCGGTAGATTCCGGTCAGGCAGTCGATGAACCGGCAGTTCTCGACGGCGCGGAAGGGAAGCATCGCCTCGACCCGGACACCCATGTTCGCCCCGAGAATCAGGGCGCCCTGGATGCTTGCGTCCTCGGGAGCATTGACCCCGAGAGTGAAGGCCGAGAGGTAATTTGATCTGTTGACATCGTCGAAGGCGTCCCCCACCGATGTGTGAGGATAGCAGCGCACCAGCTCATCGGCGCCGGGCCCGCCATCGACGGTCAACCTGGCGTTGGCCGTGTTGGCGGTGATCGCGGCGGCAGCGCCGCCGTAGGACAGAACCGTGCCCGGAGCAATCGTCAGATCGGCGGTCACGCTGTGACCTGTGTTGGAGAGCCAGTAGTGCGCCACGGGGTAGTGGTAGCCGATGTCGTCCTCACCCTCGTCAAGCTCGACGCCCGAGTTGGCCGGCGACCACGTCGCCACCGCCGTGATGCTGCCCGTGACCTCCACGGGCGCCTCGGTGGTCAGGCCGGCGACGCCGGCGCCGGACACACCCGTGCCGTGGTTCATCAGTCCGTTCTGATAGAAGAGGCCGTTCCCGGACGTGGGGAATGTGCCCCGGGTCTGGGCATCGGATCCCGGACCCGGGAAGAGGGGTCCCTCGAAGAGCGCGCTGTCGGTGTCGTCGTACGCATTGTACTGATACGGTGAGGCCGATCCCCCCAGACCGGTTCCGGCCCGGGCGTCGATCAGGTGCCCGTAGCTCGGCGAGCTGCTTGTCAGACAGTTGTACTGCAGATCGAAGTTCACGGTGGAATTGCTGGAGAGCTGACCGGCCGGAGTCCCGACGCTGACACTCGAATCGTGGTGGCCGTTGAAGGTGCAGAACAGGGCGGTGACATTGACGGCGTCTGCATCCCGGGTGCTGACCTCGATGCCTGTGTAGGCCTGGGCCTCATAGGTGCCTGGGGTGGCGGGGGCGAACAGGCAGTTGATGATCTCCTGCGTCTGGCTCTGGCTCCCGCTGCTCGAGGTGATGATGGACACCGCGCTGAAGTAGTCCCGGAAGATGCAGTCGAAGATGGGATTGTCTGCCCGGTTCATGTTCCCAACAAGGGAGATGCACCCGGCGCCGCCGGAGAACCGGCAGTGGCGGATGATGCTCTGATTGGTGCGATCCGAGGCCGAAGTCGAGTTGCCATTGATGATGATCATCGCAGCGGAGCGGCCCGTGCCCGCCCCCGGGACGGACTCGCCGATCGGTGCGGAGGGATTGACCGTGTTGTAGTCGGCCCGGAGGAAGTGGATGGGGTCGTACGGTTCGCCCTCGGCGATGATCTGCCCGCCGTGGTCGACGATGATCGACTCCGTGCCGCCATCGAGTTTGACGACCGCCCCCGGCTCGATGGCCAGCGTCTGGCCGCTGCCGACCACGAGGTCACTCGAGATGTAATAGGTCACACCCCGGACGAAGGTGAGATTCCGCGGAGACTGGTTCCCGCCGAACGCCTGGTAGTCGATGGTCACGGGGAGCTCGGCAGCCAGGAGCCACTCGTACGGAACCGAGTCCAGCAGGACGGTGTTCCCGGCAACCCGAGAGACACTCTCGGTCACCGGCGAGGCGTTTGGCAGACCCTCGGTGGAGTCCCAGGCCTCGCCGGCCCGGAAGGTCAGGACCGTCTCTCCGGCATCGGAGACGACACGCAGGGGCGCAGCCTCGGCGATCACCGCCTCGGCCCCGGATTCGGCCAGCAGCGGGGCCACCTCGACGAGCTGGGAACCGTCTGCCGCGGCATCGCCAGCCGCGACGGCGATCACGCCGGAGGGCGCGGCCAAGTCAGCGGACGCCAGCTCGGCCACGAGCCGATGCGGCTGAGCCTCGAGGTCCATCAGCGATGCGAGCCCGACGATGGTCGTCGCGGGGTTCATCCCGAGCGTGGCCGGGTCGGGGAGGGCCGCCCGGTTCCGGAGGATGAGGTTCTGCTTGAACCCGCTCGGCTCGTACACGTACTCGATGTCACCTGCGGTCAGAGCCCCGGCGTAGAGAACCCGGTTGCCCTCGACCTCGGGCTCGACATTCCGGGGGGCCTCGATGAGATGAAGTTGCCCAGTGGCTGTGTCCTGCATCGCCAGGCCAGCCACGGACAGCGGAAGTGCGGTCTCTCCTTCGCCGATCTGGACGTGACCTGGCGCCGTCAGGTTGTTCCCGAGGCGCACGGCGATGGGGCCGGTCTCCACGGAAAGACCTCCTCCCGGCGCGATGACCCAGTCGGAGTCGGTGGGCTGCCACTCGGGGGGCGCTCCCGCCTCCCGCTCCTCTGGGGTCCGGGCGTCGTAGCAGAGGCCGGTGCCGACCTCGACAAACTGTCCTCTTCGCTCCTCGGTCTCGCCCGTGGGCTGACCCGCGGCGTCGAGCACCGGCACCTCGTAGACGTTCTCCCAGACGCGCGTCGAGGCGTCGCGCCCGGCGACGATCTCGACCGTGTCAATCAGCTGCCCCCCCCCCACGGGTGCCGAGGGCTGCGCCCCGGCCAGCGGCAGCAGGCCCAGGGTCAGAGCCAGAGTCCCCCATCCGTCCGTGGTCGCTCGCATCGTCTCCGTCCTCCGTCTCGAACTTCTAAGGTGGCGCCCAACGTTTCCCCGCGCCTGAGCCCCGAATCCTCGCCTCCGGCGCGGTTGTCAAGAGAAAACGAATCGGGAGGCTCGACAACCCGGCCGGTGTGCGCTTCTCCGCACACGGCCTCCCCCGCGGCCGCCACGGGCCCGGCCCTCCCGGTCCGGGCACTGCAACGCCAACGGTTGGGCTGTCCCCCGCCCGGGACGTGGGACCGTGCCATGGCCGTGCCTCTGATATGCAACGGCTTGCGTCCGGGGCAGGCGGGCGGGTGCGCGGTCAGTGCAAGACGCCGGCGGTCAGGTCGTCGAGGGTTTCCCACATCTCGTCGGCCGTCTTGGACTGCAGGCTGCGTGACTTGGGTATGCGCAGTGGCTGATCCCGACAGGTCTGGACTGCGGCGCTCCGCTCGCCGGAGGCGAAAAAGGAGAGCCGGGCAGGGGGGGCTGCCCGGCTCGAAGTTGCTCTGATCTTGTAGGGGTTGGGGGAGGGGGAGGGAAGATCAGAGCTGAGCGATGATCTTGTCGACCTCGGCCCGGAGGGCCTCGGTGGCCTTGTAGGTCTCCTTGACGAAACCGTCGGCGGAGGCCGGGGCGTGAGCTTGGTCGTAGTCGCGGATGACACGGGCGCCGCGCTGGTCGTCCTTGGCCTTGGAGGTCTCCACGGCCTTGGCGATCGTCTCCTGCATCGAGACAAGCTCGCGCAGGAGCCTCTTCACGTCGCGCTCGGTGAACTCGGCGAGGAGGACCTGGCGCTCGTGCTCCCAGCGCGCGTCGCCGGACTTGGCCTCGAGGTCGACCTTGCCCTTGGCCGCGGCGGCCCTGAGGCCGCACAGGGCGTAGTACCTGAGGTAGAACGTGTAGGCCTCGATGCCCCGCTTGCGCGCGACCTCGGTCATGTAGTTCTTGCCGAGGCCCTTGACCTCTTTGTCGGTGTAGACCTCCTTGCCGGTGGCGGCCTGGAGGCGCTTGCGGGCCTCGATCATCAGGTCGATGATCTCCGGGCGGAAGACCTCGAAGACGATCTTGGCGCGCTTGGCCTTGTTGCGCTTGGCGTACTTGCCCTCGTTGCGCTTGACGGCGAAGATGTTGTCGCTGAGGACCCAGCCCGGCATGATCTCGTTGTAGGCTGGGCTGATGCCGTCGATGCGCTCGGCGGGCGTGTTGATGAGCGAGAACGGCATCTCCACGCGCTGGGGCAGGGCGTTGACCGCCGTCGCGATGAGCGAGTAGGGCGCCCGGGTGAAGTCGGCCGGCATCTTGATGTTGCAGCCGAGGCCGAAGAACGTGCCCTCGCCGGGCCAGATCTCCTGATCGGGCGCCTTGCCGGTGTGGTTCGAGCCGACGTTGGCGCCGTAGCCGATGTTGCCCTTGCCCTCGGGCCAGAAGGCCGCGATGAGCAGCGCCTGGTGGTGGAAGCCGACGAACGGCCCGACGAGGCAGGCGGTGACCTCCCCCTCGGCGATGCCGGTGTTCGGCCCGACGATCGACTCGGTGACCTTGCCGTGGCGCTCGACGTGGCTGTGCTCGCACAGCGCGCTCTTGTCGACGATCGCCATCGAGGTGACCTCGCAGCCCCACTGGACGAGGCTGTTGCGGACGAACGCGCCGTCGCTGATCTCGGTCGCCTCGCCGGCGGCCGAGAGAACGGTGGCGTTCTCGATCTTCAGGGCGTTGTCGACGTGCGCGCCCTCGCCGAGGAAGGCGTTGATGATCTTCCCGGTGCTCTTCACCGACGCGCCCTTGCCGATGTAGCCCTTCGGCGACTTGGCCTTGGCGACGTACTCCTCGACGAAGGCGCCGTAGGCGGCCAGGAGCTCCTTGTCGCCGCGCGAGGAGGCGATCTTCGCCGCCACCTCGACGGTGATCTCGGCGTAGAGCTTGACCTCGCGGCCGCCGGTCTCGATCGCGATGCCGACCTCCCGGCCATTGCCGAACGCCGTGCCGGGCTCGGCGGCGATCTCGGCGCAGGTCACCACAGCGGCACCCTCGTCGACGACCGTGTTCGAGAGCAGGCCGACGTTGTGAATCAGCGCGTTGTTGCCGATCTCGCTGTTGACGACGACGGCCTTGTAGACGCCCGACGGCATCGTGACCCCCTGGCCCATCTTCACGGGGGCGCCGAAGGCGCCGAGGACAACCGTCCCCATGAAGTGCGTGCCCCAGAAGAAGGCGGGGTTGAAGCCGTCGGCGACAAGGACGGCGGCCCAGTCCTCCGCCGAGCACGAGTGCGCCTTGAGGCGCTCGATCTCCTGCGGAGTGAGGGCGCGGACCTTGTCCCCGAAGAGAATGGATCTGCCCTGCGGGGCCCTCAGGCGGGCGACCGTCCGGAGGAGCTCGGAGGTCCCCAGGACATCGCCGGTGAGCGCGGTGAGAGAGGAGGCGGTGGTCGGCATGGTGCGTTGCGTCCCTTCCGTGGTCAGGCCTTGACGGCCTCGGCGACCTTCGGCTTCTGGGCGTAGACCCACTTGTAGTAGTCCCTCTGCTTGAGCTCGGAGGCGGCCTCCTCGTCGAGCACGACGACGGCGTTCGGGTGGAGCTGCAGAGCGGTCGCGGTGATCTGCGAGGTGATGGGCCCCTCGATGAACTCGGCGGTGACCTTCGCCTTCTTCTTGCCGTTGGCGATGAGGAGGAGCTTGCGGGCCTCGAGGATCGTGCCGACGCCCATGGTGACGGCGAAGCGGGGGACGTCCGACTCCTTCTCGAAGAAGCGGGCGTTGTCCTTGATCGTCTCCTCGGTCAGCGTCTTGAGGCGCGTGCGCGAGGCCAGAGACGAGCCCGGCTCATTGAAGGCGATGTGGCCGTCGCCGCCGATGCCGAGCAGCTGCAGGTCGATGCCGCCGGCCTTGTCGATCTCCTGCTCGTACCAGGCGCAGGCCGCCTCGATGTCAGGCGCCATGCCCGGGGGCACGTGGACGTTCTGCGGGGCGACGTTGACGTGGTTGAACAGGTTGTCGTGCATGAAGTAGTGATACGACTGGTCATGCGTGACGGGGAGGCCGACGTACTCATCGAGGTTGAAGGTGACGACCTTGGAGAAGTCGAGCTTGCCCTCTTTGTGGCGGCGGATGAGCTCCTTGTAGGTGCCCACCGGCGTGCCGCCCGTGGCGAGCCCCAGGACGCAGTTGGGCCTGCGCTTGATCTGGTCGGCGATGATGTCCGCCGCGACCTTGCTCATCTGGTCGTAGTCTTTGGTGATGATGACTTCCATGGAAGCCTTCCTCCTCGAAGGCGGGTCAGCTGTGACCCAGCGTGCTGTAGTGATTGTGGAGCGCCAGGGTCAGCGCCCCCATCAGACCGGCGTTCTGGCCAAAGCCTGAAACCTTGATCTCCAAGTCGGGCTGGATGCGCTCGAGCGACTTGGTCTGGACGACGCGGCGCAGCGGCGTGAGCAGAATGTCGCCGGCCTCCGCCATCTGCCCTCCGAGGATGATGACCTCGGGGCCGAAGAGATTGATCAGCGCGGCGACACCCGTGCCGATGAGAGCGCAGGCCTTCTCGATCAGATGGATCGCGAGGCGATCCCCCGCCTCCGCGGCGCGGAAGACGCCGGCGCTCGTCACGCGCCGGTCGCCCCCCGGATCGAGGATCGCCGAGTGCACGCCCTCGCGCAGCGCCGCCTCGGCCTGCTGGACCAGGGCGTACTCGCTGGCGACGGCCTCGAGGCAGCCGTAGTTGCCGCAGTAGCAGATGGGACCGTTGTCGACCGCGGTGACGTGGCCAAACTCCCCGACGTACGAGCGCGAGCCCTTGTAGACCTTGCCGCCGATCACGATACCCGCGCCGATGCCCGACCCGAGATGGACGTAGAGCGCGTTGCGGTGGCGGCGCAGATCACCGAAGATGAGCTCGGAGAGCGTGATCGTCGCGACGTTGTTGTCGATCACGGTCGCGATGCCGAAACGCTCCTCGAGGAGACGCTGGAGGGGAACGTCGGTCCAGGCCTCGAAGCGCGGGAACTCGCGGGAGATGCCGCGCTCCTTGTCGACAAGGCCGGAGATGCCAATGCCAATCTGCCGGATGACCTTGCGGCCGCCCCGGGGCTCAAGGGCGTCGATCTGCGTCTGGATCGCCTCACCGATGCGCTCGATCGTCGCCTCGCGGCCGAGCGAGGCGTCGAACTCAAAGTCCCGCCGGTTCTCGATCTGGCCCTTGAGGTTGGAGAAGGCCGAGCTGATGCCCCGGGAGTAGAACGTGACGCCGATCACGTAGCCCGTGGACGGGTTGATGTCGAGAAGCTGAGGGCGACGGCCGCCCGTCGAGCTGGCGAAGCCCTCCTCCACCACCTCGTCCTCGGCCATCAGCTCCCCGATCAGGGTCGAGATCGTCGGCAGGTTGAGCCGGGCCAGGCGGGCGAGATCGCCACGGGAAATGGGCCCCTCCCGCCAGATGGTGTACTGGAGGAAGGCCTTGCGCTGGGCTTTCTTATCGGGAGCCATGGGATCCTGGAATTCCAACTGCCCCTTTTCGCTGCGAATCGGGCACGAAGTCAGCAGCAAGAGGGTTTCACAGTCAAGTGGTTTTGCACCTTTTTTTCCGAATACCCCGGGCTTCATGGTCTGCGGCAGCGAACATCTCGCGAGAATCGCTGGATGGCCGTGCCTCGGTCCCAGAAGCCTGGCCAAGCCTATCATCCTGATTCTGGCTGAATTACAGAGCCTCGTCCCTCGAAGGTGACGGTCTTATGCCCGTTTCTGAGCCAAGCCAGCCCACTTTCTGACGAAAGCTCGCGCCCCCTCCGCATCCGAGAGCCTCCCCTCCAGCTGCTCGGTCTGAACTGCCTCGAGAATCCGCCGAAACTGCGGTCCGGGCTCGAGTCCCAGAGCGATGAGATCTTGGCCGCTGAGCAGCGGCGGCGGCAGGCGCGTCTCCCCTTCATGGCGAAGAGCATCGCGCTGGTCACGCACCCAGTCGTAGAGTTCAAGGTCGCCGAGGCGCCCGAGATCATCGCACCGCTGAAGCGCCAGATGGTCTTCGAAATGGTCTTGAAAGAGAAAGCGCTTGAGCGTCGCGCGGCGCATCTGCCGCGCGTCCTTGAAGCGCATGTGCTGGCGCACGAGGTCCGCCGCGCGGGCGATGACATGCACGGGCAGTCGAAGCCGCCGTCCAATCTCATGGGTCAGACGCTCGCCGGCGCGGTCATGTCCGTTGAAGCGGATGCGATCGGGCGCACGCTCAAAGGTGGGAGGCTTGCCCACGTCGTGGAGGAGCACGCCGAGGGCGAGCGCGGGAGATGGATTCGGGGGAAGATGATCGAGGCAGAGGCAGGTGTGCGTGAACACATCGCCCTCGGGGTGAAACTCCGGCGGCTGCTCGACGCCCCGCATGGCGGCGACCTCGGGAAGGACGATGTCGAGAAGGCTGCTCTCGCTCAGCAGGCGAATGGCTTGGCCGGGGTTCCTCCCCGTCAGCATCTTGAGAATCTCCTCTCCGATGCGCTCGGGGCTGACCGCCGTGATCGCCGGCGCCAGATCCCGGAGCGCCTGCCAGGTCCCCGGCTCGATGGAGAAGCCGCAGCGCGCCGCGAAGCGAACTGCGCGCAGCAGGCGAAGCGCGTCCTCGCCGAACCGGTCGCGAGGGTCGCCGACGGTGCGGATCACCTTCGCCCGCAGATCGTCCACTCCGCCGACGAGGTCCGTCACCTCGCCGGACTGTGGATCGAGGAACAGCGCGTTGACCGTGAAGTCACGCCGCCGGGCGTCGGCGGAGACATCCGCGAAGGTGACGGACTCGGGGCGCCGCCGGTCGAGGTAGCGGCCATCGGCGCGGAACGTCGCGACCTCGGTGGAGACGCCGCGCAACCGGACGATCACCACGCCGAAGGAGATCCCCACCGGGATCGTCCTCTCGAACAGCGCCTGCACCTCCTCGGGGTGTGCGCTCGTCGCCACGTCGTAGTCCTGGGGCTCTTCGCCCAGCAGCAGCGACCGTACACAGCCGCCGACGAGCAGCGCCCCGTGGCCCGCCGCGCGGAGGCATCGGACGATGTCGGCGGCGGCCGCAGCCTCCGGCGAATCCGGCAGACGGACAGCCACGCCGCTCAAGCCCCCTC
>JABWBI010000096.1 GCA_013360565.1 Candidatus Sumerlaeia bacterium | reverse complement strand
CGCTGTGGGCGGCGAAGCGCAGCGGGCGCTGGGCGACGATCCGGGGGTCGAGCAGCTTGAGCGTCCCGGCGGTCGAGTTGCGCGGGTTCATGAAGGGTTCGAGCCCCTCGCGCTCGCGGCGCGCGTTGAGCGCCTCGAAGCCGCGCTTCTCCATGTGGACCTCGCCGCGGACTTCGAGCACGTCGAACGTGGCCGCCTCGCCCTTCAGGCGCAGAGGCACATCGCGGAGGGTTTTGAGATTCTGCGTGATGTCGTCGCCGCGCGCCCCGTCGCCGCGCGTCGCGCCGAGGACGAACGCGCCGCGCTCGTAGCGCAGGGTGGCGGCGACGCCGTCGATCTTGAGATCGACGAGGTAGTTGAGTGGATCGGTGCGCCCGAGCTCGCGGAGGAGGCGCTGCTCCCACTCGCGCAGCTCTCCGGGGCTGTACGTGTTCTCGATCGAGAGCATGGGCACGGCGTGGGTGACCGTCGCGAACCCCTCGAGCGGCTGGCCGCCGACGCGCTGGGTGGGCGAGTTCGGGTCGGCGATCTCGGGGTGACGGCGCTCGAGCTCCTCGAGCTCCTTCACCAGGGCGTCGTACTCGCGGTCGGAGATCTCCGGCGCGGCGTCCACGTAGTAGAGCCGGTTGTGGCGCTCGATCTCGGCGGCGAGATGGCGCATGCGGCTCTGGACGGAGGAACTCATGATCCACAGACTACGCAGACGGCGCGGATTTCAAACCGAAAAAACATCTGTGAAACCGGCTGAATCTGTGGATGATCTCCCGCCATGTCTCCGATCCCCTCTCCCACTTCTCCTCACCGTGCTCAGCATCCGCGTGAGGCACGGCCCTTCCGCCTGGTCTCCGAGTACACGCCCCAGGGGGACCAGCCGCAGGCCATCGAGCGGCTGGTGAAGGGCCTCGAGCGCGGCCTGCGCGACCAGGTGCTGCTCGGCGTCACCGGCTCGGGCAAGACCTTCACGATGGCCAACGTGATCGCCCAGGCCGGGCGTCCGGCACTGGTCCTGGCGCCGAACAAGATCCTGGCGGCCCAGCTCTACCGGGAGTTCAAGGAGCTCTTCCCCGAGAACGCGGTCGAGTACTTTGTCTCCTACTACGACTACTACATGCCCGAGGCGTACATCCCGTCGACGGACACCTACATCGAGAAGGACTCGTCGATCAACGAGGAGCTCGACAAGCTCCGCCTGTCGGCCACGAACAGCGTCCTCGACCGGCGCGACGTGATCATCGTCGCCTCCGTCTCGTGCATCTACGGCATCGGCGACCCCTCCACCTACACCGACATGAGAATCTACCTGGAGGAGGGTCTGCGGATCACGCGGGACGCCCTGCTCCGCCGGCTCGTCGACATCCTCTACGCGCGCAACGACCTGGACTTTCACCGCGGGACCTTCCGTGTGAGGGGCGACGTCGTCGATGTGTATCCCGCCTATGCGGGCAAGGAGGCGCTCCGCATCGAGTTCTTCGGTGACGAGATCGAGAGCCTCAGCGAGATCGACGCCCTCCGGGGGACAAAGCTGAGGCAGTTCAAACGGGCCGCCATCTACCCGGCCTCGCACTACGTGACGAACCGCGACCGGATGGAGGCCGCCACCGAGGCGATCCTGGCGGAGCTCGAGGAGCGTGTGCAGGAGTACCACCGTCTCGGGCGGCCGCTCGAGGCCCAGCGGATCGAGCAGCGCACGCGCTTCGACGTCGAGATGATGATCGAGACCGGGACCTGCGCGGGGATCGAGAACTACTCGCGGCATCTCACCGGGCGAGAGGCCGGCGAGCCGCCGCCGGTGCTGCTTGACTACTTCCCCGAGGACTTCCTGCTCTTCGTCGACGAGAGCCACGTGACTCTGCCGCAGGTCCGCGCCATGTACCGCGGGGACCGCGCGCGCAAGGAGACGCTGGTCGAGCACGGCTTCCGGCTGCCCTCGGCCCTGGACAACCGCCCCCTGCGGTCCGACGAGTTCGAGGCGCGGCTGTGCCAGGCGATCCACGTCTCGGCGACGCCCGCGGAGGACGAGCTGCAACGCGCCGGGGGCGTCGTGGTCGAACAGCTCGTCCGGCCCACGGGCCTGATCGACCCGCGCATCGAGGTCCGCCCGGCGTCGACCCAGGTCGATGACCTGATCGAGGAGATCCGGGCGACGGCGGGCCAGGGCCACCGCGTCCTCGTCACGACGCTGACCAAGCGCATGGCCGAGGACCTGACGGAGCATCTGAGCGACCTGGGCATCCGGGTCAAGTACATGCACAGCGACATCAACGCGATCGAGCGCACCGTGCTCATCCGCGGCCTGCGCAACGGGGACTTCGACGTGCTCGTGGGGATCAACCTGCTGCGCGAGGGGCTCGACCTGCCCGAGGTGGCGCTTGTCGCCATCCTCGACGCCGACAAGGAGGGCTACCTGCGCAGCGCGACGGCCCTCATCCAGACGTGCGGCCGGGCCGCGCGCAACATCGACGGCCGGGTGATCATGTACGCCGACCGGGTGACTGACTCGATGCGCCGCACCATCGATGAGACAGAGCGACGCAGGGCGCGGCAGGAGGAGTACAACACGGCGCACGGCATCACGCCGCAGAGCGTCCGCAAGTCGATCCGCTCGATCCTCGACACTGTCTACGAGAAGGACCACGTCACCGGGCCGCGGGCCGCGGAGGCCGGCGACGACGCGGCTTGGCTCGGCCCTGAGGAGATCGCCGCGCGCATTCAGAAGATGAAGCGAGAGATGCGGGCCGCGGCGGAGAAGTTGGAGTTCGAACGGGCCGCGGAGTTGCGAGACAAAATGCTTGACCTCGAGCGGCGGCTGGTGGAACAGCCTCTCCCCGAGGGTGGTCCAACGGAACAGGAACACAGTCCCAGACCGAGGAGACCTCACCAATGACCCCGAAGACTCTTTGGAGACTCGCCCTGGCGGCCGTGGCCGCGGTGCCGGTGCTCGCGCCGGCGCAGCCCATCCGCTCGGACACGCCGCAGACCAACGCGATCGTCGTCACCCCTCCGGGCTATTCCCCCCCTCCGCCGGGGCCCGTCCTGCCCGGCCCGACGCTCCAGGCCGACATCTGGACGGACGACGACACCTACTACGTCGGCGACTCCATCCGCGTCCGCTTCCGCGTCAGCCGCGACGCCTACGTGTACGTCTTCAACACCGACACGCAGGGCGTGACGACGCAGATCTTCCCCAACTGGTACGACCAGGACAACTACGTGCGGGGCGGCGTGACGTACACTCTCCCGTCGCGCAACTACGATCTCCAGGTCATCGGTCCCCCGGGGCGCGAGACCGTCGAGATCTACGCGGTGACCGACCGCGGCCAGTGGCACTCGCATTTCGACGACTACTCGCGCAACGCCCCCTTCGCAGCGCTGTCAGCCCAGGGCGAGGCGGCGCTCAACTCGATCGTCGTGACGCCGGACCCGGGGCCTCAGCCGCAGGCGATCGTGGTCGTCCCGAACCCTCCGCAGCCCGCCTATCAGTGGGACCGGGACGAGTCGGACTTCCGGGTGATCGACCCCTACCGGCCGTCGCCGGTCATCGGCGGCGCCATCGACGTCCGCTCGTCGGTCAGCCATGTCTCGATCTCGATCGACGGCGTCTTCGCCGGGTACGGGCCGGGCGTCATCGCCAACATCGCCCCGGGCTACCGCGACATCGAGATCTACCGCCCCGGCTTCCGGACCCAGCGCCAGCGCGTCTACATTCAGCCGGGCCGGACGACGGTCATCACCGCCAATCTCTCTCGCCAGGGCCGCTGGTACTGACGCGGGCCCCGCGCAAGCGGGTGGACACCCGCCTTGATCTCCGGCTACGGTGGCCGGCCTCGCAGGAGGCCGGCCCCTCTTCATCATGGCGCTCGAGCCGCTCAAGACACGCCATCCCATTGTCCTGGCACACGGCGCGCTGGGCTTCGTCGGCTATCCCGGCCTCGAGTATTTCCGCGGTGTCCGGCGGATGCTCGAGCGTGAGGGCAACCGCGTGTTCGCCTGGCGCGTGCCCAACTGGAAGGCGACCGTCGAGCAGCGCGCCCGCGCCCTGCTGGGCCATCTGCGTGAGCACGGGCACGAGGGCCCCTTTCACATCATCGCCCACTCGATGGGAGGCCTCGACGCGCGGCACCTGATCTCGCGCCTCGGCGCGGCGGATCTGGCCGTCTCTCTGACGACCGTCGCGACGCCGCACCACGGGACCGTCGCCGCCGAGGTGCGCAACCGGGCCTTCCGCTCCGTGGGGCTGATGTCGCCGCGCGTCGTCTCCGCCCGCTTTCTCGAGCACATGGCGATCTTCACGGGCGAGTGGTCGCGCCGCTTCAACGACGAGACGCCCGACGCACCCCACGTCCGCTACCGCAGCTGGGCCGGCGCGACGCCGCTGTGGCGCACGTCACCGGTCCTGTGGCCAACGCACCGGCTCCTCACGCGCCGTGAGGGGCCCAACGACGGCCTTGTCTCCGTCGCCTCGGCGATTCAGCGGCCGGAGCTCCACGCCGGGACGATCCCGGCGGATCACTTCGTGCAGCTCGGCTGGCGCACCGGCCTCGGCGGCTACGACCACCGGTCTCTCTACAGGACGATGGTGAGGGAGCTGGTGGAGGCGGGGCTCTGATCCGCGGCCGCGGATCACCCGCCGCGCAGATTCCGCAGCCGGCGCTTCCACTCCGGCTCCTGTGCCGGCGCCTCGTCCGGCCAGTCTTCGCGGTGGGCCGGTTCCGTCAGGTCCCTGCCACAGTGCAGGCACGTCTCGTCCGCCCGGCGCTCGGGCAGCACGGGGAGCGCCAGCAGAATCGACTCCCGGATCTGGTCGAGCGGGTCGATCGCATCGCCGCGGTAGTAGGCCGTCTCCGGTCCGCCCTCGGTGACATGCTCGATGGCCACGTCGCTGCGCGGCTCCTGGTCTTTCGGCTGATAGATGTAGTCGAAGGGGACGGTGACCTCGACGGGCACCTCCTCGAGGCAGCGGCCGCAGCGGCCCCGGGCCCGGGCGCGGAGCTGGCCAGTGGCGAAGACGTCCTCGCCCTGCATGTGAAATGTCAACTCGCCGGTGATGCGCCCCTCGAAGTGCCAGTCATCGTCGTCCAGATCGAAGAGCTTCGTCGCGTCGTCGAGGACGAGCGTCTCGTCGCCCTCGCGCAGCCGCTGGATGTCGATCCGCAGATTCATGGCCGCGCCCTGTCTGCGCGCCCCAGCGCGCCCGGGGGATGGTGCCGGAGGAGGGGATCGAACCCTCACGGCCCCTTCGGGCCAGGGGATTTTAAGTCCCCAGCGTCTGCCAGTTTCGCCACTCCGGCCGGTCGGGGCCATGCGAATCCAGCCCCCGAGGCGAAGCAAGAGAAAGTTCCCCCGTGCCCCCGCTCCTCCGCATCACCGCCAGCTGGCAGAGAAGGCCGGCAGCGGCGTTTTCGGCGGCCGGGACTCCCCGCAGGCGCCTCAGTGCGATTTTCTTGCCGCGGCCCGCATTTTTTTGTAGCTGAGTGCTCGCGGTTCTGACAGACACCTGTCTGTTCCCTGTTCACCGGAGGTTTCCACAGACCCAATCTCGAATTAGAACACACCCAAATCGGCGAGCGAGCCAGCCCCCGTTCACGCGACACGCTCCTGCTCTCACTGCTCCCTGCTCACGTGACCTGCTGCCGCTCTCTCCGGAGGTTCCCCGCCGATGAATCGCCTCTTCTGCGCGAGCTGCGAGCGCATGAGCGCCCTCGGCTCGGACTCCGTCCACCTGACGGTGACGAGTCCACCCTACTGGAATGCCATCGACTACGACACGCACCTGGACGGCGGCGGCGAGGAGAACTACCGCCACCGGCAGGAGAGCGACTACGAGGCCTACCTCGAGTGGCTCGGCCGCTGCTTCGGCGAGGTGCTGCGCGTCCACCGCCCGGGCACGTTCTGCGCCGTGGTCGCCGGCACCTGCCTGCTCCGCTCGCAGCACACGCCTCTGGCCTATCACATCGTCCCCCTGATGGAGGGCCTCGGCTGGGAGTTTCACCAGGACATCATCTGGAACAAGGTCACCGGCGGCGTGAAGCGCGCCGGCTCGGCCATCCAGCACCCCTTCCCCGGCTACTACTACCCGAACATCATGACGGAGTTCATCTTCGTCTTCCGCAAGCCCGCCCCCGGAAAGATCCACGAGGGGCGGCTCCCCAGCGCGAAGGAGGCGAGCCGCTATCCCATCGACGCGCTCTTCACGCGCGAGGTGGCCAACAACATCTGGCACATCGCGCCCGTGCCCCCCGGGCAGTACGAGCACCCGTGCCCCTTCCCCGAGGAGATTCCGTATCGCCTCGTGAAGCTCTACTCCTACAAAGGCGACCTCGTCCTGGACCCGTTCGCCGGCAGCGGGACGACGCTCAAGGTCGCGCGCGCGCTCGGCCGCCGCTGGGCCGGCTACGAGCTCAAGGAGGGCTACATCCGCCTCGCCCGTGAGCGCATCCAGCAGCCGCTCAGGCTCCGCGACCAGCTCATCTGCTCCTACGAGAAGATGCCCCTCGATGAGAACGGCGTCGCCCGGGGCGAGGTCATCTCCACCCGCGCCCGCAAGCCATCCCAGAAGCGCAGCCGCGAGGTGGCGTGACGCGATCCGCAGATTCCGCCGATGGCGCAGATTGACAGAGAGGCGCCTTCTCCAGAGAATCCACCCATGACTGAGTTCACCTACACTGTCGTTCTCGAACTGGCTGAGGAGGGAGGTTACAATGTCCATGTCCCCGCTTTGGCCGGATGCTTCACGCAGGGCGACACACTCGATGAGGCCCTGGCCAACGCCCGCGAGGCGATCCAGTGTCATGTGGAGGGGCTGCGCCTGGATGGGCTCCCTGTCCCCATGGAAGATGGGGTGTCTCAGGCCGTGATCGTTTGCAAGGTCTCCGTCGCGGCATGACGCCGCGCCTGCCTGCGCTCTCGTCTCGCCAAGTCCTGACCGCGCTGCGGCGCGCGGGATGGCATGAGCATCACACCGTCGGCTCGCACTGCCAGCTTCGCCACCCCGGCCGCGCCGAGGGCCGAGTGACCGTGCCGATGCACGCCCGCGATGTGAAGAGGGGGACGCTGATGAGCATCCTGCGGCAAGCCCACCTTACGATCGAGGAGTTCCTCGAACTCCTCTGAAAGCCTGCGGAGCACTTCCCCTCTTGAACATCCCCCCGGCCCCGGGCTACACACCGGCCATCCCTGCGCATCAGGCGTCCCGGCGGTGAGTTCTCTGAAGCCCAAGGAGATCATCCTCTTCGTCCCCGGCACGTCGGGCGTCGAGCTGCGCGACGTCGAGACCGGCGCCGTCTCCTGGGGTCGCGTGAGCTATCTGCTGGGCGTGCGAGACTACCACCGCCAGATGCTCCCTTTCCACGGGGGCATGACCGACTGGACGACATGCGGCGAGGTCTTCGATCGCATCTGGGTCAGTCGCCGCCTTGGGCTCGGCATCCCCTTCTACGAGCACACCTTCCGCGTCCTCCGCGAGAAGGCCGGCAGGACGCAGGGCCACTGGAGCGCGATCACACGCGAGGCGGACTTCTACCCCTGGCCCTACGACTGGCGGAAGAGCCTCGTCGAGACGGCGCAGCAGCTCGACGCCTTCGTCGAGCGGCTCCTCGAGTTCCACCAGGACCCCGATCTCAAGATCACGCTCATCTGCCACAGCCACGGCTGCCTCGGTGCACGCCACTGGTGGGCCTACGGTGCGCGCGATGTGCGTGACTCGGACGACATCCCCGCGCCCGACTTCCCTCGCCGCCGCAATCTCGGCCGTCTCATCCTCGTCGGTGCGCCGAACACCGGCACGCTCAAGGTCGTCTTCGACATGACGCGCGGCATCACCGTGCTCGGCGTCGGTCGGCGCTACGCCGCGGACTTTCTGTTCTCGATGCCACCGCTCTACGAGTCGATGCCCTTCGACTCGGCGGGACGCTTCATCGGACCCGGCGACGAGCCGGTCGAGGTGCGCCTCTTCGACCCCGGGGAGTGGTTCCGCCGCCGGCTGGGCGTCTTCACGCGTCATCCCCGCCTGCTCGAGGACGAGAGGGTGCGCGCCTTCTTCGAGCGCACTCTGCCGCGCGCCCGGCGCTTTCAGGAGGCGCTTCGCCAGCCCTGGCCGGATGAGATGGTCGACCGCGTCCACGTCGTCGCCAGCGGGACCTATCAGACGCTCCGCCGCCTCCGCCTGACGCCCTGCGGCATCGATGACACGGGCTCGCGCCGCCACGTCTCGCGGCAGCGCTGGCGCGCGGGGATGGAGAGCAATCCGTGGATCGAACGCGGCGACTGGTTCGCGCCCTACGAGAGTCTCGTCGGCATCGCCCACCGGCCCGGGCACCGGCACGATGTCGACTGCATTCACCGCCACCTCTTCAGCGACCCGAAGTCGCAGGCGGCCATCCTCCGGGCGATCAGCGGCGGCTGAGGCGCAGCGCCCCCGGCATCCACAGATAGTGGAAGCCCGGCCCCAGCCCCTGCGTCACACTGTCGGCGCTGAGCAGGTTGACATTCACCACCGGTGCCCGCGGCAGCTGCGAGTAGACGTTGTAGCGCCCCCACGCGCCGCGGCGGTGCGCCACCACCTGGGGATCGTCGAGACCGAGCTCCCGGGTCAGCTCGTCGATCAGCTCCGGCAGATAGCCGACGCTGTCCACGAGGCCCGCATCGAGTGCCTGCTGCGCGGTGAAGATGCGTCCGTCCGCGAGACCGCGGACGTCCTCCGCCGACAGGCCTCGTCCCTCGCGCCCCGCCACGACGGTCTCGACGAATCGCCCATACAGGCCGTCGATCACCGACTGGAGAATCTCGCGCTCCTCGCCGGTCATCGGGCGGAAGGGCGACATGATGTCTTTGAACGGCCCCGAGGTGACCGCGCCCACCTGCACGCCGACGAGGTCCTCGAGCCCCTGCACGTCGACCGTGAGCATGATCACGCCGATCGAGCCCGTCACCGTCGTCGGGCTGGCGACGATCCGGTCGGCGGCCGAGGCGACATAGTACCCGCCCGACGCGGCGACATCCATCAGCATCGCGGTGATGGGGACGCCCGTTTCCTCCGCGTAGCGCCGCAGCTCGTGGTGGATCAGATCGCTCGCCGTCACGGTGCCGCCCGGCGAGTCGATCCGCACGATGACCGCCCGGATGCGGGGGTCTTCCCGCGCCAGCCGCAGCGACTCGCGCACGTCCTCGACGAGGCTCGTCCCCTCGCTCAGGACCTGCTCCTCTTTCGCCTCGGAGATCACACCCGAGATGTCGAGCAGGAGGATCTTGTCACGCACGAAGAGCCGGTCGCTGTCCTCGACGATGACCTCCTCCATGTCCTGACGCATGAGCGACGAGAGTCCCGGGATCACGATGCAGCCGGAGAGAGACGGCAGGGAGAGCAGCAGGACGAGCGCCTTCGAGCGCATGGGACGCGGCCTCCGCGGGGAACATTCGAGTCAGGCGCGGCGAGAGTAGGGGAGCCTCCGCCGCCGCCACAAGCGAAAAGCCCGCCCAACCAGTGCTGGGCACGCGGGCCCGGGCGGTGGTAGGCAGAGGCCGTGTCCGGCCCGTTTCGCTCGTCCCTGCTGCCTCCCCGCGTCACCGTTCCGCTGATGGCGCTCGCGATGACGTGGACCGGCCTGCGCGTCGACGCGCCC
>JABWBI010000095.1 GCA_013360565.1 Candidatus Sumerlaeia bacterium | reverse complement strand
TCCGCCCACGACGAAGGAGAGACACGAGCATGCGAGTTCGACACTTGACGGGCCTCGCATTGGCCCTGACGCTGCTGCCCGGGCTGGCCGCCTGCGGCGGCGGGTCCGGCCCCGAAAGCGAGGAGCCGGCGGGCGAGGCGACTTCGGCGGATATCGTCCCCACCCAGGAGGAGGCCGCCCCGGCCTCGAATGTCCCGAGCGACACGTTCGTGCAGGTCACCATCGGCGAGCCCGAGACCCTGGACCCGGCGTGGACGTACGAGACCTCGGGGGCGGCGGTCGAGTCCAACCTCTACGACACGCCGCTGTACTTCAACCGAGAGAAGGCCGACGACTACGTGCCGCAGCTCGCGGAGAGCTGGACCCTCTCGGACGACCAGAAGACCATCACGCTGACGATGCGCAAGGGCGTGACGTTCCACGCCGGCGGCACGCTCGAGCCGAGCGACGTGGCGTACTCGCTGCATCGCGCGATGCTCCAGGACCGGGTCGACGGGCCGATGACCCTCTTCCTCAACCCGCTCCTCGGCACGAGCACGATCGAGGGCTACGCGTTCGCCAAGGCCGACATCAGCACCGACGTGCCGGAGGGCGCCGAGGCCCCGACGCTCGAGCAGGTGCCGGCCGACGTCATCCAGCAGGTCTGCGAGGACGTCAAGGCGACGGTCGTGGCCGACAACGATGCCGGCACCGTGACCATCACGCTCAAGCAGCCCACGCCGTGGTTCCCGCAGCTCCTCAGCCAGCCGTGGTCGGCGGTGCTCGACAAGGAGTGGATGATCGAGCAGAAGGACTGGGACGACGACTGCGCCACGTGGCCGCAGTGGCACAACCCCGAGCCGCAAGAGTCGGTGCTGTTCGACAAGGCCAACGGCACCGGCCCGTACAAGCTCGGCGAGTGGAAGAAGGGCCAGGAGATCACGCTCGAGGCCAACGCCGACTACTGGCGCACCGAGCCGATCTGGGAGGGCGGGCCGTCGGGCCCGGCCAAGCTCACGCACATCGTCATCCAGAAGGTCGACGAGTGGGGCACGCGCTTCGCCAAGCTCACGGCCGGCGAGGCCGACACCATCGTGGTGCCGCGCGCCAACATCGACCAGATGGCCTCGCTGGTGCACACCGAGTACGACGGCGGCGACGAGGGCGCGCCGGCGACCGAGGTCAACCCCGGCGGGAGCGTCAACCTGTTCAAGGGCTACCCCACCGTCGCCGCCGACGCCGCCATGTTCCACTTCGCGATCAACCCCGAGAGCGAGTTCATCGGCAGCGGGCAGCTCGACGGCAACGGCATCCCGGTCGACTTCTTCACCGACATCGACGTCCGCAAGGGCTTCGCCCACTGCTTCAACTGGGAGACGTTCATCCAGGACGCGCTCAAGGGCGAAGGCGTCCAGACCCGCGGCCCGATCATCCAGGGCCTGCAGGGCTACAGCGACACGTCGCCCATCTACGAGTACGATCCCGTCAAGTGCGAGGCGTCGCTGGCCAAGGCGTGGGGCGGCAAGCTGCCCGAGACCGGCTTCACGATGACGCTGGCCTACAACCAGGGCAACGACACCCGCAAGACCGCGGCCGAGATCCTCGCCGACGAGCTGGCGGCGATCAACGAGAAGTACAAGATCGAGGTGCAGGAGCTCGAGTGGGCCACGTTCCTCGAGGCGCGGCGGGCGCAGAAGTTCCCGATCTCGATCGCCGGCTGGCTGGCCGACTACTACGATGCCAGCAACTGGGTGGAGCCGTTCATGTCGAGCGCGGGCGCCTACGCGCGCGCCCAGAGCTTCCCCGCCGACATGCAGGCGAAGTTCGACGAGAAGATCGCCGCCGGGCTGGCCGAGACCGACCCGGCCAAGCGGGACGCCATCTACGCCGAGCTGCAGCAGATGGCCATCGACGAGGCCATCGACATCTTCCTGGCCCAGTCGACCGGCCGGTTCTACGTCAGCCGCCAGACCACGGGTTGGTACAACAACCCGCTGGCCCCGGGCCTGTGGTACTACGCGATGAGCAAGCCGTAGCCGCGTGACCGGCCGGGGAGGGGCGTGGGGCGCTGCGCCCCTCCCCGGCCGCACGTGGCCCGACGCTCCCCGTTCCCATCCCGACGCGCCGGACGCGCGCCCGCGAGGCCAGGCATGACCAACTACATCATCCGCCGGCTCCTGCTCCTCCCCGTGATCCTCTTCGGCGTCACGCTGCTGATCTTCGCGATGATCTCGTTCCTGTCGGCCGAGCAGCGCGCCGCGCTCTACGTCGCCGACGTGCCCAAGAAGCCCGGGGCGCTCGAGAAGATCATCGAGCAGTACGGCCTGAACGATCCGGTGCACGAGCAGTACGGCCGGTGGATCAAGAGCATGGCCGACGGCAACCTGGGCTTCTCGAAGACCGGCAAGCAGCCGGTGGCGCAGGTGATCCGCGACCGCATCCCGGCCACGGCCGAGCTGGCGCTGTGGTCGATCGTCCCGATCCTCGTCGTCGGGATCCAGCTCGGGATCCTGTCGGCGCTGCGGCACAACCAGTGGAGCGACCACGTGCTGCGGGTGGCGAGCATCGTCGGCACCAGCGCCCCGACCTTCATGGTGGGGCTGCTGCTCCTGATGTTCTTCGCCGCGTACGCCGGCTGGCTGCCGACGGGCGACCGGCTGACGCACGAGATGCAGCGCGTCGTCGACGCACCGGGCTGGCGGTCGCCGACGGGCCTCCTCACCGTCGACGGGCTGGTCAACGGCCGCGTCGACGTGGTGTGGGACGCCCTCAAGCACCTCGTGCTGCCGGTGGCCACGCTGTCGTTCGTCAGCTGGGCGGTCATGCTGCGCATCACGCGCTCGAGCATGCTCGAGGTCCTGCGCCAGGAGTACGTCCAGACCGCCCGGGCCAAGGGGCTGGCCGAGCGTGCGGTGATCCAGAAGCACGCGCGGCCCAACGCCATGCTGCCGGTCGTGACCGTCGGCGGCTTCCAGCTCATCTCGCTGCTCAACGGACAGGGCCGGGTCGTCGAGGCGCTCGAGTACACAGTGCGGCTGGATGGGCGCCAGCTCAGTGAGGAGAACCTCCAGATGGCGCTGGGGGGAGGGGCTGGGCTGCGCAGCGACGCGGCCTCGGAGGAGACCGCCGAGCCGGAGTCGGCCACGCGCTCGGCCACACCGCTCCCGCCGCCCTCCGCGGCGGAGACGACGGCGCTGCCGAGCCTTCCGGCGCCGCGTGAGGAGAGCGTGGGGCAGGGCGACTGGGCGTCGCTGCTCTCCGGCATGAGCGCACAGGACCAGCAGGCGTTCGAGATCACGCCGATGAACGTGCCGTTCATCCTGCGACACCTGCCGGACGACCAGACGCTCTTCATCCTCTACCATCTGGGGTCGACCTGCCGCGCGTACTACGGTGCACTCGATCAGCCCATGCAGGCGGTGGAGCTCACGGTGACGCGGGAGACGATCGAGGAGCAGGTGGGCGAGTTCCGGCGGCTCGTGCGCGACGCGGACGACGCCCTCGAGGACCAGGCGCGCGGGACGATGAGCGCGCAGGAGTACGCCGTCTTCTCGGGGCGTCTCGAAGAGCGGGCAAACGACCTCCTGCGCCAGCTCTACCGCGGCCTCGTGCAGCCGCTCGAGTCGGCTGTGCCCCACTACGCCGACTACAAGACAGTGCTGCTCTACCCCTCGGGCGTGCTGCGCGTGCTGCCGTTCGGCGCCCTGATCCGTGAGCGACCCGACGGACGCCGGGAGCACTGGATCGAGTCACGGGAGATCGTCTACTTCCCGTGCGGCGCGTCGGAGATCGCCCAGGAGCACATGGAGGCGCCGGTGCGCCGGCTGCGGGGGCGGATGCTCGTGCTCGCGTGGCCAGGCAGCCGGGCCGAGCGCAACTACATCGAGAACGTCCTGGAGGAGGAGCAGGGGCTGCGCGGCCTGTGGACCCAGGCGCGTGGAGAGAGCAACTACGCCGCACTCCGTGAGGATGAGGCGACTCTGGCGAACCTGCTGACCGAGCTGAGCGGCGAGGCGTGCCCCCAGATTCTTCACCTGGCGACCCACGGCAACCTGCGCCCCGGCAGCCCTCAGGACTCGTACATCTCCCTCGCCGGGGGCGAGCGCCTGCGCATCGACGACCTGTGGAGCCTGCCGCTGGCGAACACGCGGATGGCGGTGCTGTCGATGTGCAATGCGGAGTACAACCCCGACGGGCCGGCGGACGCGCTCGGGACGTTCGCGCGGGCGATCTACATCGCCGGGTGCCCGAGCGTCGTCGCGAGTCTGTGGCGTGTGCGCGACGAGGCAGCCGAGATGATGATGACGGACTTCTACGAGAACCTGCTGTCCGACGGGATGAGCCGCATCGCGGCGCTGACCGAGGCGCAGCGGGCGATGATCGCGACGCGGGGGACGGAGCGGGACTTCTCGCACCCGTTCAACTGGGCGCCGTTCGTCCTCATCGGCGAGTGGCGGTGACACCACGGAACAGCGCCTCGTTCGCCAGGGCCACGCCGGCGACCACGATCGCTCCCCCCGCCAGCAGCCAGAAATTGAAGGACTCCGTGCGCCAGAGGACGATGCTGCTCGCGATGGCGACGAGGGGAATGAAGTGGACGAAGACGGCGAGCGCGGCCGGCGAGAGGTGACGCAGGGGCACGTTCCAGAGCCAGAAGGCGATCACCGTGGCCCCGAGCGAGAGAAACGCCCACGCCCCGGCGGTCGCCGGACTCGAGGCGAGGGCCGCGAAGGCGAACGAACGGGCAAGCACCAGCACGGGCAGTGTGCCGGCGATGACAACGGCGGCGGTGACGGGGAGGGGATCGTGGCGGACGAGGACGGGCTTGAGAAGAATCGTGTAGAGCGCCCAGGAGAGCGGAGCAAAGAGAGTGAGGACTGCGCCGGCGAGGACGGTGGAGGAGAGCGTGCCCGCGACCTGTTGCCCCTGGCCGAAGCGGATGACGATGAAGATACCGGCGAAGGCGAGCAGGAGACCGGTGAGCTGGCGCGGCCGCAGGAGCTCGCCCAGCAGGGGGATGGAGAGGAGCATCGTCTGCAGGGGCGCGGTGGCGATGATCAGTGCGCTGAGGCCGGGCGTGATGCGCTCGAGGCCGAGGTTGAACATGATGTTGTAGCCCGGCACCACGAGCAGGCCCGCGAGGAAAATGCGTCCCCCGAATTCGCGGAGCAGCGCATGCACCTCGCGCCGGAGCCGCGTCGCAACCACCGCGCCGAAGACCAGCGCTGCCGGCACGAAGCGCATGGGGACGAAAGCGAAAGCCGGGTTCGATGCGCCGGCGCCGTGGAGGGCATCCACGCACCGCTTCACGGCGGGGAACGCGTTGCCGAAGATGAGCACCGCGAGAGCGATGGCCACAAAGGGCCACGCGCCGGGGCGCTGCGCGGGCGGGGTGCTGGGGGAGAGCGCTGTCACTTGCGGCGGCGAGGGTGGAGGTCACCGTGACAGGCACACCGCGCACGCTCAAATGGAAACTCCCCCTCCGCGGGGGCAGAGGGGGAGCGGGAGCAGGAGGGGTCTGCGTCAGCGGAGAAAGCCGATGCAGGGGCCGAGGTTGTAGATGTCGCCGCTGGAGACGGTGCCATTGGTCGGATCGTAGAGCTGGGTGGCTGTGTCCGCGCTGGCGAGGGTGATGTCGGTGTCCTCGTCGAGGTCGGGTCCATGGCTGAAGGTGAACCACTCGCAGCACTCCCAGTGCGCGCCGTCGAGGTTCATCAGGGCCGACTCGAAGAAGGCGGGGCCGTCGAGAGCCTGCGACTGGCGGCGCTGCGCGTAGTGGAAGGGTGCGCGCGACTCCGCGGGGTCCATGCTCTTGAAGGCGTCGATGGGCAGGCTGGTGATGTAGGCGATGGGCGTGGTGATGAGCGCCGACAGATGGCCGTCATAGGTCGTCGTCATCACCGGCGCCGCGAGGTCGGTGTCAGGCGAGGCGTAGGGGTAGAGGTTCACGTCGACACGGTAGGACTCGATTGCAGTCGCGATCGAGCGGAGGTCGCTCTTGACGCGCGAGACCTTGGCGCGCGTCTGCGCCTCGAGGAAGTTGGGGACAGCGATCGCCGCGAGAATCGCGATGATCGCGACGACGATGAGAAGCTCGATGAGCGTGAAGGCACGCCGGAGGCTGGGCATGACAGATCTCCTCTGATGGGTTGGGAACAGTGGCGGCGCCTGAGGGCGCCGGGAGCGGGAGTCAGAGGAGCGAGGCAGGCGGGCCGCGGCTCAGAGGCGCGGGCTGAAAGAGGGTTGGGTTGAAGCGATAGGGTTCGGGAAAGGCCATCGAGACCGGCTGAGAGGTCCAGGCGGGGTGCGGCGCCGGTCTGGCGTGGGCCACGGCGGGCGGCAGTGTGCAGCAGGCCTCGCACTCGGCGCTCTCCTCGCCGCAGCAGTCGATGTCGTCGAACGCCGGCGGCGCGGCCGCGGCGAGCACGACAACTGCGAGGACAAGGATGAACAGGGCACGGGCCATGGGAATGGGATTCAAGCACACCGCCCCTGCCCAGCTCAAGCGCAGAGCGCACGCTCCCAGGCCAGCAGCGCGCGTTTTCGCTCGGTCCCCCAGCGATAGCCGCCGAGGGCCGCCGTTCCGCGGAGGACGCGGTGGCAGGGGATCAGGCAGGCAATCGGATTCGCACCGACGGCCCGGCCCACCGCCCGCGAGGCTCCCGGACTCCCGACCGAAGCCGCGATCGCCCCATAGGTCGTCACGCGGCCCGGCGGGATGCGCAGCAGCGCGCGCCAGACATTGATCTGGAAGTTGGTGCCCCGGACCAGGAGAGAGAGCGGCTTCGCGTCCGTGAATCGAGTGCGTGCAAAGAGGTGCGAAGCGACAGACTGGGTGGCGGAGTGGTCCTCATGGAGCCGGGCCTTCGGCCAGTGCCGCTGGAGCGTCGCGGTCGAGGCGCGCTGGCCGTGTGTGACGAAGCTCAGGTGACAGACACCGCGCTCCGTGACGCCGATCAGCACCTCGCCGAAGGGGGTGGGGTGGATGCCACAGGCGATGCGCATGCCCTCGCCACGGCGCTTGAACTCGCCGGGGGTCGTGGCGTCGAGCACGACGAAGAGATCGTGCAGCCGGCCCGGGCCGGAGAGCCCCGCGCCGAGCGACGCGCCGAGCACGCTCTCGCCTCGCGCCAGCAGCACCTTCGCGTGTCCCAGGGTGAGCGCCTCGAGAAAGCGCTTCGGACCGACACCCGCCCAGCGCCGGAAGAGATGCTGGAGATGCGACGGGCTGAGATGGACGGCCCGGGCGATGTCCGCGAGCGCCGGCTGCCGGGGCGCATGGGACTCGATGAAGCGGATGGCCCGCTCGATCCGGCGGTAGTCTTCGAGAGCGCGGGAGGCGAGGGTCATGCCGCGAGTCTGCCTCGGGGCGGTCACCGCAGCCACCCGGTTTCCATGATTTGTGCCCTCAGGCGGCCAGCTTGGTGACCTGGCGCAGACACCGGAGCGCCTGCTGACGGAGGCTCCCGACCTTCTCCATCTCGTTGATCTCCGGATGGATGTAGGGGTTGCGCAGGTGCTGCAGGGCGATGAGGAACTCGGCGAGGTCGAGCGCCTCGTCGCCCTCGAGCTCGCGGAGGCGGAGGACGTCGGGCACCTCAACCTCGCCCCGGATGCCCTTGAACGTGTGTGGGCGGCCGAAGACGAGGATCATGATGCCGATGGCCTTGAGGCCATCGGGCTTGTAGCGCGCGCGGTGTTCCATGATGCGGAGGAGCGTCTGGCGGACGTTGTCGACGGTGAAGTCCATCGGCCGCAGACGCTGGAGCTGAAGGATGTGCTGGTGGTAGAAGAGGTCGAGCTGCTGCTTCTTCACATCCATCAGCTTGGGGATGATCTTGTAGACGTCGTCCGCGCCGAGCATCTTCTGAATGCGGCGTCGCAGGCGGGACTTCGCCTCGTTCTCGACGGCGAAGCAGTAGGAGAAGCCGATCGAGCGGGAGAAGTTGACGCCCGCGGGGCTGCGGCTCTCCTGCTGGTAGAGGTACTCGGCCGCGCGGAGGGCGTCGCGCGAGTCGCTGGAGAGCTGGCTGTACTCGGGCAGGTCGACCGCGAGGAGCCTCTCGACCTCGGCGAAGTCCCCGGCGCCCGCACCGCTGACCTGCGCCTGGGTCTGGTCGCGCAGGGCGCGCTCGTCGAGGGCAGTGAGGGCCTCGAACGCCTCGCCGCGGACGTGCGGGAGGAGCTGGGTGTCCATCACCATCTTCTGGAGGCGATCGCGCTCGCCGGCGGCGACGTCCTCGCGTCCCGCCAGGCCGGCGATCCAGTCGAGCGTCTCGCGGTTCTTCGCGTGCTGCTCGGCGCTGCGCTCGATGGCGTCGTAGAGCGTCTGGATCTCATCGTCGATGCGGCTCTTGTGGATGACCTGGACGGCACCCATCTGCATCGCCTCGGCGCCCTCCTCGAAGGAACCGACGGCGGAGATCATGATGACCGGGGTCAGAGGACTTGACCGCTTGAGCTCACGGATCAGGTCGAGGCCCTCGCGGTCGGTGCGCATCTGGAGGTCGGTGACGACGACGTGGGGCTCGTGCTCGCGCACGGCGGCCATCGCCTCCTCGCTGTCGGCCGCCTCGGAGACGTCGTAGTCGTTGAGAAGCAGATTGCGGCGAAAGGCGTCACGGTAGATGCGGTTGTCGTCGACGATCAGCACGCGCACGGGTGTCGCGGTCTCAGGCATGGGCGGCCTCCTCGGGCGTCTCGGCGGCGAGGCCGGCGCGGCCCCGGACGGGGAGGCGAAGGCGGAAGGCCGCACCGCCCTCGGGCCGGTTGCCCGGGGTGATCTCGCCGCCGTGGAAGTCGCGGATGATGGACCAGACCCAGTTGAGGCCGAGTCCCTCGCCCTTGTCCTCGCCCTCGCGGCGTGTCGTGATCCCGAGGAAGAAGACCTGGAAGAGCGCGTCGCCCTCGAGCAGCGCGCCGTCGGGCCCCCGGATGCCCGCGCCCGAGTCGGCGACGGTGATCTCGGCCATCTCGCCGCTCGCCGCGCGCGTCGAGACGGTGATCGTCCCCGCGACGTGCTCTCCCAGGCGCTTGATCGCCTGGTTCGCGTTGGTGAGCAGGTTGAAAAGCGCCAGCTGCACGAGCCGCGGCTCGCACATCACCGCGGGCACGGCGGGGTCGAGATCGTCGATCACCTCGACGCGGCGCGAGAGCGTGAGGCGGAAGAGGCTGCACAGGTGACCGACGAGCCCGTTGAGATCGACGCGCTCCCACTTGGGCTCGTCCATGTAGCTGAAGGCGCGGTAGATGTTGACGATCTCCTGCATGAACTTCGTCGTGTTGAGCAGCCCCTGGACCGACTCGGCGAGGAGCTGCTCGCGCGGCGAGGCGGGATCCCCGGATGCCGCCGTCCGCTTGCGCAGCCAGTTCTGGATGGCCAGGATGTCGAACTTCGACGTCGCGATCACGTTCGTCAGGTCGTGCCCCAGACTCCGCGCCAGGCTGATGTTCGCCTGGCTCTTCTGACGGAAGAGGTAGTCCCGGAAGACGGGCATCTGGACGAGACCACGGCGCACCTCCGCCGCGGCGGCGGTGACGGCCTCCGCGTGCCACCGCGGGAGGAAGGACCAGTCGCCGGTGTCGACCGTCACGAGACCCAGCCGGCTCGACGCGGTCTCGAGCACGGGGGTCAGGACGACCAGGCGCCCGAG
>JABWBI010000094.1 GCA_013360565.1 Candidatus Sumerlaeia bacterium | reverse complement strand
CCCGACCAGGCCGCGGCGGCCATCGCGCGGCTGGCCGCGCCCGTGGCCCTCCTCGACGCCGATGCGTTCGGAGCTGCGGGGCCCGACATCGTCCACGCGCTTCGCCAGCAGGCGCCGGGCCTCGCGGTGATCGTCCTCGCTTCACCGGACAGTCCACACGAGGCCCAGCACCGGGCCCAGCGGATCCTCTACTACGCCCTCCATCCCCTGGCCGACGAGGAGCTCGCGGAGGTCCTGGACTCGGCCTTCGCGCCCCGGACCGAGGAGCCCCGCGAGGCGGCTCCGACCCCGCACCTTCCCAGCGAGGTCAACCGCATCCGGATCCGCAACCGGCGCGGCGCCAACGTCTCGCTCGTCGCGCAGTCGGATGTCCTGCTGCACCACAGCGGGGTGGGGCGCCATCTCATCCAGCAGCTGCTCCGTGAGGGACACCCGATCCAGACGAGCGTCGGCGCGGAGAAGAATCTGCTCAAGAAGGTGGTCGACGAGGTCACGGCGTGCGACCGGCTCGTGCTCCTGCTGTCGGAGGACATCGGGCGGATTCCCGGCACGATGATCGTCAACCCGGAGACCGACCTCGTGCGCGCGCTCCAGGCCGGCCGGGAGAAGGTGACCACCCTTGTGATTCAGCCGCGCGCCGACGACACCCGTTCGCTGACCTTCGGTCCGCGTGTCGACCTCGCCCTGGGGCGGCACATCGCGCGGGTGATGACGGCGGGTGACTGAGCGACGATGGAGGGGGGGCCTCACTCCCCTGGCAGCCGCTCCACCAGCCTCGCCACGGCGGCGCACATGCAGGCGACGGGCCGTTCTCCATGGACTCCGCGGCACGAGGCGTGCAGAGTCGGCGTCAGGGCCATGGCGAAGACAGCGGGCCATCCGCACGGCTGTGACGTCTGCGCGATCCGCGAGGGATGGCTCTTCTCGCTCCTCGACCGGCGCGAGCTCGATCTGCTCACCCAGCTGGCCCATCCGCTGACGTTCACGCGGCGGCAGATCCTCTTCGCCGAGGGAGCGGAGGCCGCGCAGACCTTCCTCGTCACGCACGGTGTGGTGAAGCTGCTGCGCGTCTCGCCCGAGGGGCGCACCCAGGTGCTTCGGCTCGTCTATCCCGGCCATCTCGCGGGGTCGGAGGGCTTCTTCCGGACCCACCACGACATGAGCGCCGAGGGGCTGACGCCAGGGACGGCGTGTGTGATCCCGCGAGACCGTCTGATGCGCACGCTGCGGACTCACCCCGAGTTCGCGCTGCATCTGCTCCAGGCCATGCACCAGGAGCTCGAAGAGGCCCGCGCCCAGATTCTCGACATGGGAAAGACGACGGCCGAGGCCAAGCTCTGCGCGCTGCTCTGCGATCTCCTGCCCCATCTTGCGCCGGTGTCCAACGGCGCGGCCGATTTCCCCCTGGCTCATCAGGACCTCGCCGACGTGCTCGGTCTGACGCGCGAGACGGTCTCTCGCGTCACGGCGGCGATGGCCAAGCGGCGAGTGTTCACGCTCTCGCGCCAGCGGCTCGAGGTGCACGACGCCGCGCGCCTTCGATCGCTCGCGCGCTGAGCCGTGCGGCGCGGCTCTGTGCCTGAGGGCACGAAGTCACACCGTGGCCATGGCCTCCCGGTGCGGGTGCTCCCCGGAGATCTGACAGAGCAGAGGTTGAGAGGGGGGCGGCGAGGAGTGGTGGCGCCGGTGCGCGACAATCGTCATGATTGTGACAATCGTCACAGACTTGGGGCGCCGCTGCTCCGATCCTGGTCATGGACCTCCGATCCATGCCCGCGCTCGCCGCTCTCTCGCCACGTGTGCCCCGTGTGACCGTTCTGGGACTCGGCAACACGATCCTCACTGACGATGCCATCGGTGTCCTCGCCGCGCGTGAAGTCGGTCGCCTCATCGACTCGGAGACCGTCTCCGTCACCGAGCTCTGCTGGGGTGGCTTCGCCATCCTCGATGAGCTCGACGGAACGGAGTGGGCCATCCTGCTCGACGCGATCCAGACCGGCGAGTCGCCGCCGGGCACCATCACCGAGTGGGCCGTGCCGACACACTGCCCCAGCAGGCGTCTGATCTCGTACCACGACCTGGGGTTCTTCACGGCTCTCGAGATGGGACGCATGCTCGGCATGGCGATGCCCGATCGCGTCACGCTTCTCACGGTCGAGGCGGAGGACGTCGAGACCGTCGGTGAACGGTTGACGCCCGCTGTGGAGGGGGCGCTCGCGGGACTGGTGGGGCGCGTCATCCAAACGCTTGAACGGGGAGGAGTGCTGCGCGACACCGGCGCACTGGCCGGGGCGGGGATCTGATCCGAAAGGGAGGCTGACATGGCGGCGAGGAGTGAGCAGAGCACGCAGGCACCGGGAATGCTGCCGCAGAGCGAGCGCGTGCTGCGTGAGGCTTTCCTGCAGCAGGTGGAGCGCATTCCGGGAGGAGAGAAGCTGCGCCGGTGCATCCAGTGCGGCACATGCACCGGGTCGTGTCCCGTCTCCTACGCGATGGATCTGACGCCGCGCGAGGTCATCGCCCGGTTCCGGGCGGGGGACATCGACTCGATTCTGCGCAGCCGGACAATCTGGACGTGCGCCTCGTGCTACATGTGCACGACGCGCTGCCCCTCGGGGATCAAGATCACGGACCTCCTCTACGCGCTCAAGCGGATCTCGATGGACCGGGGCATCCACGCGGCCCGCTTCCCTGTCCACGTGCTCAGCGAGTCCTTCGTCCGCACGGTCAACCGCCATGGCCGCAACTGGGAGACGGGCATGATGGAGCGCTACTGGCGCCGCACGACCACGCCGGTCCTCGGCCTCGTGAACATGCTCCGCCAGGCGCCGCTGTTCCTGAGGCTGCGCCGGCACGGCCGTGCCCACGTCCTTCCCAAGCGCATCCGCGGAATCCGCCAGCTCCAGGCGATCATCGCCAGGGCCGAGCAGATCGAGCGCCCCGTCGAGAGCATCGAGTCCAAGCCGATCACCCGCCGGGTGGGCTACGAATCCATCGGGAGCTGAGGAGACGACCATGGCCGCGCCGACGACCGACTACGCCTACTTCCCCGGCTGCTCGCTCGAATCCACGGGGATCGCCTACGACAAGTCGCTCCGGGCCGTCTTCCGTG
This sequence comes from Candidatus Sumerlaeia bacterium, assembly GCA_013360565.1. Classification (GTDB taxonomy): domain Bacteria; phylum Sumerlaeota; class Sumerlaeia; order JABWBI01; family JABWBI01; genus JABWBI01. The sequence continues at coordinate 6,523 of JABWBI010000094.1, read as the reverse complement.
CACTCGGTCTCGGGCTCCACGAGATCGACGACTGGAACTGCTGCGGGGCCACCGCCTACATGTCGGTCAAAGAGACGGTCTCCTTCGCGATCTCCGCGCGCAACCTCGCCCTCGCCGAGCGCCAGGGGCCACGGGACATCGTCGCGCCCTGCTCGGCCTGCTTCCTCGTGCTGGCCAAGACGCGCCGCTTTCTCCAGGAGCGCCCGGCCCTCAGGGAGAAGGTGGACGAGGCCCTCGCCGCCGCGGAGCTCTCGTGCGAGTGCCGGGCGCGGATTCGCCACCCCCTCGAAGTGCTTGTGAACGACGTGGGGATCGCTCAGCTGCGGGCCGCCGCGAAGCGGTCGCTCAGAGGCCACCGCTTCGCCTGCTACTACGGCTGTCAGATGGTTCGCCCCGAGCGCTACTTCGAGCCCGACCGCGAGTTCCCGATGGCGATGGACGATCTCTTCCGCGCCCTGGGGGCGGCGACGGTAGACTATCCCCTGAAGGTCCGGTGCTGCGGCGGCATGCAGATGGTCACCAACGAGCCCGTGGGGCTCGACCTGACTCAGGGCCTCCTCGACTGCGCGGTCTCGCTCGGCGCCACGGCCATCGTGACGACCTGTCCGATGTGCCAGTTCAACCTGGAGCTCTACCAGGACAAGATCACGGCGCGCGCTGGCCGTGATCTGCACCTGCCTGTTCTCTTCTTCACCCAGCCCCTCGGCCTGGCGCTCGGCTGTGATCCCGCCGCGCTCGGCTTCGAGCACCAGGTCGTCCCTGTCCCCGGCGACTCTCTCACCCTCGCGGAGGCCGGATCATGACAACGCCCACTCCCGAGCCCGATCTGCGCATCGGTGTGTTCGTCTGCCACTGCGGGGTCAACATCTCGCAGACGGTCGACGTGGAGTCGTGCCGCGACTTCGCCGCGAAGTGCCCCGGTGTCGCCGTCGCGCGCGACTACAAGTTCATGTGCTCGAACACCGGTCAGGAGCAGATCGAGAGAGACATCCGCGACCTGCGCCTCAACCGGGTCGTCGTCGCGGCCTGCTCGCCCCTCATGCACGAGCCGACCTTCCGCGGCGCCTGCGAGAAGGCCGGCCTGAACAAGTATCTCTTCCAGATGGCCAACATCCGCGAGCAGTGCGCCTGGGTCCACGACGACCGGCGCCTGGCGACCGAGAAGGCCCGGGCCCTGATCAACGCCGCCGTCCGGCGCGTCGCCGTCCAGGAGCCGCTCGAACCCTTCGAGGCCAAGATCAACTCCGCTACGCTCATCATCGGGGCCGGCATCGCCGGCATCCAGGCGGCCCTCGAGATCGCGGAGGCGGGGCACCCCGTCTACCTCGTCGAGCGTGAGCCCACCATCGGCGGGAAGATGGCGAACTTCGACAAGACCTTCCCCACGCTCGACTGCTCGGCCTGCATTCTCACGCCGAAGATGGTGTCCGTCTCGCACCGCCCGAACATCCGGCTGCGCACCTGGCACGAGGTCGAGAGCGTCTCGGGGTTCATCGGCAATTACACCGTGCGGCTTCGGCGGAAGGCGCGCTTCGTCGATCCTCTCCGGTGCACGGGCTGCGGCCAGTGCATCAGCCACTGCCCGGCGTCGAGACTGCCATCGCGCAGAGAGATCCTGCTCGGCGGCGCGGTGATGACCGAGGTCCTGCCTCCCTCCAACGGTGATGGGCCGCACCGGCGGTCCTGGGATACCTCCCTGCTTCACCCCGAGGCTCAGACCGGCACCGGGCCAGAGCAGTACTCACACGAGATCGTCTCTGACGAGGAGATCGCGACCGACCTCGAGAAGTTCGCACAGCCCCGCCGCAAGGGGCCCTCGCCCATGCAGCGCTACCTGAAGCTGGTCAGCGCCCAGGCGAAGATGACGGAGGAGCAGATCGGCAAACGCCGGACGGGCGAGTGCACGGGGTGCGGGTTCTGCACGGAGATCTGCGACGGGCTCGTCGGAGCGACGGCCATCCGGATGGCCGTCATCGGAAAAGACGGCAAGGGCAAGGACATCAGGCGCCCGTTCCTGACCTCGCTCGAGGCCTGCATCGGCTGCGGCGCCTGCGCCCACGTCTGCCCGACAGGGTATCTCGACATCCGCGATCAGGCCATGCGCCGGGGCGGCGTCAAGGACTTCACGCTCGGCAACGACCGGGCGATCTACCTCGCCTTCCCGCAGGCGGTGCCGAAGGTCCCCATCATCGACCCGCTCTCATGCATTCACCTGCAGACCGAGGGGGGCTGCGGCGTGTGTCAGAACGTCTGCGAGCCCGAGGCCATCAACTTTGACGACCGCGAGGAGATCGAGGAGGTCCAGATCGGCCAGATCCTGGTCTCCACGGGATTCCAGCTCTTCGACGCCCGCGGCATGGCTCAGTACGGACACGGACGCCTGGACAACGTGATCTCATCGCTCGATTTCGAGAGGATGCTGAACTCCAACGGTCCGACCGGCGGGCGCATCCGCCTCAAGGACGGGCGGGAGCCCCGGGCCGTCGCCATTGTCCACTGCGTCGGCTCGCGAGATGAGAACCATCACCGCTACTGCTCGCGGGTCTGCTGCATGTACGCCCTCAAGTTCGCCCACCTTGTCAAGGACCGGACCAGCGCCGAGGTCTACCAGTTCTACATCGACATCCGCGCCTACGGTAAGGGCTACGAGGAGTTCTACAGCCGTGTGCTCGACGAAGGCGTTCATGTCATCCGCGGCAAGGGCGCGGAGGTCATCGAGCAGCGCTGGGGAGACCAGAGCGACGGCATCCTGCATGTCCGGTGCGAAGACACACTGATCGGCAAGGTCCGCGACATCCCGGTGGACATGGTGATCCTGTGCAACGCGCTGGAGCCTCAGGGTGACGCGGGCGACCTCGCCGCCAAGCTGGGGCTCTCGCGCTCGCCGGACGGCTTCTTCCTGGAGAGGCACCCCAAGCTCGACCCCGTCGGCACCGTCAGCGATGGCATCTACATCGCGGGCGCCTGCCAGGGCCCCAAGGACATTCCCGACACGGTGGCGCAGGCCCAGGCGGCGGCCGCACGCATCCTGGCGACAGTGAGCAAGGGCGCCGTGCTGCTCGATCCCATCAAGGCCAGCGTCGATCACGATCACTGCTCGGGCTGTCGCATCTGCAACACGCTCTGCCCCTACCAGGCGATCAGCTACGACGCCGAGTCCAACGTCTCGACGGTCAACATCACACTCTGCAAAGGCTGCGGAACGTGTGTGGCCGCGTGTCCCTCGGGTGCAATCAACGGCGCAGGTTTCAGCGATCGGCAGATCATGGCCGAGCTCGAGGGCATCTTGGTCTGAGGAGGAATCCGCCCATGGCGTGGGAACCCAAGATCGTCGCTTTCCTCTGCAACTGGTGCACGTACACCGGCGCTGACCTCGCCGGCACGAGCCGCATCAAGTCGCCGCCGAACATCCGCTCAATCCGCATCATGTGCACGGGGCGCATGGACCCGACCTTCATCGTCAAGGCCTTTGCCCTGGGCGCGGACGGCGTCCTGGTCTCGGGATGTCACCCGGGCGACTGTCACTACGTGGAGGGCAATCACAAGGCGCTGCGCCGGGTGCTCCTGATGAAGCGTGTGCTCGCGGGGTTCGGCGTCGATGCGGACCGGCTCCGGCTGACGTGGGTGAGCGCCGCCGAGGGTGAGGACTGGGCACGCTACACGACGGAGTTCACGGAGACGGTTCGCCGGCTCGGGCCGCTGAACTGGAGCGGCCGCATCTCCGGGGAGGAGATGCTGACCGAGCCACAGGAGGTGGCATCATGACGGGCAAGCCCACCCTCGCCATGTACTGGGCCGCGTCGTGCGGCGGCTGCGAGATCTCGATCCTCGACATCGAGGAGCACATCCTCGACGTCGACGCCGCCTTCGACATCGTCTTCTTCCCGTGCATCGCCGACTTCAAGACCAAGGACGTGGAGGCGATGGAGGACGGCGCCATCACCGTGACGCTCTTCAACGGCGCGATCCGCACGTCGGAGAACGAGCACATGGCCAAGCTCCTCCGCCGCAAGTCCAAAGTGCTCGTCGCCTACGGCTCCTGTGCTCACGAGGGTTGCATCCCGGGTCTTGCGAACACCACCTCGCGGGCCGCCATCTTCGACTTCGTGTATCGCCAGTCCCCCTCGACCGACAACCCCGAGGGACTGACCCCCCAGACGGAGACGCGGATGCCCGAGGGGGCCATCACCATTCCGTCCCTCTGGAACACGGTGAAGACGCTCGGCCAGGTGGTGGATGTCGACTACTTTGTTCCCGGGTGCCCGCCGCAGTCGGACCAGGCGTGGAAGGTCATCGAGGCCGTCATCGACATCCTCAAGAGCGGCAAGCCCCTGCCACCGCGCGGAGCGGTGCTGGGCGCCGGCAGCAAGACCTGTTGCGACGAATGCCCACGAGAGCGGCGCGAGAAGCGCATCACGCGCTTCGTGCGGCCACACGAGATCATCCCCGGCTCACACGAGTGCCTTCTCGATCAGGGCATCCTCTGCCTCGGTCCCGCCACGCGCGACGGCTGCGGCGCGAAGTGCGTCATCGCGGGCGTTCCCTGCCGCGGGTGCTACGGAGCACCCGGCGGAGCGCGCGATCAGGGCGCGAAGATGGTGTCGGCGCTCGCCTCGGTGATCGACAGCGAGGACCCGGCCGAGATCGACCGGATCCTCGATGGGATTGTCGACCCCGTCGGCACGCTCTACCGCTTCAGCCTCGCGCACTCGACGATGCAGCGCGTCGCCGTGGCGGACAGTGACCGGGAGGCGTGACATGAGACGCTACACGATCGATCCCATCACGCGCCTCGAGGGGCACGGCAAAGTCGACATCTTCGTCAACGACGAGGGCGAGTGCGAGAACGCCTACTTCCAGATCCCCGAGCTCCGCGGCTTCGAGCAGTTCTGCGTCGGCCGGCCCGTCGAGGAGCTCCCCCGCATCACGACGCGGATCTGTGGCGTCTGCCCCGAGGCGCACCACATGGCGAGCGTGAAGGCCTGCGACGCGGTGTACCACGTGGACCCGCCGCCGGCGGCCAAAAAGCTCCGTGAGATGCTCTACAGCTTCTTCTACACCGCCGATCACACGGTGCACTTCTACGCGCTCGGAGGGCCGGACTTCGTGCTCGGCCCGGCGGCTCCCCCCGCCGAGCGCAACATCCTCGGCGTGATTCGGAAGGTCGGCCTCGACGCGGGCAAGCAGGTGATCGCGCTTCGCGCGCGGTGCCAGGAGATCATCGAGATGCTCGGCGGCAAGAAGATCCACCAGGTCACGTGCCTGCCGGGGGGCATCCAAAAGGTCCTGACCGGGGAGGAGCGCCGCAGGTGCGAGGACTACGCCCGGCGGAACATCGAGTTCGCCAAGTTCACGTTCAAGGTTTTCGAAGACATCGTGCTCGGCAATCCCGAGTACGTGGATCTCGTGACGGGTCCGGTTTACCGTCACGAGACCTATTCGATGGGTCTCGTGGATGATCGCAATCAGGTCAACTTCTATCACGGCAAAGTCCGCGTGGTCGATCCCGGCGGCGTCGAGCTCTGCAAGTATGAGCCGCAGGACTACCGCGAGCACATCGCCGAGCACGTCGAGCCGTGGACCTATCTCAAGTACCCGTACCTCAAGCGGATCGGGTGGAAGGGCTTCGTCGATGGCAAAGACTCCGGTCTCTACACGGCCACCCCGCAGTCGCGGCTCAACGTGTCCGACGGCATGCCGACACCGCTCGCCCAGGCGGAGTACGAGCGGTACTTCGAGACGCTCACGGGCGACCGGTCGGGCAAGAGGCCGGTGCATGCCCGGCTGGCGATTCACTGGGCACGCATCATCGAGCTGATGTGCGCCGCCGAGCGGAGCCTGGAGCTGGCCTGCGACCCCGAGATCACGAGCCCTGAGACGCGCGTGATCCCCACGGCCGTCCCCACCGAGGGCGTCGGCTGCGTCGAGGCGCCCCGAGGCACACTGACGCATCACTACCGCACGGACGAGCGCGGACTCGTGACGATGTGCAATCTGATCGTCGGGACGACGAACAACTACGGCCCGATCACTCTGTCGATCCAGCGGGCGGCCAAGAGCCTGATCACGAAGGGGCGTGAGGTGACCGAGGGCATCCTCAACATGGTGGAGATGGCCTTCCGCGCCTACGACCCCTGCTTCGGCTGCGCCACGCACAGCCTGCCGGGCGAGATGCCACTGATCGTCCGCCTGCGGGACACCCGCGGCGAGCTGATCCGCGAGTTCCGCCGCGACTGAAGGAGGTGTCCCATGACAGCGACGGACGATGACACGCCGGGCTCGCGTCCGGCCCCGGGCACGGCCATTCGCAGCTGGACGGTGCTGCTGATCGGCCCCGAGAAGATGGAGGCCTGTGTGCCCTCCCGCCTTGAGCCGGGCATCCACACCGTGCATGGCGCGCTGACCCCGGCCGCGATGGTTCCCCCCGGCGTCATCGACAAGGCCCTCGAGATCGCCTCACAGGGGCGCACCGTCCTGTGTGCGCCGGACGCGCTCATGGGCGTCCCGGGCACGCACGCTGACC
>JABWBI010000093.1 GCA_013360565.1 Candidatus Sumerlaeia bacterium | reverse complement strand
ACGCTCGAGGCGTGGCGCGGCGGCCCGGCGAGCGCCGGCACCGGCACGGGCGCTCGCCTCTGATGCCCGAGCACACGTTCCTACTGGAAGAGGGGCTGTGGAGCGTGGAGGGCCGCCTGCTTCTCCCCGGGCAGCCGGGAGCACCGTTCGCCGGCGAGACGCGGGTCTCGCATGAGCCGTGGGTGTGGCGGCTGGACGGGTACCTGCAAGTGCAGCCCGCGGGGATGCGCCTGGAGAATCACTATGAGATCAGGCCCTTCATGGGACACGAGCCGACGATGGACTGGACGTCGCAGAACCCCGTGCTCGGCAGGCTGCGAGGACACTTCGCCCTCGTGGAGGACGCGCTGATCTCCGTCTTCGAGGCCGAGGGGCGCGAGCTGCGAGGCACCGAAATGCTGCTGCGCCAGGACGCTGGCGCCTACCTGTCCCGCGGCGCCCTGCTCGAGGGCGGGACACTGGTCTCCAGCTGGGTGGCGATACTGCGGAGGGCAATGTGAGTCCGGGTCCGGAGGGTTTCACCCTGGGCCAGGCGTCGCTGCCGATGAGGCTGATGACGACACTGTTCCTGCTCTGCGTGGCGCTGGGCTTCGTCAGCGCGCAGATCAATCTGATGGAGCGCGTGGGACGCGAGGACGGCGTCCCGGGGCCGCCGAGCCTGCGCGATGTTCAGTGGCACTTCGCGGGCAACCCGCGGCAGTCGCGCCTGGCACGGGCAATCTCGCCGGGCGGCGTGATGGCGATGCACATCAGTGGCGAGGAGAGAGCCGAGGTCCTCGGCTGGATCGAGGGCGGCGCCCCCGAGGACATCTACCGCGCGCGCATGCTGCCGATCTTCGAGAGCCGCTGTCTGGGCTGCCATGCGACAGCCGACGGCGTGCGCATGCCGATCCTCGGCGACTTCGACCAGATCAGGCCGGTCACCCAGCCGGGGCAGGCCATGACCGTCGCGCAGCTGGCCCTGGTCACGCACCAGCACGCGCTCAGCATTCCCGTCTTCCTCGTGCTTCTGGGAACGGCCCTGTGGCTGACGCACGCGGCCACAGGCATCAAGGTGATCGGGATGGTGCTGCCTCTGCTGGGAACGATGATCGACCTGTCGTGCTGGTGGCTGACCGCGCTGGTCAGCCCGGCCTGGGCGGTGGGCGTCTTCGCGGGGGGCGTGATGATGGGCCTCGGACTGATCCCGCTGCTGACCGTGCCGCTGTGGGAAATGTGGCTGCGGCGCGGGTGACGCTCAGCGCCCGAGGTTGACGAGCGTGGCGACGTCGGCGGCGTCGACGCGCCCGTCGGCATTCACGTCGTCGCTGTCCTGCACACCGGCGGGATTCGGTACGAGGCCGAGCAGCCGGTCCGTGAGCGACTGGGCCGAGTGGACCGCGCCGCCGAGGGCGAAATGACCGAGGCTGGAGACAGAGGCCGCAGCCGTGTTTCGCTGGAAATCGAGAGTCGTCGGCCGCGCTGACCAGGGGCCCCCAGGGGCGGGAGCCTGAAAGACCTGGAAGGCGGTCTCATCGAACCCGCGCGAGTCGTCAGCGGCCCAGTGAAGCATCAGCTCAGCGCTGGTGAGCCCAGCCCGGTCCGTGGCGATCTCCCACCGCATGGGCAGAGCCCCGGGGAGGCCGGGCCCGCTCACCGTGCCCTGTGTGAGTGTGACAGACTGTGTACTCGGCCCGGCCCCATCGAGCAGCCGGAGCGCGGTGCGGACGGGCCCCCACGGATCGGCACCGTCGCGGACCGCGCCAACCCATCGGCGCGGCGTGGGAGACGTGCCGGCGCGGGAGCGGGCGGTCGCCTGGGAAGAGATGCGCCAGCCGGCGAGCAGATACGTCTGCCCGACCGACGAGAGGCCGCCGACGCGCTCGAGATAGGCGGAGACGGCGGAGTCGGCCAAGCCGTCGCCGTTGACATCGCCGATGCCTGCGGTGGCATTGCCGAACCGGGCGTCAGCGCCGTGGCCGTCGATGCGCAGTCCCGTGAGCGTGTTGAGTAGGCCGAGATTGAGTGCACCGCTGGCGGGGAAAGCCAGACCGAAGAGAGCATGGGCATCGCCCGTGCCGGTGGCGAACGGCGCACCCGCCATCACATCGCCGAAGCCGTCGCCGTTCACATCGCCGAGTCCGGTCACGGCCAGGCCCGTGCGGTCGCCGGGCGCGACGCCCTGAAGGGTCAGCCCAGAGGCCCCGAGAGCGGCCAAACTGATGTCGGCGGCAGCGGGCAAGGGGCCCCGAATCAGGTGGGCCTCACCGGCCTCGGTGAGACCGGCAGGAGCGGCGCGGGAGGCACCGATGATCAGGTCGCCGAAGCCATCGGCGTTGACGTCTCCGGCGGCCGCGACACTGTCGCCGACATTGTCGGCCGGAGCAGTGCCCGTGAAGCGGACGCCGTTGGCTCCGTTGATGGAGGCGAGATCGAAGACACCGCCCGCACCCAGACCCGAGGCCGAGCCATAGAGGAGCGAGACCTCGCCCGCCCCCCCGGCGGCGGCGTTGGCGCCGATCAGCACGTCATCGAGGCCATCACCGTTCACATCACCTGCTGCCGCCACGCTGATGCCCGCGTGATCTCCGGGATCGATGCCCAGGACTCGGACACGCGCGGCGGCATCGGCGCTGGCCAGCACACCGGAGACCGGCAGAGTGGGGCCGCCGTAGACGAGATAGACCTCGCCCGCATTGGCCCGGCCAGCGGGATCGGCGTGAGAAGCGCCGATGAGGAGATCGTCGAACCCGTCACCGTTGACGTCACCCGCGGCGGCGACGCTGACGCCGAAGCGGTCGTCGTTGGCCGCGCCGTCCCAGCGGCGCACTTCGCCCGAGGAGAGCGCCGCGAGACTGAGCACGGCGGGCCACGACGCGCGCCCAAAGACGAGGAAGGCCGAACCGGGGCGGTCGACAGAGGAGTTGGTGCTGGGCGAGCCGATGAGAAGATCCCCGAAGCCGTCGCCGTTGACATCGCCGGCCCCGGCGACGGACTGCCCGGCGATGGCGCCGGTGCCGCTGCCCTGGAACGTCACAGCGACGGCGGTGAGGTCGATGTATCCACCCGCGCCGAGGCCAACATCGGCGGGGTGGCCGAAGACGAGATGGGCGCCGCCGGCGTTGTTGCCGGAGATGTTGTCGGCCTGAGGGACGCCGATGATCAGATCGGTGACGCCGTCGCCGTTGACATCCCCCGCCCCGGCAATCGAGCGGCCCGCGAAGTCGCTCGCGCGGAGACCGGGAATCCACGCACCGGGAACGCCAACGCCGAGTTGGCTCGCCGCGGTGGGAAACGGAGGTTTGGCGGCGGCAGGTGCCGCGAGGAGTGCGAGGAGCGACAAGACCGGCAGACGCATGGCCCGCCGACCATGCCGTGGGACGGGGCGGCTGTCAGCCCGAAAAAGCGCGAGACCGCCCCCGCAACGGAGGCGGCCTCAGCACATGAGACGGGACCTCAGAGCGCTCAGCCGTCATTGCCGATGCAGTTGACGGGGCACTGCTCGAGGGCCTCCTGGCAGGCGGCCTCCTCCTCGGGAGTCTCGGGCTGCTTGTAGACGAAGTCGTGGTCTCCGGCCTCGCTCTCCTTGAAGTTGTTCGGGGCCAGATCAACGCACAGGCTGCACAGGATGCACGACTTGTCGACGTACCAGGGGCCAGCGACGTTGTCTTCCCACTTTTCACCGACGTCTGCCATGGGGGCCTTCTCCTTCTAGCCTGGACCGGCGCGGCTGGGCCGCGGGCCAACTCGGGGCGCTCGCCCCGATGGGGTCCACTCCCCTCTGTCATCGGGGATGGTGCCGGGAGTGTCAACGCCTATTGGGGCGTGCGTCAGACGGCTTTCCGCTTCCGGGGAAAATCGCCCGGGTGGCGAGGGATGGTCAGCTGGCGGGGCCCTTCCAGATGGGGACGATCTGCTTGAGCCGCTCGATGGCCGCCTCGCAGGCGGCGAAGGCCTCGCGGCGATGCGGGCAGGCGACGCCGATGATCACGGCGGCCTCGCCGACGGGCACGGGGCCGGTCCGGTGGACCATCGCGAGCCGGACGATGGGCCACTTCGCATGGAGCTCGGCGGCGAGGTGCTCCATCTGGTGCACCGCCATGGCGGGATAGTGCTCATAGTGAAGACCGGCAATCTTCACCCCATCCTCTCGTGGACGAACGTGGCCGGCAAAGGTGACCCGGCCGCCGGCCTCGGCGACGTCGAGGTGACGCGTGACCGCGTCCTGATCGAGTGGCCCCGGGACGAGCGCGATCCAGTCGGCCGCCAACGTCAGCCTCCGCTCACGGGGGGCATCAGGGCGACCTCGTCCGCAGGGTCGAGGGGTTCGGAGCGCCCGACGAACTCATGGTTGCGCGCGATCAGCAGCGTCGGCTCGTGGGGCGCGAGCCCCGGGTGGCGCGCGATGAGGAGATCGAGCAGCGCGCCCGCGGTGGCGGGCGGGTCGGCGATCTCATCGGCGTCGCGGCCGCAGACCTGGCGGAGCGTGTGGAAGTAGAGGACGCGCATGGGCACGGGGATTGTCCACGGCGGGGCTTGCAAAGTCCAGCAGACAGGCCGTAAGAGAGGGGAGTCGAGAACTCAACCCGCGGAGGTGCGGCGTGATCCCAGGACTCATCATCGGCGGCATCGTGCTGCTCGTCGTCATCTGGCTGATCGTCACCTACAACGGCCTCGTGGCGCTCAAGAACCGCGTCGAGAACGCCTGGAGCCAGATCGACGTTCAGCTCAAGCGCCGTTACGACCTGATCCCCAATCTGATCGAGACCGTGAAAGGGTATCTCAAGCACGAACGCGAGACGCTGGAGAACGTGATCAGGGCGCGGCAGGTGGCGATGGACGCGAAGGGCGTGAAGGAGCAGGCCGCGGCGGAGAACATGCTCACGTCGACGTTGCGCAGCCTGTTCGCGGTGAGCGAGGCGTACCCCGATCTGAAGGCTGACCAGAACATGGCACGGCTGCAGGAGGAGCTGAGCGCGACAGAGAACAAGATCGCGTTTGCGCGGCAGTTCTACAACGACGAGACGCAGCGCCTGAACACGAGCATCGAGTCGTTCCCGGCGAACATCGTCGCGGGGATGTTCCGGTTCGAGAAACGCGAGTTCTTCGAGATCGAGGCCGCCGGGGAGCGCCAGGCGCCGAAGGTGTCGTTCACCTGAGGGGTGCGCCAGAACGGCTCAGGGGCGGCTCGAGGCGGGACAAATTGTCCGCAGTAACAGATTCTGTCTTGACATGCAATTGCGCCGCCCCCCATCCTCTCTCCCCCATGACAGAGAAGCTCCTCCAGGCCCTCAGACAGTCGAAGCCCTTCACGAGCCTCGAGCAGGAAGTGCACGTCAACATCCTGGTGACGGCGGAGGCGCTCCAGCGGCCCTTCGCCGAGTTCCTGCGCGCGCACGATCTGAGCCCCACCCAGTACAACATCCTCCGCATACTCCGCGGGGCGGGACGACGCGGGCTGTCGTGCACGGAGGTGGGCCAGCGACTGATCACGCGGGTGCCGGACATCACGCGCCTGCTCGATCGGCTCGAGGCGCGCGACCTCATCTGCCGCGAACGCGACACCGAGGACCGGCGGGTGATCCACGTGCACATCACGGAGGAGGGGCTGCGCGTCCTCGGCCCGCTGGACGAACCGATCCACGAGCTTCACCGGCGGCAGCTCGAGCACATGGGCCCTGCACGGCTGCGCCAGCTGAGCCGGCTGCTGGATCTGGCCCGGGAGGGGGGCAACTGACGCGCTTTTGGCACGACACTTGTTGAAACAAGTATCTGTACACCATCAGGAGCGACCCCGTGATCCAAGTCATCCCCTCCGAGCAACGCCATCTCTCCGACCACGGATGGCTCCAGACTCGCCTTCACTTCTCCTTCGCGGACTATCACGACCCGAGCAATGTGGAGTGGGGGCCGCTGCGGGTGTTCAACGACGACACCGTGCAGCCGGGGCGAGGTTTCGATTTTCACCCCCACCGGGACATGGAGATCATCTCGGTCGTGCTCGAGGGCGCGATTCGCCACCGCGACAGCCAGGGCAACGAGGGCGTGCTCCGCCCTGGCGAGGTCCAAGTGATGTCCGCCGGGCGCGGTATCCTGCACTCGGAGTTCAACCCGTCACCGGATGAGCCGCTCCGGCTACTTCAGATCTGGATCCGTCCGCGGACGCGCGGTCTGGACCCGCGCTACGCGCAGCGGCTGTTCGAGCGCGAGGCAGGCGCCTGGACGCCGGTGGTCTCGGACGGCTCGGTTCCGGGCACGCTGCCGATCGATCAGGACGTGACGATCCAGCTCGCCGCGCCGCGGCTCGGCGAGCGTCTCACACTGCCTGACGGGACGGGGCGGCGCGGCTACCTCTTCGTGATCGCCGGCCGCGTCGAGCTCGCCGGACGGACGCTTGGGGCGGGTGACCAGGCCCGGCTGGCGGACGAACCGGCGCATGGGCTGACGGCGCTCGAGGACGCGGACTTGATCTTCCTCGATCTGCCGTGAGGGTCAGAGGCTGAACTCGATCTCCGGCGTCTCTTCGAGGGCCTGCGGCTCGGAGCCGTGGGCCGCCTTGACGGCGTCGCACATGGAGTCGGGGACGTCGCGGTGATACAGATAGGTGGGCGTCGTGACCTCGCCGATCTGGAAGCGGCGCGCCCGCAGGCGCTGGAAGAGATCGGCGTCGGTCCCGTAGACGGACCGGAAGCCGCCGACGGTGCGGAAAACCTCGGTTTTGCCGAAGAGCGTGGCACCCACGATGCACTGGCTGATGGGGATCAGGCGCGTGGGGTCCTCCATGTCGGGAACCATGTCCGACCCCTCGGGTCCGATGATCTGGTAGCCTCCGTGGACGACATCGAGCGCGGGGTCGAGCATGAACTTGCCGATGCGGCGGCCCAGGTGGTCCGGCGTGTACTCGTCGTCGCTGTCGAGGAACGTGGCAAACGTGCCGCGGGCCGCGGCGAGGCCCCAGTTGCGGGCTGGGGCGAGGCCCTGGTTCTTCCACGCGTGATAGCGCAGCCGGGGGTCGTCGAGCACCGCGGGGAGAATGGCCTGTGCCGTGCCGTCGGTCGAGCCGTCGTCGATGATCAAGAGCTCCCAGTCGCGGTAGACCTGCGCCTGCACGCTCTCCATCGCACGCTGGACGAGCTCGCGGCGATTGAATGTCGTCAGGATCACGGAGACGGTCGGCTCCGCGTCACCACCCATGCGCTCGGGCGAAACCCCTGTCATGACACGCCCTCCAGGCGGCGAGCCAGATTTCCCCCCGGAAACCAGTTTCAGCGTACCCTGCCGCGCCTCCGATTGTCAACTGGCGCCGGGCAAATCAGCCCGCGAGACCACGGCGGCGGAGCTCGGCAACGGCCTCGTCCACGCGGTCCTCGGCGGACTGCCCCTGGACCCAGCCGACGAGCTCCTTCAAGCCCTGGGCCAGGCTGACGCAGGGAACGAAGCCGAGGCGCTCCCGGGCGAGCGAGATGTCCGCGACGCAGGAGCGAATGTCACCCGCGCGGAACTGGCCGGGGATGTCCGGTGGCTCTTCGAAGCCGAGCAGCTTCGCAAGCTCCTCTGCGACGGTGAGCACCGGGGTGAAGACACCCGTCCCCACATTGAAGGCCGCGGCGGGTCCGGTGTCCCGTTCCATGGCGAGCAGGTTGGCCTGGACAACGTCGCTCACGTGCACGAAGTCGCGCGTCTGCTGGCCATCCTCGAAGATGACCGGTGCGCGGCCGTTGAGGTAGCGTGCCGAGAAGATTGCCATCACGCCCGTGTAGGGGTTGGAGAGCGCCTGGCGAGGCCCATAGACGTTGAAGTAGCGGAGTGCGACGGCGGAGAAACCATAGGCCACACCGGCGCAGAGGACCATCTCCTCATGGTCCCGCTTGTTGATGGCGTAGATGGAGTTGGGCTCCAAAGGCTTCGTCTCGGGCGTCGGCACCGGCTCGAGGGCGGCGCCGTCACCGGCGTCCCGCATTGCCCAGTCGTGCTGCGCGAGCTGCCGCGCGGGGCGCAGGCCCGGACGGAGCACGAGGTGTCCCTGCGGGTGGCGGTACGCCCCCTCGCCGTAGATCGACATGGAGGAGGCCACGATGACCTTGCGGACGCGGTGGCCGCCCTCGGCGAGGATCTGCAGCAGGTTGGCCGCGCCGAGGGTGTTGACTTCGGTGTACTCGCGGATCTGGTACATCGACTGACCGACACCGACGGCCGCGGCCTTGTGGAAGACGACGTCGACTCCGGTGAGGGCGCGGCGCAGCGTGTCGATGTCGCGCACGTCGCCCTTGATGAACTCCGCGTCCGGGCTGAGATGGGCGGGGATGGTCCCCTCGTCTCCGTGGACCTGAGAGCAGAGGTTGTCGTAGACGCGCACGGCGTGGCCGCGCTCGAGGAGGGCATCGACGAGGTGCGAGCCGATGAAGCCGGCGCCGCCGGTGACGAGGACTTGCTCACCCATGGGAGAGACCAGTCAAGCGGAGCCCGGGCGCGCCGTCAACGGTGGAGGGGGCTCGGCGCGCCGTCCTCCCATGGCGGTGATCCCCGCCCAGAGAATGAGCAGGCTCAGAACGGTGGCGAGCTTCACGAGGGTGTTGTCGTAGGGCATGACGATCATCTGGGTCGTGAAAAAGGAGAACCAGACAACCTTGGCGGGGGTCGGCGCACGGCGGAGGGAGACATACAGGCATCGCATGACGGCGGCGAAGGCGGCCGTCCAGAGGACGACGCCGGCGATGCCGAAGTCGGCGTAGAGCGGCCCCATGTGCGTCGAGGTGAGCGACCCGTGGAAGCCGGTCGCCCAGAACTCGTTCTGCCACTGCGCGAGAGTCGGCTGAGCTCCAGGCAGGAGGCTGTGGAGCCAGTGAAAGGTGAAGGCCCCGAGGTGATAGGGGGCGAGACCGGGGATGGTCTCGGTCAGCTGGCGGAAGATCTCGAAGTTGATGGCCACGGTCTGATGGACCTGCGCGAGGATCGGCGGCCATCCCGCGTAGCCGATGTCCCGGAGCACGTCGAGCCATGTGACATCCTCCTGGCTGCTCCAGGCGGCCGACTGGCGCAGGAACTGCACGGCCGCGAGAAAGGCGAAACCTGCGGCGGCGAGGACAGCGATCCGGAGCGGACCGAGGCGATGGCGCGTGCAGTGAAACGAGACGGCCGCCGCGGCGGCGGGATAGAAGAGCGTGTGGCGCGAGCCCCAGAGCGCGGCGAGGCCGAGGGCTGCGAGCCACAGGACGATGAGCGGCACCGTCCTCGCGCAGAGGAGGCGCGGCTGCGAGAGCAGGGCCACCTGGGTGACGATGGCGAGGAGAATGCCGGAGTAGGCGATGGCGTGGATGACACGTCCAATGTAGCCCTCGCTGCCGGCCATGCGGACGCGCTCCCAGTCGGTGCTGAAGAGGGGGATGCCGCCGGTGAGCGTGCGGAATTCGTAGACCGAGAGCGCGAACGCCGCGAGCCACCAGGCCGCGCCCGCCACGACTGCCGGGCGCAGCGGCCAGGGCGCGATGCGGCGGGGAAGATCGGGAAGCGCCTCGCCGGCGGAACCACTCAGGAGGCGGCCGCACACGTCGCCGATCCAGAAGGCCACCGGCGCGAGGACCACACAGGCCCACGTCGTCGCATTCCATGGTGACTGCTGAACGCTGACGATGATCGACCCGATGGCGGCGCACAGCGTCCAGACCCCCGTGAAGAGCGTGGCAGGGGCGAAGAGATCGGCGCCGGGGCGCAGCGCGGCGGCCACGCAGAGCGCAACCATGAGCGCGAGGGCCGCTGTGCCGCTGAAGC
>JABWBI010000092.1 GCA_013360565.1 Candidatus Sumerlaeia bacterium | reverse complement strand
TGCCGCCCTCGACGCCTCCCATGAGCGCTCGGGGCCCGGCTTCGCCCGCGCCGCCCACCGCTTCCACGCCGCCCGCGGGGAGACGGTCCGCGCCAGCTTGCTCGCGAGCTTCGACGCGTACCTGATCCTCGAAGGACCGGATGGCCGCGTCCTCGCCGAGAACAACGACGAGGGAGGACTCACATCGTCGCAGCTGACGGCGACGCTGGCGTCCGCAGGGGTGCACCGCCTGATCGTCACATCGAGCGCGCCCGGCTTCACGGGGAGCTACGCGCTTCGGCTCGACCTGGTGCCGGCGGCTCCGGTTGCCGCGGAGGATTTGCCGCTGGTGGCGGGGAGGCCGGTCCACGGGACGCTCGCGGCAGGCGACATGGCCTGGCTTCCGTCGAATGACGTGCGGGCGGGGCCGGGGCATCTGCGTGACGGATACCGCTTCGCGGGCCAGGCGGGTGAGCCGGTGTTCCTGGCTCTGACGAGCGACTTCGACGCGGCGCTGTACCTTCTGGATGGCGAGGGGACGATCGTGGAGTTCAACCACGACAATCTGGGTCCATCCGGACAGACGCTCGCGCCTGGGGATGTGTTCAGCAGCCGCCAGTCGCAGATCGCCGCCCTCCTGCGCGAGACCGGGGAGCACCGGGTCGTCGTGACCTCCTACGGCCCCTCGGGCACGGGCTCGTATACGCTGACGCTGATCACGACGGGGGGGCCCTCGCCGATGGAACCGGCCTCGCCGCCGCGCCTGTGACGACACGGTGTCAACCTTTCGTTGCCTGCCGGTGTCTACTCAGGGTGGACTCCCGAGCGAGGTGACCGGGCGGCCCCGGGTGCGGGCAACCCTCCGTTGAGATTCCGATGACAACTCCCACACGCGACCTCATCGCCTGGTCCCTGGCGGCGCTTGCGCTCGCCCCGGGGCTCCCCGCGTCGACATCGATCACGCCCGGGGCCCCTGCCACTCAGGGCGTGCTGGATGCGGCGGACATCGAGCCGATCCCGGCGAGCGATGACCGGTCAGGGGCGGCGTTCTTCCGCGAGGGCTTCACTTTCTCGGTCAGCCGTCCGGGGATGGTCCAGATCGATCTCCAGTCCGCCTTCGACGCATACCTGATCCTGTACGGCCCCGGCGACGTCGAGGTGGCCCGCAACGACGACTTTCAGAGCACCAGCCAGTCGCGCATCAGCACCATGCTGACACAGACAGGGACCCACCGCGTGATCGTCACGTCGTTCAGTGCGGGCCAGGGGGGCCAGTTCACGCTCGCCGTCAGCGAGATCCAGAGCGACGCCGAGCCCTCGCGCGACCAGACGATCCGCCTGGGCCAGACGATTCAGGGGACGCTGGAGATGGGCGACGCGGCCGTCCTGCCCGAACAGCGCGGGACGCCGGACTACTTCCGCGATGGGTTCGTTTTCCGGGCGCGGTCGGGGCAGTCGGTGACGATCGACCTCGCCTGCAACTTCGATGGGTACCTCTACCTGGTGGACACCCGGGGGACGGTGCTCGTGAGCAACGACGACTTCGGGTCGGTGAACACATCACGGATCATCGCGACGCTCGGCTCAGGCGGGCCTCACCGGATCGTGGTGACCTCGTTCAGCCCGGGCACGGGGGGCACGTACTCGCTGAGCCTGATGGAGAGCTCGGAGGTCGACCCGAACCAGCTGTCACCGATGCAGGCCGAGCAGATGATGGCGATGCAGATTCAACAGGGCGGATGGACGCCGCAGGCCGCCACCTACACGCCGCCGGGCATGACCGCGCCGGCGGGCACCTCGCCGGGAGGGCGCACGGCGCGGGCGGGTCTGGAGATCGTCAGCGATCCCCTGAATGTGTCGGCCGATGCCGGCGAGGTTTTCACGACGGCGCTGCTGGTGCACAACTCCCGCGGGGCGGGCTTCAATGAGCTTCGGCTCCTGGTGCGCTATGATCCGGAGCTTCTGCGTCCGCTGCGAGTCTCCGATCACAAGCTGCGTCCTCTGACGAGGGCGGCGCCGAGTCTGACCTCAAGTCTGCCGGAGGGGTGGATTCGCTACGAGGCGCAGCTGGCGAGCGTGGAGAAGAGCGACGGCTTCGAGCTCATCACCATCGAGTGGCGGGCGCTGGCGCCAGTGCGGCGGACGCTCATCGAGGTCGTCGCCGGCCCCGACGGCGGGACGATGCTTCGGCTCGACGGAGGGTACGACCTGCTGGGAACGCCCGAGGACGCTCACGACGGGACGGTCAACACGGACGTGGCGATCGAGGCGGGCGGGCTCGATCACCTGCTGACGGGCCCCCTGACCGGGCGCCCGAGCGAACCGACGGGTCTGGCGCTGCGCCTGTCGGCGCCGTCGCACTCGGTGCGCGTGGGCGAGAGTGTCGACCTCGACGTCGTGCTGCTCAATCCCAAGCCCGAGGCCTTCGACGAGGTGGTGTTCACGCTGCGCTTCGATCCGCGTCTGTTCGAGCCGGTCGATCTCGCCGAGGGCGGCTATCCCCCGCGGAGCGACAACTGGATCACGCGCGGGATCAACCTGCTCGACGAGCCGTTTCACGGCGCCTTTCCGTTCGACCGCCATCTGCGCAACGAGGTTTTCGCGGGTGAGGGGCGGGCCGAGTACCACATGGGTCTGAGCCGGGCGCGGCCGCTGGCGGGGGGCGTGATCGCGCGGCTGCGGCTCCGGGCGCTTGCGCCGTCGGAGGCGGCGGCGATCCACTTCGTGCCGGACGACGGCGGCGCCGTGACATCCGTGCGGGCCGAGGGCGTCGATCTGCTGGGCGGCGAGACGGAGGGGATCACACTGGTGATCCGGTGAGCCCGCCGCGCCGGGGCTCGGCATCACGGCCTCTGGCCAATTGACGCGGAGGGCGAAGTGGAGGAAGGTGAGGCGGGTGGATGCCATGCCCTGCCGCTGCCGACATCTTCGCTCACTGCTGGCCGGGCTCTGCCTCGCGGGCGGGAACGCACCCGCGGCGACGGCGATCCGCGCGGATGGCATTCCGGTTCAGGGCCGTCTGGAGTCGCAGGACCTGGAGACGATGCCCGGGCCGTGCGACCGGGGGGGGACGGCACACTTCCGCGACATCTTCACGATCGAGGGCCTCCCGGGGCAGCCGCTGGACGTGACGCTGGTGAGCAGCTTCGATGGCTACCTCTATCTCTTCGACCCGCGCGGCGTGGAGATGGCGCGCAACGACGACGCGGGGAACTCGTCCACCTCGCGGATCACGGCGACGCTGAGCCAGCGCGGCATGCACCGGATCGTGGTGACGACGTACAGCACGGGGATCACGGGGACCTACACGCTGACGGTGACGGCCGGCGCCTCGCAGCCGCCGAGCACAGTGGATGCGCCGATCACACTGGGGCAGACGGTGACGGGCACGCTCGTGCCGGGCGACGCGGTGCCGCTGGCCGCGGATGATCCGCGGGGCGGCGAGGAGTTTCTGCGCGACGGCTTTGCGCTGCCGGTGCTGAGTCCGGCGGTGGTGATGATCGACCTCGCCTCCGATTTTGACGGGTACCTGATCCTGCTCGACGGCGGCGGGCGCGTGGTCGGCGTCAATGACGACCACCTGAGCACGCGGGACTCGCGGATCGTGGCGGGCCTGTCGCCGGGGCCCCACCGGGTCATTGTGACCTCCTACGGACCGAACACCTCAGGCAACTACACGCTGACGGTGGCGTCGGGCGACACGGGCGCCTCGCCTGCGGAGGCGGGAAGCCGCGCCGGGGGGATGACCCATCAACCGATCACGGCGGACGCGGTGCTGGAATTCGATGTCCCGGTGACCGGGACGCTGACGGAGGCCGACAACGCGGCGCTCCCGGCGGAGAGCTCGCGGGCGAGCGTTGGTTATCACCGCGACGGGTACGTGTTCGACGGCGTCGCGGGCGAGCCAATCCAGATCGACTTCGCCGGCGCGGCGTCGCCGGAGACGAGCACGGTCCCAGGGCTCGCGCCGCTGAGTCCGAGCCTGGACGGCTATCTGATCCTGGTCGCTCCCAGCGGGGCGATCGAGGCCGTCAATGATGACTTCACGAGTCCGGCGGACGCGCGGATCGCTCTGACACTGAGCGAGACGGGGCCTCACCGGGTGGTGGTGACCTCGTTCGGCCCGAATGCGACGGGGCCCTATCGCCTGATGCTGACGGCGGCGCCGGCGAGCGGGGAGTGATGGCCGGTCAGTTGACCAGCGTGAGGATGTCGCGGCGGATGCCGCCCTCGATGCGTGCCAGAGCCTCCGGCGCGGAGAGAGCCCCTTGGAAGACGCGGACCATGTTCGGATTCCAGATCGTGACCTCGAGCGTTCCGTAGAGTGGCACCGGGGGCCCTGTGCGCGCGAAGCGCGACTGCGCCAGGAACCCTGCGGCCCGCTCGTCCACTTGGCCCTCGAGCTGCGCCTGGGCTCCGAGATTCACAGGGATCTGGCCGAGCTCGCGGCACCACTCGGCCTGCGTGCCGGCGGAGGTCCACCACTGCATGAAGGCCAGGGCCTCGTCGGCGACTCCGCGCTCAAGGGCCGACCGGATGAGCACCAGGCCCGCACCGCCGAGATTCGTGGCCGAGGTGTTGTCCTCGGGGGCGATTCCCAGGCGCTCGGCCTCCTCGCTGCTCAGGCGCGGGATGAGAGCGACGCCGTAGTCGAGGCCCGTGTCGTTCCAGCGGCGAAGGTTCCAGACCCCTTCGAGGACCATGGCGTAGGTGCCTGTCTCGAAGCCGCGGTCGGTGCGATCGGCGCCGGCACTCCAGGCGCCGCCCTCGAAGCCCGGATGGCCGCCGCGGCCCTGGTAGAAACCGCGCATCAGGTCGAGGGCGGCGATGACGCGGGCATCGGACGAGAGGTCGCACGAGAAGTGCCCCGTTGCTGGGTCTTGGCGGATCAGCTCGGCGTGGTGCACGTTGAGAATCGGCAGCGCGAACCAGAGCGAATCCCGCATGCCAAAGCCGAAGCGCCGGCGGCGCTCGTCCGTCCATGTGAGCGCACGCCCCACGGCCTCGAACTCCTCCCAGGTCTGCGGGGCCCGCTCGTGACTCAGGGGGAGGCCCGTGCGGCGCGCCTCGTCGGCGATCGCCTGGCGGCGCGCGCGGAAGAGCGCGCGGTTCCAGCACAGAGCCAGGCATGTCACCTGCTCGGGGAGGGCGTACAGATGCTGCTCGCCGCGGCGCCACAGGTGGCACGCGTCGTAGGCCGCGCCGACGAACCGCTCTCGCAGCGTCTGGCGCGTCTCGCCGGGAAAGAGGCGGGAGAAGGCGTCGAGCGTCTCCAGCGGCACGGCGATCTGCCCGAAGGCCAGGGAGAGGATCTTGTTGTAGTCGATGCGGACGAGGTCGGGCGTCTCCCCAGCCTCGGCCGCCGTGCGCAGCTGCTGGTCCATGTTGTCGAAGGGCACGGCGAAGCCCCTGGTGTCGCCCCGCCCATCGATCACGATCGGCGGGGCATCGGGGTTCGCCGCGGCGTACTCGCGCTCGAAACGCCCCGCGAGATCATCGAAGACGGCCTGCTCCTCCTGATTGTAGGAGTGCCAGTAGATGAGGTGGACTTTGCCGTCGGGGCCGAGGCGAGGCGGAGCCTCGCTCTGACGGCAGGCGGCGAGCGCGGCACTTGCGACGGCGAGTGCGGCGAGGCGGGGGATCACCCTTTCACCGCCCCGGCCGTGAGGCCCTGGATGAAATAGCGCTGAGCGGCGATGAAGAGGATGGTGATCGGCACGACGCTGAAGCAGGCGCCGGCCATCATGAGCTCCCAGTCGACGTCGTGCTGGCCGCGGAAGAGAGCGAGGCCGACCGGAAGCGTTCGCAGCGGCGAGTCGGGCGAGTTGACGATGAGCTGCCAGAGGAAGTTGGACCACTGGGCCATGAAAGTGAGGAGAAAGAGCGTGACGATGATCGGCATGGCGAGGGGAATGACGATGGTGCGGATGACCTGGACCTCGGTGGCGCCGTCGACGCGGGCGGCGGCGAAGAGGTCGCCGGGGAGCGTGCGGATGTACTGGCGCATGAGGAACATGCCGAAGACGTTGGCGACGTGGGGGAGGATCATGCCCTGGTAGGAGTTCCGCCAGCCGAGGGCGTTGACGATGGTGAACTGGGGCAGCACGAAGACGAGGCCGGGGATGAGCATGGAGGCGAAGAGGAGCCAGAAGATGACCTCGCGTCCCCAGAAGTGCTTGATGGCGAACGCGTAGCCCGCGAGGAGGCACAGGATGACCGTGACGGCGCCGCTGCCAGCGGCCACGGTGAGCGAGTTGAGAAAGAAGCGGCCGAACGGATAGTCGGGGTCGGTGAGAATCCGGCGGAAGTTCGAGAGCGTGTAGGTCCGGCTCCAGGCCTCGGAGAAACTGATGCGGTGCTGATAGCGCCGGGGCAGCGAGACAGCGTCGGCGCCGCTGATCTCAGGGAGAGGGAGTTCTCCGTGCCAGCGGCCGCCCTCGAGCGTCAGCGGCGTGCTCGTCCAGTCTCCCTCGGGAAGGCGGAGCCCGGCGACGAGGCCCCGGAGACCCGGGGCGGCGTAGTCGATCACAAGGCGCCCGCCCTCAATGCGTGTCGCGTCGGCGGGAGCCGATGTGTTGAACACGGGCTCTTCGCCGATGGTGATCACCGAGTTGCCGTCCGCGTCGCGGGTGGGATTGCCGGGGTCGGCCATCCACTCTCCATCGGCGACGAACTTGTACGGATGGGGCCCGGGCGAGATGTCGGTGAACGTGCGAACCCAGACACCTTCTCGGAAGATGAGCGGCGAGGCGCCGGCGTCCCAGCCATTGAAGTCGCCCGCGACCACGACACGCGACCACCGGCGGCCGGGGTCGGCGAGCTCGAAGGTGACAGGGATGACCCGGATGCCTGGGGGAGCGAGGACGATCGGCTCGGCCTCGATGGTGACGAGCGTCCGCGGGATGGGGCTGAGCTCCATGCCGCGGCCGCGCTGCTTGAAGGCGGTGACTAGCATCCAGAGCAGGGGGAACAGGACGCACAGGAGGAGGACGGCGAGGACGACATGGATGGCGATGCGTCCGGCGGCGGCGCGGAGGCGGCGTGCTCGCTCGGAGGGCGGCGGGGGCTGGAGGTCGAAGTCTCTCATGCGGGCTCGCGCTCGCGCAGCACGGCGACGTTGGCGGCGGAGATGAGAAGCGCGACGGCCATGAGGATGAAACTGAGAGCGGCCGCGCGGCCATAGAAGAAGTCGCGGAAGCTGGTCCAGAGGTAGTAGCCGGTGAGCTTGCCCGAGCGGACGGTCTCGCCGAGGAAGTCAGTGGGCGGGCCCCCGGAGTCGAAGGTCATGGCATAGACCTCGGTGAAGGCGTTGAGGGTGGCCATGAGCCCGGTGATGGAGAGGAAGAGGATGATCGGGCGGACGAGGGGAAGTGTGATGAGTAAGGCCTGCTGGCGGGCGGTGGCGCCGTCGACTTCGGCGGCCTCATAGACGGACTTGGGGATCTGCTGGATGGTCGTGAGGAAGAGAATCATCCCGAGGCCGACGTTCTTGAGGACCATGACGAGCGCGATGACGGGGAGCAGGGTGACGGGGTTGTCGAGCAGGCCGACAGGCTGGCGCGCGAAGAAGGGGGTGACGACGGCGCGGTTGAAGCCTGTGGCTGCGACAACGAGTGGGACACAGAGCATGAGAGTGAGCGTGGCCCAGTGGGCGTGGCGCACGAGATCGTTGCCGGTCCGGCGCTCGAGGGCGACGATCTGGCGCAGGAGGAGAGCCGCGAGCGTGCCCAGGGTCAACGAGGCGAGGAGGGTCACGGCGACGCTCAGGGCCTTGGCCTGAGCGGACGCCCCGCCGGGCGCCGCCCCCGCCTCGGGTGCGAGCCGCGCCGTGAGCCAGGACGCGCCGAGCAGGAGCGGCACAAGGAAGGCCAGAGAGAGGAGAACAGCCATCGGCCGCGACGAGGCCTGCTCGTCGGCGAGAAGACGCTCGCGCGACCAGGTGCCGGCGACGAGAGCGAAGGCCCCGGCGAGCAGGAGACCGGCGGCCATGCACAGGCTCAGCCGGCCGCTGTCGCCGAGACCGCCGAGCGCATTCCGGATGATGCGGTCGAGCGCGCCCTCGGGGGTCTTGAAGAGGAGCATCCAGATGATTCCGACGACGAGGAGGTCCACGACCTGGGGGAGGAAGAAGCCGGTGCGAAAGAGTCCCGCGGCGCGGATGCGCGAGTTGAGGAGGATGGCCAGGACGAGGGCGAAGACGATGGAGGTGGGGATGGTGAGGACGGCGTAGTAGAGCGTCATCAGCATCGACCACCAGAACTCGGGGTCGTCGAAGAGGAGCTCGGCGTAGTTGCGCAGGCCGACGAAGTCCATCGTCCCGAGGCGGTCGTACCAATCGGAGTAGATGGAGACCTCGTGGAGGCTGAGCCAGAAGGAGTAGAGGAAGGGTCCGAGGAGGAAGACGGTGAAGAACAGGACGAAGGGCGCGATGAGCGCGAAGCCGATGGCGTTCTCGCGAGGGCGTCCAGTCATGTGTCCCCAACCCGTGCGTGGCGCCGCGGAGGTCGAAACGATCCAAACGCGGGTCTTGTGGTGTATCCTCCGGCCGCGGCCCGCGCAAGCCCAAAGGGGCCCGCAGTCTGGCAGGCCTCGCTTGACAGTCCTCGCGGCTCAGGGGGGAATGGCGCGGCGGGGTACTGTACCCTTTTCATCACGTTCGACACGGAGGTTGCCCACAGCATGGACTTGGGTTTGAGCGGCAAGGTGGCCGTGGTCCTTGGAAGCAGCCACGGGCTCGGCCTCGCGTCGGCCACCGAGTTTGCCCGCGAAGGGGCACAGGTCGTGCTGGCGAGCCGGAGCGAGGCGTCGCTGCAGGCGGCGGCGGCGCAGATCCGGTCGACGACGGGCCAGGCGGTGTCTCACCGGGTGTGCGATGTGACGAAGGCGGCGGACCTGCAAGGTCTCATCGACTTCACCGCCGGCCGCCACGGGGGCGTGGACGTGCTGGTCACGAACGCAGGGGGGCCGCCGGCGGGCACCTTCGGCGACTTCGCGGACGAGGCGTGGCAGCGGGCCTTCGAGCTGAACCTGCTGAGCGCGGTCCGGGCGATCCGGTGTGCGCTGCCCGCGATGAGACCCCGGGGCGGCGGGCGCATCGTGTGTCTGGCGTCGGTGTCGAGCCGGCAGCCAATCGACGGGCTGATTCTGAGCAACGTCTTCCGCGCGGGGGTGGCGGGGCTCGCGAAGAGTCTGGCGAACGAGCTGGCGGGGGAGGGCATCCTGGTCAACACGATCTGCCCGGGGCGCATCAGCACCGGCCGGGTGGCGGAGCTCGACGCTCACATCGCGGACAAGCGCGGCACGACTCCAGAGGCCGTGCGGAAGAGCTATGAGAGTCTGATCCCCATCGGCCGGTACGGCACGCCCGGGGAGTTCGCGCGGGCGCTCGTGTGGCTGGGCTCGTGGGCCAACACGTTCATCACCGGCCAGATGATCCTGGTCGACGGCGGCCTCGTGCGGACGCTGTGAGGAGAAGGCGATGACTTCCGCGACCGTTCATCTCGTGATCTCGGCGCTGGGGCCCGACCGGCCGGGCCTGGTGGATGCTCTGAGCGAGTTTATCCTCGCGGCGGGGGGAAACATCGAAGAGTCGCGCATGGCCGTGCTGGGCGGCGAGTTCGGGGTGCTACTTCTGACCAGCGGGAGCGAGGCAGCGGCGGCAAAGATCGAGGGAGAGCTCGGAGACATGGCGTGCCGCGCCGGCCTGGTGGCGCTGGTCAAGCGGACGTCCGCGCCGGGAGCGCGTCCCCGGTCGGAGGCGCTCCCGTACACGCTGACCGCGT
>JABWBI010000420.1 GCA_013360565.1 Candidatus Sumerlaeia bacterium | reverse complement strand
CAGCAGCTCCATCTCTTCGGCGGATTCCCCCACGTGGACGCTCGTGTACGGGATCTCACTACGGTCCACCTCCGCGCGAATGGCCTGGAACAGTTCGGGCGAGACCGAGTACGGCGCATGGGGCGCCAGGCTCACCCGGACGCGCTCATTCACCCGTGACGCCGCCTCCCGTGCGCCCCTGGTGCGCGCCACCAGATCTCCGGTGGTGTCCCGGAAGCCGATGAGCTCGTGAAACACCAGCCCGCGCAATCCGCTCGATGCGATCGGCGACACCGACGCCAGGGAATTGCCGATGTCCCCGACCGCCGATGTCCCCGTCGCGCGGGCCTCCCGCGCGGCCTCGGTGGCCGCGTCAATCACGCCCGGCTCGTCCTCGCGCCCCACCACGACGGCTGCCTCTTCCCCGACTACGCCCAGGACCACTGGGTCACGGCGCAGGACTACCAGAGCGAGCCGTGGGAGGACATCGTCACGCTCTGGGCGGCCTTCAACCGCCATCTCCTTCACCTCCTCGAGCGCATCCCCGTCGGCCGCGAGAGCCACACCTGCGTCATCACAGGCATCAACGACGGCCAGCCGATGACCGTCGCCTTCCTCGCCGAGCGCTACGTCAAGCATCTCGAGCACCACCTGGGGCAGATTCTGGGCGACCCCGCCTGACGCGCAGCCCTCCACGACGCCCGGGCGCCGTCAGCGCAGGGTCATCCCGGCGGCGGGGAAGGGCACGACAGTGCCCTCGACGGGGCGGAAGACCTGATCGGCGGGAAGGTCCGTGTAGGTCTCGACGAGCCAGCGCGGCCAGCGGAGCACGAGCTGCTCCACGGTCGTGTTCAGCCCGAGGCCGAAGTGCAGCAGAGAGGGGAGTGCTGTGGTGGAGTAGAGCTCCTGGACCTGCGTCACGCCGCCAGCGGTCAGCCAGGCTTTGAGGCCGATCGCGTCCCGGTTGCTGATGATGCTCCGAGGGTCGATCTCGATCCAGTGATTGGAGTTGCCGTTGTTCAGATACAGGGTGTCTCGCGTGCCGAAATCGTCGCCGTTGACCGCGTAGATGTCCAGAAAGCCATCGCCGTTCGCGTCGGTCACTGCGCAGGCGTAAGTGCTCAGGCCGAGCGTGATGCCAGCCTGAGCGCTCCGATCCACATAGACCTCTACTTCGTTGAAGAAGAGATAACCCGCAGACTCGCCGCCGATGCGGGCGTTCCACGTGGCCACGTAGGCGCCGGGGTCCATGTCGTTGTCGAAGTCAGCCACCGTGCCCGGCGCCTCCACTTCCGAATCAGGTCCGTTTACCGCCGCGGCGGCGGCGATGTCCTCGAAGTGCCGGTGCCGTCGTTGCGGTAGAGGAGGTCGTCGGCGCTCAGATCATTCCACCACGATGAAGTCTATGTCACCGTCGTTCTCAAGATAGAAAGGCACATCCTCTGCCTCGCCGGTGCGCGGTCATGCCTACGGAGTCGGTCACGTCGCTGAAGGTGATGACCCCGGCCCCGGCCCGGCCAGGGCCAGAGCGAGACACGCGCGCATGGAGACAGTCTGCGCCGCGCGAACGAAGGCGTCAACCCGGGGCGTGCCGGAAGCACCGGCGCTTGCCACCCCGGGGGCAAGGGCGTATCCCGCTGAGGCATGGGCTCTGCGCTCCGCCGAGGTGTCATCGCCGCCGCCGTCGCGGGTGCGCT